>CAIMNS010000001.1 GCA_903842945.1 uncultured Burkholderiales bacterium
GATTTGAATTTAGTAAAACTCACAGCTGAGTTTCGCTGTTATCAGAATTTTGAGCAAACGATTGGGTTCAATTGTTAGAACTTTTGAATAAAGTTTGTGACCTTGCCAATTTGATTAAAGCTCGCTTTTCTCGCGGCTACGCAAAAACTGTTGTTCTAAGTTGCTTTCAGCGTGGGGATCGTGCTTGTGGGTTCTCGTGGAGATCAAGTGTCGTTTAACACGACAGTTGGTGTTGTCCTTTAAAAGGACAAAATTGAGAGAAAAGATCTGATAAGTTTAAAATTTATTGTACTAATAATCTTTTCAACCTAGGTTCAAGTCATGGTGAGACCACCAAATTGAAACCTACTTTTTTTAACATTCAAAGGAAGCGACATGATTGGTTATACATGTGTAGGAACTAACGATCTAGAAAAAGCAGTTCATTTTTACGGTGAACTTCTAAGCGTACTGAATGCAAAACCTTTTTTCAAAAGCGAGCGAGGCGTAGGATGGGGCGTGTCTGCTGATAAGCCTATGTTCAGTGTCATGAAGCCCTTTGATGGTCAGGTCGCAACCATTGGGAATGGCTCTATGGTTGCGATTACAGCCGCAAATCCAGAGCAAGTTCAATTGCTTCATGCAAAGGCTCTTGCTCTAGGTGCAGAAGACGAAGGCGCACCTGGTGCTCGCGGAGCCCAATTTTATGGCGCTTACTTTCGAGATTTAGACGGGAATAAATTGGCTGTCTTTTGCATGCCTGTTTGAAGGTTAAATTTTTTTGAAAGAATTCAGATGAGTGAACAAAAAAATGCCACTGGACCTGTCTCTTACTTTCCATCCATCGAAAAAAAATACGGACAACCCATTGAACACTGGCTCAAGCTTGTTCAAAAACAAAAAGACATGAAGCACATGGAAGTTGTAAATTGGCTAAAGAATGAGCATGGTCTCGGACACGGTCACGCCAATGCAATCGTGGCTCATTGCTTTTCTCAAAAGTCAGCGTGACTCAATAACAGTTCTTTTAAATAATGTTAGGAGTCTAGAACCAATAATCGGCGACACATTTACCATCTCGTGGTAGATCATCGAAGGTGTCTAAGCCATCAAAGTGATCGATGGGGATGTGGGCGACAGCAGCTGGCTCTGAAAGTCTTAAGTTCACAGCAATTCGAGTCTTGTGACGCCGTAGCCGATGAGACCGACCAAAGCCTCACTTGCAAAACCTTGCCCCCAAAATCGCCGTAGGTAGGCATATTTGCATTCAGCTTCTTCTTGCTCGCCTGGATGCACAATGCCGCAGAACCCAATCACACCTGATTCATACTTCAACTCCACAGCGAACATGCCATAACCATAGTTCGTGTAGTTTCGGTTTGTGACATTGAGCCACTCCGCACACTCCGTCTCGTTGAGGGGTTTGCCGTCCCCCACCCATTTCATTGCATCTTCATCGCCGTAAACCGACAAAAGGTAAGGCAAGTCAGAATCGCGCCAGCGCCTTACCAAAAGGCGCTCGGTTTCAAACACAAGATCGATCAAAGTAATGAACTCCCTCAGCAGTAATTCATTTGAATATATCAATTAGTCCATAGATTCACTGAACTTTTGAACTAAGTTTGGGGTCTTTAAGGATTCCACCGATTTTTATCTCTGCGCACTAATCGTAGAGTCAGGTTTGATTTCGGCGGGGCTACCGTGCTCGTGGGTTCTCACGGAGATCTAGTGTCGTGTTACACGAAACTTGGTGGTGCTTTTGAAGTACAAACTCTGTTGAAAAGATCTGATTAGTCTCAAATTGAATCGACTAATAATCTATTGA
>CAIMNS010000002.1 GCA_903842945.1 uncultured Burkholderiales bacterium
TACGCACAAATCAAATCTGGCGCACCCTATGATGTGTTTTTATCAGCCGACACCCAAACCTCGCGCAAATTGATCAGCGAGGGCTTAGGCATCACCTCCTCCAACTTTACCTATGCAAGAGGCCAACTGATCCTTTGGAGCAAAGACCCGACTTTGGTGGACAACAAAGGCTTGGTCCTTCAACGTGGCCGATTCAAAAGCATCGCGTTGGCCAACCCCAAACTCGCCCCCTACGGCCAAGCTGCACAAGAAACGATTGAACACCTTGGACTGAGCCAAGAGCTCAAATCAAAAATGATCTTGGCGGAAAACATCACCCAAGTTTTTCAATATGTGTCTTCTCAAAATATCCCACTCGGTTTCATTGCAGGCTCACAGCTGCCCACAGAAAAGAGTGACTCAGCGGGTTCATTTTGGCTTGTGCCGAGATCACTTTATACCCCCATCGAGCAAGAAGCCCTCTTGCTCACCAAAGGCGCACAGAATGCATCCGCACTTCAATTTTTGCAGTTCCTGAAACGACAAGACATCAAAGTCCTCATCAGGTCTTCAGGGTACGACATTTGAAAGACGACCCAAGCATGCTCGAGTTTTTTTTGGATGACAGCACCCTGAGCGCCATAGGCCTGAGTTTGCAACTGGCCAGCACCACCACCCTTGTGCTTTTGGTCCTCGCAACCCCCTTGGCTTGGTGGCTGTCTAGGGGTGCAACTTGGTTGCGCTCTTGCGTGAGCTCGGTCGTCGCCATGCCCATTGTCTTGCCACCCAGTGTCTTGGGGTTTTACTTGCTGGTGTCCTTTGGCCCACAGGGGCCTATCGGCCACCTGACGCAACTCATGGGACTGCAGGGTCTTAATTTCACCTTTGCCGGCCTCTTGATCGGCTCGGTGATTTACTCTTTGCCCTTTGCCGTTCAGCCTCTGCAAAATGCTTTTGAAGCCATCGGCACGAGGCCCCTTGAAGTCGCGGCCACTTTAAGAGCTTCGCCCCTCGATACCTTCATCCATGTTGTGTTGCCTTTGTCAAAACCAGGCTACTTGACTGCTGGAGTTTTGGTGTTTGCGCACACCGTGGGGGAATTTGGTGTGGTGTTGATGCTGGGGGGCAATATTCCCGGAAAAACACAAGTGCTGTCCACCAAAATTTATGGTCATGTGGAGGCCTTGGAATACGCTCAGGCCCATTGGCTAGCAGCCATGATGCTCGTGTTTTCATTCTTTTGCCTTTTGGCCCTGGCGGGACTCAGAAGACAAGCGAGGCCAGCACGTGTTTGATTTGAACATCCAACTGCAGCTTCAAAGAGCCTCTTTTGAGTTGAACATCGACACGGTCCTACCTGGCAGCGGCATCCACGGTATTTTTGGCGCATCAGGCTCAGGCAAAACCACCCTTTTGAGATGCTTGGCAGGACTTGAAAGCCAAGCAATTGGAAGGATTGAAATTGGAGAAAAACGTTGGCTCCATAGTCCAAGTCAGCTTTTTGTCCCCACCTGGAAAAGAGAAGTGGGGTATGTCTTTCAAGAAGCCAGTCTGTTTCCTCACTTGAATGTACTGGGCAATCTCAAGTTCGGGGTCAGCAGAGCCAAAACCCCTGCCGCGCGCGTCGCTTTGAACGAAGCCATCGATTTGCTTGGCCTGGATCGACTGCTTGAGCGCCACACCAGCGAACTGTCGGGTGGAGAGAGACAAAGGGTGGCCATTGCAAGAGCGCTGGCCACGCGGCCCCAACTCTTGCTCTTGGACGAACCCTTGTCTGCAGTGGATCAAAGCAGAAAAAACGATATCTATCCATGGATTGAAAAGCTGACGTCTGAGCTCAAAATACCCATCCTGTTGGTCACTCACGCCATTGAGGAAATAGCTCGCTTGACACAACACCTGGTGATTCTAGAACGCGGACAAGTCCTGTGCGCAGGGGCAACCCTTGACTTGATGTCCTCGCTGGACACACCCTTTGACTTTGGAGACCAAACAAGTGTTCTGATCACGGGACAAGTTCAAGAGATTTCAAGCGAATGGAACCTGGCCAAGATTGCTTTTGAGGAACATGGTTTGTGGATCGAAAATCAAAATTTCTCGCTCCATCAGATGATCAAAGTCCGAATACTGGCCAAAGATGTGAGCCTGTCGCTCAGCAAGCCTCAAGACACCAGCATTCAGAACTTGCTGGCCTGCAAAATCACTGGACTAGATCAAGGTCACAGCGCCTTTCAATGCCTTGTTCAATTGGAGTGCGGATCCAATCATTTGCTGGCAAAAATCACGAAAAAAGCCTTTGTCAACCTCCAACTTGGTGTCGGTATGCACCTGTGGGCCCAGGTCAAGTCGGTCGCGATTGCGCACTGAGACCCGCCCATGAACCTCAAGCGCCAATAGACACTTAAGTGTTGAATCATGAGCAAAAGCATTGACATAAGTCAATGCTGGTTTCAATTAAAAGGGTTGATCCTCTTGCAAAAAATAAAAACTTTAATGA
>CAIMNS010000003.1 GCA_903842945.1 uncultured Burkholderiales bacterium
CGCCTGGGAGTTGATTGATCAAGCGATCCAAGCCAAGTCCAGTGACATCCATATTGAAACCCGGGGTGCTTATGCGCAGGTTTTTTTTAGGGTCCATGGCGAGCGACTCGAGCAGCCCAATATTTCTGCCAAGAGAGCCCTTGAGATGTGCAATGTCTTGTATGGCGTGCATGCCGATGCGGACAACAAAGACGTGTCCTGGGATGAAAAACAACTCAAGGAGGCGGTCATCGAACACTTCTCCGCCTGGGGTCAACACGTGCAACTGCGTTTGAGCAGTGCACCCATTCACCCCGCAGGTAACTTTCATGTGGTCATTCGGTTGTTGTTGATGGACGAGGAGACTTTAAGGCCTTTGCACGCCTTGGGCTACGAGCAGGTGCACATCGATTGCATCAACGATATGCTCTTGGGTTCGCAAGGGGCTGTCTTTTTGGTGGGCCCCACCAACAGTGGCAAATCCACCTCGCTGCAAGCGTTCATCGAAAAGTTGTACATCAGTCGGGGGCGATCGATCAAGGTGATCACGGTTGAAAAGCCCGTCGAGTACTTGATCAAATCGGCGTGCCAAATGGGCGTGTCACAACACCGGCGCGATTGGGTCGACAAGGAGAGCGGCTCCATTTACACCAAGTACGTCGCTGCGACCCTCAGGCAAGACCCGGACGTGGTGATGGTGGGGGAAGTCAATGACCAAGACAGCGCGGAGAACATCAAGCACTTGGTCTTGTCGGGCAGAAAGACCTTGAGCACCTTGCATGTGTACGAGGCCATGGGCATTTTTGCAAGACTCAAAGAAATGGGGATACCTTCGTCGGTGCTGTACATGCGTCACTTCATCTCTGGGGTGATTTTTCAACGTTTGGTGCCCCTCTTGTGCCAAGGCTGTGCCCTCTCCTTTGCGCACGCCAGACAAGCGGGCAAGGTGTCCCCCTCCACCTACGAGCGCGTCAAGCGCTCAAGCTTCGGGCATTTGAAACACATCAAAGTTCGGGGCCCAGGTTGTCAAGCGTGTGCACAGATGGGGATCGTTGGCCGCACGGTCTGTGCAGAGTTGTTGGTGCCAGATGAGATCTTTTTAGGGCATTTGAGTCAAGGAGATGAGCGCGCTGCCAGAGCGCATTGGCTTAGCCAAGCTCCGTTGAATTTAAAGGGCCTGGGTGTGGGGGTGATCGCTCATGCGGTGCTCAAAATGCACCAAGGCTTGATCGACCCCATGGACATTGAGAGGTGGATTGGTCCCATCGTGCTTGAGCGAGCGGCACTTGATGCGTCTTGAGTTGACGTTCTGGCAGCGCTTGAGAATTGGCTCTGCCTTGCGGCGGGATTGGTACTTGGCGTTGGCCAAGCTCAGCAAAGAGGGGATCCCCATTTATGAGTCCTTGAAGCTCATGCATCAGGAGTTCCATCGACTCCAGCATCCCTTGTTGCCCTTGACGGCTTTGGTCTTGTTGGGTTTGCGCGGGCAAGCGATGGGCCCTACCACTGGGCCGCAAGGAGGGGCGAAGGCTCGCAGGAGAAGCCTGGGTTCTGAACTGAAGGGACGGGTACCCCATTCGGAGTCGATGTTGATCGAGGCGGGGGATTCAAGTGGACGCTTGTACAGTGGCTTGGAGCGTGCCGCTGCCTTGTTAGATTCGCGTTTGAGTTTGATGGCAAGTCTGAGTCAAGCGCTTTTGCGTCCTTTGGGTTATTTGGCGACCTTGATGGCTTTGTTGATTTTTTTATCGGTTCGAATGTTGCCTGAATTTGAAAGCACACGTCCAAGAGCTCTGTGGCCACAAGGGGCCTTGAGACTGGCGTTCGTGTGTGATCATGTGGGACTGATGGTGGGGGCGGTTTTGATCGTGCTGCTCGGTGTGAGTCTGGGCTTGTCTTGGTTCTTGCCCAATGCGACCCCTTCCTTTAGACAAAGCTTGGATCGATGGGTCTTTCCATTTCAGTTGTATGCCTCCTACCAGGGGGCTTCGCTCTTAGGGTCGCTCTCGGCCTTCATACAAGCGGGCAGCGGATTCACCCAAGCGGTTCAAGCCATTCGTTCAAGTTCAACGCCTTTTATGGTGCAGCAATGCAATGCATTGCTGTTGTCTTTGAAGATGGGCAAGACGCCTGCACAGGCTTTGTGTGAACAAGTCATTCTTCATCCCCAACACCATTGGTTGATTTTGGTGTATGGCTTGTCCAGAGACACCCCACGGGCCTATGAAAGCATTGCAAAAGATATTTTTGCATCGGTGGACCGTTGGATCAAAACCGTTTTGGGGCATGCTTTGGGTCATGTGATGATGGCACTGGTGGGGGGCGTGGTGTTTTGGGTGTATTGGGCGATGTTTGAGATTGTGGAATCGGTGCCCATGGGTCTTTGAGCCTGTCTTTGCTGGGTGGCTTGGTGGATGATGAGGCGCCTTGATTTGAAAGCCTTCATTTCTTCATGTTTTTTTAGAGGATGTTGATCTCTAAAGATCCTTAAAGTGGATGCATCAACTTTTTAGGAGCATTCTCATGAACCGTCAAACATCTAGTCGTGGATTTTCTTTGATCGAATTGATCATCGTGTTGGCCATCATTGCGGGGGGCATTGCATTGATCTTGTACAGGCAATCCAAAACCGAGGAGGCCACGCGCGTGAGCGATGAGGTTCAGTCGATCAGTTTCATGGTGTCCAAGATCAAGTCATTTTTTGCCTCAACGGGCAGCTACGAGACCTTGGTCACGGCGACGCCTGTGCAAATGTCTTTGTTGACAGCGCCTTTGAAATTGAGTGGGACCGATCGCATCGTCGATGCTTGGGGCAATGCTGTGGAGATTTTAGGCAATGCAGCGGGTGCTTCTCCCTCGTTTGCCATCACCATCGGCGGGGCCTCCATGGGCCGAGACACGTGTGCGGCTTTGGCCGCGGCCTTGGCCGGTGGCGCTGACTCGGTCTCGGTGGGGCAAGTCACTGCTTTGAGTTCTTCGGCTGGAACAGCGACCAGTGGCACGATCACGGGCGGCAGTCTTTACAAGTCGTCCTCCAATGTGATCAACATCCAAAATTTGGGTGCGGGTTGCAGCAGTGCCAATCCGCACATTGGTCTGCAGTTCCATTGAAGGGCAGAGGAGGTCATTGCATGAACGCTTTGTTTGTGATCAAGCGCGTGGTCTGGGGCCTGGCTTCACTGCTGGTGTCCCTTCAAGCGCAAGCCCTCTCGATGGTGGTGACCCCGGGCACGAGTGCCAGTTATTTGTACTTTCCGCCTGCCTCGGTTTCAGGCACGGGCACTGGCAACAGCACCAGCACCGTGCTGGTGGCCGGCGTGGGC
This sequence comes from uncultured Burkholderiales bacterium, assembly GCA_903842945.1. Lineage (GTDB taxonomy): Bacteria > Pseudomonadota > Gammaproteobacteria > Burkholderiales > Burkholderiaceae_C > Limnohabitans. Next base: position 3,303 of record CAIMNS010000003.1, read on the forward strand.
GGGGTCTCTTTGGTCAAATCTGGCGGATGGGTGGGCTACACCGTGGGGGTGTCGGGCGCTCAGGCCACGACATGCGGGGTCAATTGTGCTTTGGGGCAATTCAATTCAGGCGCTGGGTTTGTGAGCTTACAAAGTTCCAGGCCCACGACCTTCACCGACAGCACGGACAAGCCTTTGAGCAACTGCACGGCTGTGCTCAGTTGCACCACTTGGGTCAACACCAACACCACCTTGCAACTCAAAGCCTATCCCAATTGTTTTGAGGGGGACTATGCCTTGAACTACACCTTCACCTGCAGCAGCAGGGCATCGCCCGAAGGCATCAATCAGTTTTATGGGAGCAATCTTGCCGCGGTGGGCTTGTATGGTGGACAGATCTCGGGGCGCTTGGTGGTCTATGCTTTGATGCCCAATTTGGCGGCTTGGGAGAGTGCCAGCGACTTGGCAACTGGGAAATATGGCTATGCACAAAGCTTTAGCGAGGGCGCTAGAAACAAAGCCGCTATCCAATTGGTCTACCGCGACAAATCCATTGAAGACGCTTGCAGTGCCTTGGGCTCGAGTTGGTTCGTGCCGAGTGACGTCGAGTTGAAATTGTTTGTGAGTGCCTTGCCTTTCAATTACTACTGGACCTCCAATGATTTAGGCCAATCCAACGCCACGGCGGTGTTTTCTATGAACCAAGCATCATTTTCATTGCAAAAAGATTCTGCATTGGGGTTGGCCTGTGTTCGAGTTTATGCTTTGTGACACCCAGGGGAGAGCTCCATGCCGATGTTGTTGATGTTGGCGGCTTGCATGTGGGTTTTCCAAACCCATCTTGTCTCCATGGCGGCGTTTGAGCGCTCAAATCCCCAGACCCTTGCCAGCGCCAGCGACGAGGTGGACCATTACCGTGCATTTTTGTACTTGGCCCATCTGTACATGACAACCCATCTACCCAGTTCAGACGTGCTTGATTTGCGCGCAAGTGACTTGTTGCCCGGTTTGGCACAAGCGCATGGGATGAGTGCCGAGGCTTTCCCGAGCAACTGGCACTTGGTCGTTGCGTCCAACTCCCGCTGGGCCACGTGCACGCCGATGAGCGAGGAGGCCTTGGGGCTCATGGCCCAATCGATCAAAACGAACAATTTAGAAGCCAAGATGGTGTTGCAAACCTCTGGAGGAGGCCGTGCTTGGGTCATTGGCCAGGATGCAAGTGCAGGGGCTTTATGCCATTGATCTCTCCAACAACGCGCGCACCTGGCTCAGACTCGAGCCATCTAAGAGGCCAAAGCTGCCAACAAAAGGGCAACAGTCTTTTGGAGCTCATGCTGTCCTTGGGGGTGATGGCTGCCGTGACGCTGTCGGTGATCACCATGAACGACAAAGCGCAAAACAAAGAGCGTGGCCGTCTGGCCGCGGATGCGCTTCAATCCTTTACGCAAATAGCCGCCCAATATTTCATTGCCAATCGCGTCGAACTTGAAAACATCATGTCTGGAGATCTCTCCCATGCGGCCAATTTTTGTGCCATCAATCTGAGCAGTGCTAGCCCAAACGGTGTGCTTGCAGCCAACGCGCTCAAGCGCACCTGTGCCATTGACACCAGCCTCTTGAAGGCCAAGGGCCTTTGGCCTGAGAGTCTGCCCATCAACACAGGTGCGAATCGTTTTGTGGCGGTGTTCAGGCAACTCACCATCCAAAACGTGGCCAACGGTGCAGATGAGGTTTTGGTGTTCTCAGCGCCTTTGGATCAAGGCGCCATCAGAACCCAAGGCGAGGCGCCTTTCACCGCAAGCGTGGGTCAGTTTGTCGAACAAACCCATGCAAGTCTTGCCAGTTTGGGGGCCATGGGTGGGTTCATCCCCCCAGGAAAAGATTACGGCGCTTGTCTGTACAACGACAGCATCAAGCAAGCTTGCGGGCAGGGTTGGAAAATCAATCTTTCAGATTTTCTATGAAGCTTCAATCTTGGTTGATTGGTTAAGCCCAGGCAGAAGTTTTTTATTGCGGTGTGATCCCCGCTTCTTTCACCACCTTGGACCATTTGTTGGTTTCTGTGATGAGGTATTGACCAAATTCAGACTGGCTCATTTGAACCGTGTCCACGGCCTCGGCCTGGAATCTTTTGATCACTTCAGGTGAGTTTTGAATCAAGGTCAGTTCTTTGAACAAGCGATCCAGGGCTGATTTGGGCGTGGCGGCGGGTGCGACCATGCCCCACCAGTTGATGGCTTCGTAGCCACTCACACCCGCTTCGGCAATGGTGGGCACGTCGGGCAAAGTGGGCGAACGCTTGGAGCCACCCACGCCCAAAGCCTTTAATTTGCCCGCTTTGATTTGCGGCAAGGTTTGCACCAGCGCACCGAGGATCAATTGGGTGTTGCCAGCCATCACATCCATCATCGCCGGCCCACCGCCTTTGAAGGGCACGTGCACAATGCTCACTCGAGCCATGTTGACAAACAAGGCGCTGCTGAGGTGCTGAAAACTTCCGACTCCTGCAGAGGCGTAGTTCAAGTAGCCAGGCTTTGCCTTGGCGGCATCGATCACCTCTTTGACCGAGTTGTAGGGAGAGTTCGGCGGTACGGCCAAGACGTTGGGGCCGGCAGCCAAAATGGCAACAGGTGTGAAGGCTTTGAGTTGATCAAAATTGAGCTTGTACAAAGAGGGGTTGGCTGTGAAGGCCGATGAGATGAACAGCAAGGTGTAGCCATCGGGTTCGGATTTGGCCGCGATTTCTGCGCCGATCACGCCACCCGCACCCCCACGGTTGTCCACCACCACGGGTTGAGCCAGCCTTTGGGAGAGTTGGTCTGCGATCAAGCGTCCCACCACATCGTTGCTGCCCCCTGTGGGGAAGGGAATGATCAGTTTGATGGGGCGGTTGGGATAGGGGTCGGCTGCCTGAGCCACCAAGTGCAGCAGGGCAAGCATGAACAGACCCAAGGCGAGCAAAGCATTCTTTTTCATAGGGAAAATCTCTCTTTCTTTGAGCGTTGCGTCTTCAAAAGACAAGGCCCCAGTGTATAAAAAAAACCGACAAGCCTACAGAGGTGAAACACTCAATGAAAATGTCGCCCAATGCCAAAGATGAAATTGATCGAGGAGGCGTTCAAGGTGTAGGACACTGGATTAGATAGCGTGGTCAAGGACGCTGAAAACAATTGGTTTTTATTGCTTTCAATATAAAAGTAAGTGTCCGAATCTTTAAAAATTTGTTTAACGCCCAAACCAAAGTTGATGCCCTGCAAATGGTTGGATGCACACGCCGAGCCGATGTCGTTGGAGCACATGGTCGTGACCCGAAGAGTCCCTATTTTTGAATAAACAAGGGTATCGGGTGTGAGCAAATAGCCTGGTGCAACACTCAAAGTGAATTGGTTGGTGTTCCACATGTTCACGCCATAGGCAGTCGGACCCAGGTAATTCATGGAGTGGATTGACTTGGAGTCATGCGCGCTCATGTTGAACTCCAAGCCCAGTGTGAAGCGATCATCCAGGGCCTTGGTGTAACCCGCGCCAAGGATCAACACGGTCGAGTTCAGGTCGGCGGAAGGGGAGTAGACCGGCACGTTGGGATTGGCCAGATAAACCATGTTGGCTTTAAAAATGTTTTGACTGATGCTGCCAAACCCAGCACGCAGGTTCAAGCCCTCAAACTGTGAAGTTTGAGCAAATGCTAGGCCACCCCGCATCAAGAGCGCAAGACAAAGAAGGTGGTAGGGTTTAAAAATTGAAAACATAAGGCCACTCATTGTGACCAATTTTTCAAAAAATCAAAATTTTTTTAAAAACCAGATAGAAACCTTACTTTAAGTAGAACTTTAGGATTCATAAAAGCTTCAGCTGGGTTCTTGTCGGGGATTGAGCGTAAAAAATCAAAAGACCTCAGCCGTCTTGAGCTTGGGGTAGAAGTGAGTTAGAACTCTTCAAGCTACCTTTTTGCAATGATTCTCATTCTCCGGTTGATTTCTTCCACGGGAAGTTTTGATAAAACCTCGGCCTCGTGCTGGCCAATCCAGCCCTGTTGTATCAAAGTGGCAAGAAGGTCGGGCTTGGAGCTCTGGGGGCTAGCACTGGGATCGATGAAAAAATTGGTCATGATCGATTTGCCAACGATATTGATCAACACACCAAAAAGGATCAAGCCTAAAAAGTAAGTGATGCTAGCAATCACCCGCCCACCTAATGTGACAGGAAACATGTCTCCATTGCCCGTGATGGCGAGCATGCTCCACCAAATGGTGTTGGGAATGGAGGTGAAAAACCTCTTGTCTTCAGGAATTTCATTGCCAGTCAATGCGTCCACGGGCATGAAGACCGGGGCCGGGACCCCGACCTCCGTGTCGGAAGATTTGATACGCGTTTCAAGATCGAGTTGGGCTTGTCCGGCTTCTAGCGCCTCCCTGGTGTAATAGCCACCTTCAACGTAGTACATCAGGGTGCTGCTGATCATGGTCACCATGAAGAACCCGGTGAAATAAATTTTTAAGTTGGTTTTGATCGGACTTGTGCGTGCGTTTGAAGATTGAGCGTCTTCAATCGTTGAATGCAGCATTTTTAAGATTCGGATCATCCGCGCAACTTGGAAAGTGCGAATGAGTTTGATGCTTTGAAATCCGAGTAAATTAAAAGATTGAAGCAACGTCGGAAGGATGGACAACAAATCGATCAAGCCCCAGAAGCTAAAAATATACTTCAGTCGTTCTTTGGCGTAAACAATGTTTCCTAAATAGTCAAGGATAAAAACACAAACGGTGAAATATTCTAGGAGTTTGAAATAGTGCTCGTACTTGTGGGCGATGGTCTCGACAGTTTCAATAGAAATGGCGATGCAAGAGACGATGATTAAAAAGTTGGTGAAGAGTTTCCATCTTCTATAAATAGACGTACTCGGGTCTGCAAAGAGGCTTCTGAGCACTTGCATGGTTTGAATTAAACCTGCTCCGAGAGGGTCTTGAAGTCTGCCACTTTGAGCAATTGCAAAGACTCGGTAGGAATCAACTCAGGTTCTAAATCCAGCCGAACGGGCGAACCGATCTGACTCCAAGAGCAAGAGACCATGTCGCAACCGATGTCGCTCATGACATGCCAAGAGAACGCGAGTACGAAAACCGCAGAAAATTTAATAGCTTTATAAACGAAGTCTGATGAAGGCAGGGGCTTTTTAGCTGTTGAGTTGCCCACTTCATTGAACTTGGAGTTTTTTAATTGCAAGAACAGCATGCCGCTGTCTGATGAAGTTGAGGAGAGAAGTTTCTTGCTAGGCAGCAAGCTGTCCAATGAATTTTGTGTGTCATTGGACAAGTCGCGACTGTCGGTGAGCAAAGAGTCAAAAGCCGAGCTATGGAAAGAATTCGACGGGGTGCTCAATGCGTTTCTAAGTTGATGCTGAACGCTGTCTTGTGGGTCCTCTTGGGGTTCATCTGTGAAGACATCTTTGAAATCGTCCTTGAAGATGTCCTTGAAGTCGTCCTTGAAATCGTCCTTGAAATCGTCCTCGATGTCCTTGCTCGCTTGGTCCAAAAAGAAATCGGTTGAATCAGCCACAGGCACACTGACGTTCTTGTCTTCAATTTTTTCTGCGCCTTCACGATACGCATCGTCTTTGAGAGGCTGCGTTGAAAGGACGGCTCGGTTAGGCTCCTTGAGGGAGTCTGGGATCTTTGCTTTGTTTTGCTCCTGCTGTTGAGTCAACTGCTCGTCTATGCGCTCAACCATGGGTTGCATGGAGATGGGCAAGGATCTGTCCACGTTTTCGATTTGATTGAGTCTGCTGTTCACGTTTTCCAACTGTGAGCCCAGATGCTTCATGCGTTCCAGTTTTGTAGTGCTCTGTGTTTCTTTGACCAAATTGGACAAAACATGGTTCTTCTCATCAAAGCCTTGATCCTGGAAATGTTCCTTGAGTGGATTGTCTTTGTTGTCCAGATTCAATGAACCTGAAAATTTAACCTTGTTCACCGAGTCTTTGCTGGTGTCAAGTGTCAGGGTGTTGGTCTCGGCATTTTTATTTTCAATGGCTTGAACGTTGATCTGAAATTCATCGGCCAGAATTTTCGCTTTGTTGCCAGAACCAAGGCCTGAATCGATGCCTTGGTGGTTGTCGGCAATACCTGGGGAATCAACGCTTTGGACGTTGTCCCCAAGGGAGTCCGAGTCAATTTTTTGATTGTTGGGGGTAGCCCCAGCGCCCTCAAGGTTTTGAATATTTGTGCCGTCAGAACTGGGTGGAATTTTAATTGAATGGCTTGACTGCTCGGAGGCCTCTATCTTGGCCTTGTTTTCGGTCTCTGTACCTGAATGAATGGATTGGATGTTGTTGCCAAAGCCATCAGTTGCTAGACTTTGAACATTGTCTTGGTCGGTTTTATCATGCA
>CAIMNS010000004.1 GCA_903842945.1 uncultured Burkholderiales bacterium
ACGGGGCCGATTGGCATGACGCCGAGCGAATTGATCCTCTACATCCGAAAAATTTTGAATCAATCGCTGGCCTTGATGCCAGCGGACTGAATGATTTTTGCAAACTTGAGCGTTTCTTGCGTTAAAAATTCCTGAAATTGCTCTGGCGTACTTGCTACGACCGTTACACCGTCGGAATAGAATTTTTCAGTCATGGCGCTTTCGCGCAAGACTGCAGCCAAGTCTTGACTGATTTTATTCACGGTTCCTTTGGGGGTTTTAGAAGAGACCAAGATGCCATACCATGTTGACATGTCGTAACCTGCCAAGCCCGATTCGGCTAGCGTTGGGATCTCTGGCGCAATGGACGAACGCGTTGGACTCGTGACCGCCAAGGCCCTTAATTTTCCAGCTTTTAAATAAGGCAAGCTCAACACCAAATTCATGTAATAAACAGGCACTTGCCCACCAATGACATCATTGAGCGCAGGACCCGAGCCTTTGTAAGGAATGTGTGTCATTTTGGTACCTGCCATCAAGTTGAACAACTCAGGCGCCAAATGCGGCAAAGATCCAGTTCCAGCAGAACCAAAATTCATCTCTCCCGGCTTGGTTTTTGCCAACGCAATCAACTCTCTTACATTTTTAACGGGTAAATTGACGTTCACCGTCAGCACCAAGGGTCCAGAGGCCAATAGCGAGACGGCCGTCAAATCCTTGACTGGATCAAATGTGTTGCTCCTGTAGAGGCTAGCGTTGGACGCGAAACCCGCTTGCACCAGCAACAAATTCAATCCATCCCCCAAGGACTTCGCGACATAGCTTGCACCCACTGTTCCGTTGGCACCAGGCCTATTTTCTACAATCACCGGTTGTTGTACACGTTCAGAAAATCGCTGTGCAAGGGTCCTTGCCAAAAAGTCTGTGGATCCTCCGGCTTGAAAGGGCACGATCATATGAACAGGCCCTGTGGGCCAATTTTGTGCCATGGCACTGCTCAAGCATTGACTGAACAAAAAGACGCTGGCAAAAAATCCAAGAAAATAATTGAACATAGGAAAAAGTTGTTGTGGTGAATTGAAAAGAATGGAGGTCATTTTTAAGGAAGTTTTCATCACGATCCAATGAAAGTTTCAGCAAGCTCTTCGTTGCCGGCGTCTCTCCATTTGAAGGGCTTGCAACAGAGCATGTCAAGGTGTCGTTATTTTCCCGAACTTTAAAGAGGCCCACCGCTTCATCGTTTTGAGGCCTGATAATTCAGTTTCACTTAAAACCCTTGCCCATTATCCATTGTCCCATGTCAGCACAATACTTGGAGATTCATCCAACCCATCCTCAAGAGCGCTTATTGGTCGCGGCAGCCAAGGCTTTGTCAAAAGGAGGCGTTTTGGCCATTCCTACAGACTCAAGCTACGCTTTGGTCTGCCAACTGGACAATCCCCAGGCTGTACAAACGATTCGCAAAATCAGAGGCGTCGATGATCGTCACTTGTTGACTCTGCTGTGCAAAGATTTAACCCAACTGGCCAGTTACGCCAAGGTGGACAATCGGCAATACCGACTGCTCAAAAGTGCAACGCCTGGTCCATTTACGTTTGTGCTTGAAGCCACCAAAGAGGTCCCTAAAAGAGTGAGTCATCCACAAAGAAGGACCATCGGTATTCGAGTTCCTGAACATCCAGTTGTTCAAACCCTTTTAAGCCTCCATCAACAAGCCTTGTTGTGCACAACTTTAATTTTACCCAATGAGACCCTAGCACTGAATGACCCCGAGGAGATTCGCCATCGCATCGGCCAACAACTCTCCACCATCATTGACGCTGGCGCAGTCTCACAACAACCCACAACAATTCTAGATTTAACACCCATGGGTCACTCGGGTGAACCGGTTTTGATTCGCCAAGGAGGCGGAGATTTGTCTCTTTTAGGTATTTCATTGCACACTAATTGACTTAAAAAAAGGCAAAAAAAGGTTAATTTAGTGTTCTTTTTGGTGATTAGGTGTAACTTTTGGTTACAAATCCCATGTCAGATGGCACAATGACTGTGTGGATACCAATGAGCTCATTCAAACCGTTCTGATCTTTGCCTTGCCTGTTTTATTTGCGATCACCTTGCATGAAGCAGCGCATGGCTATGCCGCCAAGTTTTTTGGCGATGATACGGCTTGGGTGCAAGGACGTGTGACCTTGAACCCCATGAACCACATCGATTTGATAGGCACCCTTGTGATGCCTTTGCTTTTGTATTTTGCGACCTCGGGTTCGATGTTGTTTGGTTATGCCAAACCAGTTCCTGTTCGCTTTGGGAACTTAAGACACCCCAAACAAGACATGGTATGGGTGGCTTTGGCAGGTCCAGCTGTTAATTTTTTTCAAGCCCTTTTGTGGGGAGCACTCCTTTTTACACTAGGTAATTTCCATGTCCAAGAGCGTTTCTTTTTATCCATGTGCCAAGCTGGTATCTTGGTCAATGTGGTGATGTTTGTCTTCAACCTCTTTCCCATCCCGCCCTTGGACGGAGGAAGGATTGTTGTGGGCTTGCTGCCTTGGAAAGCGGCCATGGCGTTTTCACGCATAGAACCCTATGGATTTTTTTTGGTCATGTTTTTGGTCATGATTGGGGCCATCAACAAGATCTGGATGCAACCATTGATGAACGTCTCTTATCAGATGATTGCTTGGTTGTTGAGCCCCCTTGATTTGATGGTGCATATATCCGTATGAAAGAACGCGTTTTATCAGGCATGCGCCCAACTGGCGCACTTCATTTGGGCCACTACCATGGCGCCTTGAAGAACTGGGTGCGACTTCAATCTGAAATGGAGTGTTATTACTTCGTTGCCGATTGGCATGCCCTCACCACGCACTATGAGAGCCGTGAAATCATTGAGAAGAATGTTTATGAAATGGTCATTGATTGGCTTGCAGCCGGGCTAGACCCCGAGCGTTGCACGATTTTTCTGCAAAGCCGCATCCCCGAGCACGCTGAGCTCTTTACCCTTTTAGCCATGGGAACGCCCTTGGGATGGCTAGAACGCGTCCCCACTTACAAAGATCAACAAGAAAAACTCAAAGACAAAGACCTCTCAACTTACGGCTTTCTTGGTTACCCTCTCTTGCAAGCGGCCGACATCTTGATCTACAAGGCCAAATATGTGCCCGTTGGAGAAGACCAAGCATCGCATGTGGAATTAACGCGCGAGGCAGCCAGGCGATTTAACCATCTTTACGGTAAAGAGATCCATTTTGAAGAAAAACTGCTTGAAACTTTTCAAAAATTAAACCCCGAACAAGTCAAACGTTTTGAAAAATCCAGAAAGAAGTTTCAAGAAACAGGAGATTTAAAGTCCCTAGAGGGCGCCTTGGAGTTTGTCCGCCATGAACCCCTCCTCAACAGCAAGGACAAGGAACGACTAGAGGGATACTTCAAAGGCACGGGCTCTGCGATCCTCACTGAACCGCAGGTTTTGCTCACCCAGGCCAGTAAACTGCCCGGCCTTGACGGGGCAAAAATGAGCAAGAGTTACAACAACTCCATTGCCATCCGTGAAGAAAAAGCAACGCTTGAGCAAAAGATTCGCAAAATGCCCACCGATCCTGCCCGAATCAAACGCACCGACGCTGGCAACCCTGCCAAGTGCCCCGTTTGGCAGTTTCATCTCATTTACTCTGATGAAAACACCAAGGCCTGGGTTCAAAAAGGTTGTCAAAATGCAAGTATTGGTTGCCTTGAATGCAAGCAACCCATCATTGAGCAAATATTAATAGAACAAGCACCCATGTTAGAGCGTGCAGAGCGTTTTTTAACCCAGCCCAAATTGGTTCGAGAGATAGTGGATGCCGGCACTCAAAAAGCCCGCCAGACTGCTCAAGAAACCATGAAGGATGTTCGTCAGGCCATGGGCCTGAATTATTGACCAGGAAGTTAAATCATGAGTCTTTACGTCATCGATGATCACCCGTTGCTTAGACAAGCTCTGGGGATGCTGATTCGCAGAATCAAACCAGCCTCTAAAGTGGTGGAGCTTGAAAAGCTAAGCGAGTTACAAGCCGCCATCATTAAAAATGGTCCTCCCGAGCTGTTTGTCCTTGATCTTTTGCTCCCAGGCGTCAAGGGCGTGAGCGCGATCACTGATATCAAGACCATGTACCCAGAGACGCCACTCGTGGTGATCTCTGCGATGCCATCAGGTGAAGCAGAAGAGACCTGCCTTGAGGCAGGCGCAGACCTCTTTATCGAGAAGTCCTTGCCGGCCAGTGACATCTCAAGCGCAATTTCCGGTCTCTTTACAGAAGAAAAATCCAATGACGACGACGATGAGGACTTGCCCGTCACTGCCGGAAGCGACACCAAGCTCTCTAAACGCCAGAAACAATTGATTTTGATGCTCGACAGGGGCTTGTCCAACCGAGACATTGCCAGCGAACTCAGCATCAGCGAACACACCGTCAAAGTCCATCTTTGGAGACTCTTTAGGCGTCTTGGGGTCAAGAGCAGAACGCAAACCTTGCACTTTGCTAGGATGCACGGCTTTTTGATGAGTTGATGACACGCCTTGGGTGAAGTCAAAAAAAAGCGAGGACTTGGCTCCTCGCTTTTTTGTTGTCCCGCCTAACTCGCCTGGCCTTGTCAAGCCTCACTTGGCCTTGTACAAACCTTCAATTTTGAGTTGCAAATTTTTAGCACCCACAGCAACTGACCCAGTCGTTAGACCCCAATCTTCTGCTTGCGGCATGGCTTGTCCACTCTTGGAAATTCGAACATGCACCAGCACTTGCTTGAATTGAGAGAGTTTCCTCTCAGGCGACATGGCCAATTCGTCATTGAGCTCAAACGACAAAGGCAGAGCACTGGCTGTGGTTTTTAAGATCGCAATCGGCATGCGAGAGCCTTGGGGGTCGGTGGCATAGACGAAGACACTGTCGCCCTTGTCCACTTGACCCACCAGGGACTCGGCCAGAGCCACTTGTCCCTTGATGCTCGCATTGGCGTTGTTGCTTGCCACTACTTTTTCTTTGGCAGGCGCACTTGGCTGCTTGATGCCCAACTTTTCTTGTGACAAGGCAATGACTTGATCCAAGCTTTGCGCCTCTGGTGAGTTGGGGTCCAATTGCTTTTTAACACGTGTCCAGCGCTCAAGCGCCAGTGTGTACTTGCCCTGTGAGAAGGCAGCACTGCCTGCCAACAAGAGCGCATTGGCTTGGTCTGGATCTGCCTTTAAAACCCCCTCAATGATTTGCATGCTTTCGCCCTCAAATCGACCTTGGTTCATCATCGCCAGCACCTCTGCGCGCTCAATGGCCACATCATCGTTGCGACTCAAGTTCAAAGATTTTTTAAACGCCTCATTGGCCTCAGAGAAATTTTCACGGGCCCTTTGAACTCGCGCCAACATGGTCCAAGCCTCCACCGAATTGGGTTCTTTGCTGACACGCTCTTGCATCTCTTGCGCCATCTTGGCGAGCATTTCTGGCGATCGTGCATGCTGTGCGGCATTGAAGTCCCCTTCGTCGCGAACGCCATCGACCAAGGTCTGAGGATCCAAGGCCAAGGGTTGGCCAATGGTCAAGTAAAGGCCCAAAGAGGCAGCGAACAAAAAGACCGACAAAGAGACCATGAGCCATTTGTAGCGGTAAGCTTTGGGGCCCGTCTGGGGTGCTGACTCTTGAACGGGCGCGGAGACGGAGGTGTCTTCCAGCAGTCTTCTGGCAAGCTCATCGTGGGCTTGAGCGAACTCCTCCTCGGTGATGAGTCCTCGCGAGCGCTCCAACTCTAGATCAGCCACTTGCGCTTTGAAGACCTGCGCTTGCGCCAAAACAAGCTCCTTGTTGGAGGCGCTTTGAGCGGGTTCGTCATCGTTTTTTGGATGACTGGCTTGGAGTTCATCCAAGCCTTTTCGCTCAGCACTGAAGTGACGTGCACGCCAATAAAAGATCAGGATCACCAAGAGGATCAAGGCCAGGGATGCAACCAAAAAATAAATCAAACTTGAGCTCACATCAATCCTTTAATATCTTGTTCAAGCGTTCTTGCTCTTCACGACTCAATTGCTTTGAGGGCGCAGTGTTGTTCAAACCTTGCTTGATATGACCGATTAAAAACCAAAGACCCAACAAAAGTGCCAAGGCGGGTCCAAACCAAAGCCCCCAGGTCAAGGGCTTGACTTGGGGGCGGTACAAAACATAATCCCCATACCGAGACACCAAGAAGTCGCGGATCTCTTGGTCGGTGTTGCCTTTTTTAATCAAGGTTCTGACCTCTCGTCTTAAATCCTCGGCAAGTTCTGCCCTTGACGCCGCCAAAGACTCGTTTTGACAGACCAAGCAACGAAGTTCTTGAGCGATCTCGACGAGTCGGGCTTCCACGAGCGGGTCCTCAGCCATCGGCTGCGCTTCAAATGACCATGCGCCAAGGCTCAGTGACAAAAGAAACACGGCTAGCACGCACCTGCTCAGATAAAAACCCACAGCTTTTGGCTTGTTCATATTCTCTCTTCCAAGTGTTTCAAGACGATGGCGACAAGGATTGAATCAGCGGCATGACTTGGTTGGCCAACAATTCAGCCGTCATGGCCCCCACATGTTTGTAGCGAATGATCCCTTGGGCATCAATCACATAGGTCTCGGGAACACCATAAACACCATAATCGATGCCCACACGCCCATCCAAATCAAAGACCGAGAGTTGATAAGGGTCTCCGTGCCGTTTTAACCAAATTTCACTTCTCTTTTGGGCCAAACTCAACTTGTCTTGCAATGACAAGGCGCCTTTTTCCTCATCTTGGGGTTGAATTTCTTTGTAGCTCAAACCGATGATGGGCACACCGGTTCTTTGTGCAAAAGCCACCAAAATAGGATGCTCTTCACGACAAGACACGCACCATGTTGCCCAAACATTGAACATCCATACCTTACCGGCATAGTCTTTGGGTGAAAAATACGCTTGCCCCTTTGAAGTGGGCAACTCAAATGCAGGCGCCGCCTTGTTGATAAAGGGAGAGGGGATTTCCCTTGGGTCTTTCCTCAAACCCAGCGCTAAAAAAACAACCAAGCCCAAGAACAGGAACAATGGAATTAAAAATTTCTTTCGGCCCATGACTTCACTCCCAAACACATTTCTTCAAGCCATTTTGTAGCAAACAACGCAAAGAGATGCGTTGCAATTGTTTCAGTTGAGCAATTTGCTTCATTGGAGGCTCGCCCTCATGCCGAGGGCGCTACACGATAGCGCCTATCAAGTGCGGCTAAAAATCCACCTAGCACCATCACCAAAACGCCCGCCCACAACCAAGGCACAAAGGGTTTGAAGTACACACGCATGCTCCACTGTGGCGTTGGCCCAGCCAAAGCGTCCCCTAAAGAGACATACAGGTCTTGCATCCAACCAGAATCAATCGCCGCTTCTGTCATCGGCATGGCGGAAGAGACATAACGTCTTTTCTCGGGGTAAAGGTTCTTGAATTCAACGCCCCCATGCAGCACTTGAACATGCGCTCGTACTGCCCGGTAATTGGGACCTTGGACCTCGGACAGGCCAACCAGCTTGAACACATAATTCTCCAAAGTGACTTGGTCACCCACACCCATGCGCACATCTTTTTCGATCTCAAAAGACTTCACACCCGTGATGCCCACAACCACAATGGCCAAGCCCAAATGCGCCAGTTGCATGCCCCAAAATGAGCCCCCAATTCGTCCTGGCAAATGAAGTCGTTTGAACATTTGGATGAATCCTGCACAGGCCACCCAGCCGCCCAAACCAAAGCCAAGAAGGACACCCCATGAGAGTTTACCCATCCAAAGCGACAAAGTCAGTGAAAAAATCATGGCGCCAACAAGGGGCCAGATCATCTGTGGCAACAAGTCCTTCATGCTGGCCTGTCTCCAGCGGGCCAAGCTTCCTGGCACCATCATAAAGATCAAGGGGACCATCAGCGGCGCAAAAACCAAGTCAAAGTAAGGGGGCCCCACAGAAAGTTTACCCAACTGCAAAGCATCCACGATCAACGGGTACAAGGTACCCAACAGGACCGCCAAGGTGGCAACACTCATCAAGACGCTGTTGACCAATAAAAAGGTCTCTCGCGAAAGCAAACCAATGCTGGCATGCTCCGTCACGGCCTGCGCTCGCCATGCAAAAAGCGTCAAGGAAGAGCCCACCACCAAGGCCAAGAAAATCAACACAAAAACACCCCGCGTGGGGTCGGTTGCAAATGCATGCACAGAGGTCAGCACCCCAGATCGAACCAAGAAAGTGCCTAAAAGCGAAAGTGAAAAAGCAGCAATGGCCAACAGCACCGTCCAGGCCTTGAAGACGCCTCGTTTTTCGGTGACCATCAAGGAGTGAATCAAGGCCGTGCCCACCATCCATGGCATGAACGAGGCGTTCTCTACAGGGTCCCAAAACCACCATCCACCCCAACCGAGCTCGTAATAAGCCCACCAAGACCCCAGGCCAATCCCAAGTGTTAGAAATGTCCACGCAATGACGGTCCAAGGCCTGGACCAACGCGCCCAGGCCGAATCCAATCGCCCCGCCAACAACGCGGCAATGGCAAAACTAAAGGCCACCGACATGCCGACATAGCCCATGTACAGCATCGGCGGGTGAATCACCAAGCCTGGGTCTTGTAGCAAAGGATTCAAGTCTCGCCCTTCCAGCGCCGCCGGCAGCAAACGCTCAAAGGGGTTGGAGGTGAACAAGATAAAGGCCAAGAATCCGGTTGAAATCAAACCCATGACCCCAAGCACACGGGCCACCATGGCCAGCGGCAAAGATTTGGAAAACATGGACACCGCACTGGCCCAAAAAGCCAATAAAAAGACCCATAGCAGCAAAGAGCCTTCATGCCCTCCCCACAGCGCGGCAAATTGATAGGGCTTGGGCAGCAATCGATTGGAGTGCTCGGCCACGTAAGCCACTGAAAAATCGTTGTGTAAAAAAGCCCACTCCAAACACGCAAAGGCCAAGGCAATCAAAAGCCACTGAAGGTAAGCACTCGGTCTGGCCAAGGCCTGCAGCGCCGCCCTGTCCTTTGCAGCACCGATCAAGGGCAACACCCCTTGAATGATGGCCACCAAAAAAGCCAAAATCAAAGCAAAATGACCCACTTCAACTAACATAAGAAATCCTTGTTGCCTGCGCGTGGAGCGCGGCGTGAGCTTGGGATGAACAAAGACTTGCACCCAAGCCCTGGCTCATCAAAATTAAAACATCCCATGGCACGTTCATCTCTGACATCAGGGCGTTTGAACACTTTGGGAAGCTTTGCGAAGGGCCGCTTGATCCATGGCAGCCTTGGCCTCAGGGGGCATGTAATTTTCATCGTGCTTGGCCAGCACTTGAGACGCTATGAAAACGCCATTGTCTCCTATGGCGCCTTGTGCCACAACACCTTTGCCTTCTTTGAACAAGTCGGGCAACAGACCCTTGTAGACGACACGAACATCTTCTTCGTTGTCCGTCACAAGGAACTCGTGGCTCAAATCGATCTGTTTTAAAGACCCCTCCTTGACCATGCCTCCCACTCTAAAAGCCTGCCCCTTGGGGGCTTGACCTTGAGAGATCTGTGTAGGCGTGAAGAAAAAAACCAAATTGCTTTTGAATGCATTGAGCACCAAGGTCACGATCAAGGCCAAGATCACCACGCCAATCCCAATCACCATAAAGCGTTTTCCCCTTTTGCTCATGACCTCTCCTTGTGCAATTGAGCCAAACCCTCATCCAACTCATAGGCTTGCGCCAAGTCTCTTAGCTCATCATGCCATGCACGCTTGGCTTGAACACCTTCGATGAACAACAAAAGCGCAGTTGCCAAAAAACTTCCCCAAACATAAAAACCATAGCCGCCCATGGCAAAGAAATCGCTAAGGGAGGACCAATGCACTGAAAAAATAGAGATGTCCATCTTATCTCCCCGCCACCCAAGATGCCTGATGCGCCTGAGTCATCTGCTCTTGTTCAAACCACGCCTTGAGCCAACGGCTCTCGCGCTCTCTTTGTAAAATCAAACACCTCACCCGGTAAAACACGATGGCCAGGGTATAAGCCCATAAAGACATGGCCATCAAAAGCATGGCCCACAACATCAAACGCGCCATGGACGGAGACTGGGTGAGGGAGACACTGGCCCCTTGGTGCAAGGTGTTCCACCATTTGACAGAAAAATAAATGATCGGCACGTTGATACAACCCACGATGGAGATCAATGCTCCAGCGCGCTCTGCCCTTTTGACATCGTCAATGGCCGAGGTCAGTGCAATGAAGCCCACGTACAAAAAAAACAAGATCAACTCCGAGGTCAATCGTGCATCCCAAACCCACCAAGTCCCCCACATGGGCTTGCCCCACAAGGCACCAGTCAACAAGGACAGAGCGGCAAAAATAGCACCCGTGGGTGCCAAAGCTTGGGTCATCATGCCCGACAAACGGGTCTTGAAGGTCAGTCCCATGACACTCCAAAAACCCATGGCCAAATACACCACCATCGACATCCAAGAGACGGGCACATGAACAAAAATGATTCGGTAGCCCTCCCCTTGCTGCGCATCAATGGGGGCCACCACCAAGCCCAGCCACAAACCCATCAGCGCCAAAACGCCAGCAGCAGCAGCGCACCAAGGCCACAAGGTGCTGCTCAAGCGAAAGAAGTTTTGCGGCGCTGCGTAATAAAACCAATGAATGTTCATGAGCATCTAGGGATATTTACAAAAAAACCAAACACAACTCTTGGCCCCTTATTCGACCGACAACTTGATGGCCATTGCACACGCAAAAGGACTCAAGGCCAGACTGGCCAACATCATGGCCAGCAAGATCGACACGTGTGCCTGTATACCCAATCCCCCCATCTGTGCCTCTAGCGCACCTGCGCCAAATACCAAGACGGGAACCATCAAGGGTAACACCAACAAGGACAACAAGACGCTTCCACCTCGAACACCCAGGGTCAATGCCGCTCCTATGGCACCGAGCGCCGTCAAAATGGGTGTCCCGATCAACAAGGTGAGCATCAAGCTCAGCAACAAATCAGCACTCAAATCAAATTGCAGGCCCAGCAAAGGCGCCAACACCACCAAGGGCAAGCCACTCAAAAGCCAGTGTGCCGTCATTTTTGCAGTCACGTTGAGCGCCAAATTGGAGGGCAACAACACCAGTTGCTCAAGGCTGCCATCCAAATAGTCCGCCTCAAACAGTCTGGTCAAGCTCAGCAATGAACTGAGCAAAGCCCCAATCCACAAAATTCCTGGCGCCATTCTACGAAGAAAATCCATCTCTGGCCCAATCGCCAGCGGAAAGAGACTGGCCACAATCACCATAAAAAACAAGCCCGTCAACACTTCCGTGCGCCGGCGCAAGGCCAGCAACAAGTCTCTTTGCAGCAAACTCCAAAAAGCCCTCATGAATTCAAGCTCATTTCCATGCCGGGTGCGTCGATCTCCACCCGTTGGTGACTGGTGTAGACCAAGAGCCCGCGTTGTTGCAAATGCGCCTGCATCGCTTTGACCAACACCTTCAAGCCTTGCGCATCGAGCGCTACAAAAGGCTCGTCCAAGATCCAAAGTGGGACCGGATAAAGCATCAGTTTGGCCAAGGCCACCCGCCTTTTTTGGCCTTGAGACAACACCCTCAGGGACAAATGCTCACGCCCCTTCAAGCCCAAAGTCGCCAAGACCTCTCGGGTTTGAGCCGTGTCAAAAACATGTTCCGTCATTTGCGCGTGAAAGCGCAAGTTCTCCATGGCGCTCAATTCCTCTTTGAGGCCCAAAGCATGCCCCACATACACCATCTCGCGATGCAGAGCGCTGCAATCGATCTGGGTTGGGGTATCTCTCCAAAGCACTTGACCGTGATCTGGCAAACCTAAGCCACAAAGAATTCTCAGCAAAGTGGTTTTACCCGAGCCGTTGCCTCCGGACAAAAAAAGCCACTGCCCTGCAGGCAACTCAAAGTCCATGTTTTGAAACAAGGTCAGGCGGCCTTTTTTAGCGGCCAATTGTTGGCCGATCAGCATCTCAGCCCAGAAAGCTTGGCAACACAAGAGGGAGCAAAAAGAGTCGGTTGACTTGAAAGAAGATCGTTAGAGAGAACTCGCATGACAAAACGGACAAGAGGTTAGCAAATGAACAGCAACAGACAGTTTAATCCATCCTTCGCCCAAGGGCCCTGATCTAGGTCAAGCAACATACACCCGAGGGGCTAAATTTGCAGCATTTCACCGCTGATCCCTCCCATCATCTGTCGCTTCACTCCGCCTTGGCACCCGAGGCCTTGACGATGGGACCCCATCTGGCGTATTCAGCGCGGCTCATCTCACCCATTTGTTCGGCTGAGCTGGCAAGGACGATATAACCCTGCTCGTTCATTTTCTTGATGTAGTCTGGCCCTTTGGCGGCCTTCACAATTTCAGCGTTTAACTTGGCAATGATGTCTTTGGGTGTCCCCGTTGGCGCCATGAGACCAAACCAAACGCCAGCCTCATAGCCAGGAACACCTGACTCGGCAATGGTTGGCAAGTCGGGCAATGAAGGATCCCTCTTGGCGCCAGTGGTTGCGATGGCTCTGAGTTTGCCAGACTTGATGTGCGGCATGGATGAGGGGATGTTGTCAAACATCATCATGACTTGCCCGCCCAACAAATCCGAGACCGCCGGCGCACTCCCCTTGTAAGGAATGTGGATCAAGTTAACGCCCGCCATGTATTTGAACATCTCCCCAGACATGTGAATGCTCGTTCCACTGCCACTGGAGGCGTAATTCAATTTCTCAGGTTGCTCTTTGGCTTGCCCAATCAACTCAGCGACTGAGTTGATCTTGACGCTGGGATTGACCACCAACACATTGTTCAGAGAAACCAACACCGAGACGGGCTGCAAGTCCTTGTTGGGATCAAAGCTCATTTTGTTGTACAAAAACGGGTTGATCGCTTGGATGCCAGAGGTGGTCATGAGCAAGGTGTACCCATCAGGTGCAGCCCTCACCACCTCAGCAGAACCAATGTTGCCTCCTGCACCAGGTCGGTTTTCTACCGTGACGGGAAGGTTCAAGTTTTTTGACAACTCCTGGGCAATGGCTCGAGAGGCAATATCGACCGCCCCAGCCGCGGGAAACGGACAAATCAAACGAATGGCTTTCGTGGGATAGCTTTGCACTTGCGCGCTAACTGTCAGCGAGCACGCCAAACCCAACCCCAAAGCAAATGCATGAATCCTTGAACAAGTCTTTGTCATGATTTCTTTTCTTTCAAAAAAGCTTTCACGGTCCATCTCAAAGGCATCAACACCCCGATGTCTTGACATTGTGATCTGGAAATGAAAACTTTCACAAGAGGGAAAGCCCAAAAAAAGCCGTCTGTTCTTTAAAAAGCCCTCAAGTCCCCAAATTGATCGCAAAAGGGCTCACCCCAATCAACCATTTGTGACCCCAAGCCATGAAAACCATCCAAGCAATGGTGCCGATGGCCAAAACCAAACCATTGGCGGCTTTGGAAACAGGTGCTTTGGGCTCGGGGGCAAGGCCTTGTTCTTCGAGCCGCAAAAGGGCCAGTCGATCACGCCGTCTTGCGCTTCGAAAACTCAGCACCGCCCAGAACAAAAACGCAGCAAACAACACCATTTGATGCGCCTGCCCGTTGGCCACCAAATGAGCAAGTGCCCATACTTTGACGCCCACCACCATGGGGTGGCCGATGCGCTGTTTGATCACATTGCCATTGATGTAGGCTGCAGCCCACAAAATGAAGGCCAACCACATCAATAAAAACATGGCATGTCTGGCAGCGGGCGGTGGCATCCATATCCACTGCGGCGTGAGCCGAGCCTCAGCATAGCCAGCGATCAACACCAAAAAACCAAGCAAAGACAAGACAGCGTAAATGCCCTTGAACTTCTTCTCACCCAGCAACTCAAGAAGAGACGTCCTCCTTGACTCGCTGATGATCCTTAAAGAATGAACGCCCAAAAATACAAACAACCCCAACATCAACAAACCCATGGTGCACCTTTTGGTTTAGTAATCCATCAACAATCTGTCCAAGCCCTCTGTGGGCTCAAAGCGCCCATCTTTGAACCACAGTCGACTGGGTCCATGCAATATTTTATCTCTCAC
>CAIMNS010000005.1 GCA_903842945.1 uncultured Burkholderiales bacterium
AAGATGCGGTTGACTTTGCAGTAAGACTTGATCAAGCTGGCTTTGGCGGGGTTTGGGTGGTTTTTGATGACCTGGTTCACGACCCCATGAGGGTCAAAAAAGTCAGCGCTCAATCCTTGAATGCCTTTCACTCTTTTGAGTCCGATGGGCTCAGAGACAGCATTGCCTCCAACCGAAGGGTCAGCCATCGATCAACTCCAATGTACTTTGAGCCCATGGCCGACCCCATGGTCTGGGCATCTTGGCGTTTTGATCCTGCCGTGGACCCGCAAACCTGGCCTAGAGTTGAGCTGTTGACCTGTCACGCAGATATGGGTAGCCATCTTTTTCTGGATCATTTGATTGATTTAAAAGTCAAGCAAAATCATATAGATACATTTGACTCTTTAAGTGGTTTGGTGGTTTCTGGTTTGGGCGGTGGAACCTGGCCAAAGGTGCTAGAGGATCAACTCAAGCGCTTGCTGGACTTGGGCGTTTGGGTGGTCTTGTCCTCACAGGTTCCATGGGGGCAGGGGCGAGCACCCAAGGGCTCATGCTTATCGCATGCGCATTTTTCATTCACCACCTTGGACCCCAGCAAGGCAAGGATTGCGTTGATGCTGCATTTGATCAAGGCTTCATCAACTTGGCTGTGATGCCTTTTACATGCATCTGCGAGCACCTTCAAAAAGATTGAAAGTGCTCAGTTCCTTGGTTTGTCTTGAAAGATTGATACCTCAGACTTCTTTCTCAGCCGAATATTGAGCATCTCAACGCACAATGAGAATGCCATTGCAAAATAAACATAGCCTTTGGGGATTTGATGTTCAAAGCCCTCAGCAATGAGGACCACGCCAACCACCACTAAAAAGGACAATGCGAGCATTTTGATCGTAGGATGGTCAGACACAAATTCGCCGATGGCGCGTGCAAATAACATCATGAGACCCACGGAACTCAAAACTGCCGCGATCATGATTTCAACTTGGTCCACCATGCCCATTGCAGTGATGATGGAATCTAAGGAAAAGACGATATCAATCACTGCAATTTGAAAGACCACCGATAAAAAGGTACTTTTGGAGTTTGTGGCGTGTCCATTTTCTTTTCCCTCAAGGGTTTGGTGGATCTCGGTTGTGCTTTTCCAAATGAGGAACAAACCACCTAAAAGCAAGATCGCATCTCTGCCAGAGACCTCATGACCCAGTACGGTGAGAATGGGTTCCACCAGCCCAACGATCCAAGATAAAACAAGAAGCAAGCCAATGCGCGTAAAAACAGCCATGAACAAGCCCATGCGTCTGGCTGTTTCACGCTTTTCTTGTGGGAGTTTGTCTACAAGAATAGAAATGAAAATGATGTTGTCAATACCAAGCACCAGTTCGAGTGCTGTCAGTGTGAAAAAAGCTATCCATGCTTCTGGGGAGGTGATGAGGTCCATGTCTTGATTGATTCAAATCATAAAAGAGGGTGTAAATAAATCTGTGTAAATCAAATGCGGCTCATAGAAATCCCTTCCAATGAAGAGCGTCATGACCCTATCTGAGCCTATTGCGGGCGTGGTATCAATTTGTAAGAGATCAGTTCACCCCTGGGACTGACTTTTGCCAGAACCATATCTCCCGATGCAATGTTCTCCCCCATGTACTCAAGAATATTCACATGGTGCGTCACCATGATCAAAGCCTTGTCTCCCTTGGTTTTGATTTTTTCAGAAATAAAGCGTTGAAGTTGGGCGTTGCTTTTGGTGGCTTGGTTCATATCATCAAAAAATGAAGCCAATGCGTTCTCCACTCGATAGCCGCCAAAGTTGATCAGCTCAGCAGTCTCTTTGCACCTGCACCATGCACTTGAGTGCACCTCGGCGGCTTCCAATCCTTGCTTTTTTAGCCATCGTCCAATAAAAACAGCTTGGTTTTGACCCTCAGGGCTCAGGTTGCGCTGGGTTTTGCAATCATTCAAGGTGTAATTCGCAGGGTCGCCAATGCCTGGTGCCAAGGTGTGGCGCATGAGCAAGACATGGTCAGAGGATTTAAGCTTGTCGGACAGCTCACTGGCATGGGCCAACGCGCAGAAGAGAAAGCCTGTTGCGATCAAAAAGAGTGTTTTGAAGTTCATGAATTCGCTCAAATCCCTTGTCATACCCTTGGTACAAACACGTTGAGGAAATGCTCTAAGGCTCGTCAAGGTGAAAAGGCTATTTTAGGTTTTAAATGCTTCTCGCTCACTTCATGACCGATGAACGTGGCTTCGAGTTGTCCTAAGCGCTTCGATGTTTCGATGAATAGGGACAGAGGAGAGCTTTGGCCCGAGCCTTAAGAGTTCAGGGCCGTGAACGCGCGTTGTTTGATCTCCTCAACTGAGCCCAGTCCACTGATGGCCCTGTATTTAGGAGCGTGTTGATCTTGGTTCTTGGCCCAATTGGAGTAGTACTCAATCAGCGGTTTGGTTTGTGCAGAGTAGACGTCAAGTCGATTTTTGACGGTCTCTTGCCTGTCATCGACCCTTTGAATCAAGGGCTCACCGGTCACGTCATCGCAATCTGGCTTTTGAGGCGGATTGAAACTCAAATGATAGGTGCGACCACTGGCCACGTGCACACGCCGTCCACTCATGCGCTCAATGATGGCATCAAAAGGCACATCGATCTCGAGCACATAGTCCAAATGAACTTGCGCCTCTTTCATGGCATCGGCTTGGGGCAATGTCCTTGGAAAGCCATCAAACAAAAACCCATTGGCGCAATCGGCTTGCTTGATTCTTTCTTTGACCAAACCAATGATGATCTCATCACTCACCAAGGCGCCACTGTCCATGACCGCTTTGGCTTGCAGGCCAAGGGGCGTTGCCGCTTTGACGGCGGCCCTGAGCATGTCTCCGGTAGAGATTTGTGGGATCCCAAATTTCTCGCAAATAAAAGTCGCTTGCGTTCCTTTACCTGCTCCAGGTGGTCCAAGAAGTATGAGTCTCATTCATGTCTTTCATTTGTTTTTGGAGAATGTCCAGCGCTTTCAATGCGCCGTTCAACGGTCTCAGCCAGCAAATCAGGGGGCGGTCTTTTTAAACAACTCTTGGCTCGCGCAACTTGCCGGATATGGCTATTTTAGTGGATTTGTAGGAAAAAACCGACGAATTCGGTCTAAATCTTCTGGTGTATCCACCCCCGCGTGGCAAGTCATATGGGTGACATGTACAGCAATATCAAAACCATGCCACAGGACTCTCAGTTGCTCCAAGGCCTCAATGTGCTCCAAAGGGCTTGCCTGTAAGGTCGGAAAACCTTTTAAAAACCCTGCTTTGTAGGCATAAATGCCAATGTGTCGCAAGGCATTGATGCTGCTTAAAAAAGCTTTTGGATTCTCGGTCTTTGCCCAAGAGGGCGTATCTCGGCTAAAGGGGATGGCCGAGCGCGAAAAGTAATGGGCCAAATGGTCCTTGTTCAAAACGACTTTGACCACATTGGGGTTTAAAAAGTCTTCCATCTGCTCTAAGGGATGAGCCACGGTACCCATGGGGCAATGGGGATGGCTCACCAAAAGGCGGGCCACCTCATCGATCAAGACAGGTTCAATCAAGGGCTCATCGCCTTGCACATTGACCACAATGTGCTCATCAGGCAAGTCAAGCAATTCACAGCATTGAGCCAAACGATCACTGCCTGAGGGGTGGTGCTCGTCGGTCATCAAGACCTCAAGATCGTGCAATTGGCAAACCTTAAAAATCCGTTCATCATCGGTGGCCACCACCACACGGGTGGCCAAGCTCAGGCGAGCCCTTTGAGCCACACGCACAATCATGGGTAATCCCGCAATGTCTGCCAAGGGTTTTTCAGGTAAACGGCTAGAAGAGAGCCTGGCTGGGATGAGGACGGTGAAGTCCAAAGCAGTTTCAGCCGCGCAAGGCTCAGGGCTCAACGTTCGCACTCTTCTTGGCTCAGGACGCGCGCTTGTAACTCGAGCATGATGGGGATGCCATCTTTGATCGGGTAAGCCAATTTGGCGGACTTGGAGATCAACTCCTCTTTGTTCGCCGACAACTCAAGGGGTCCCTTGGTCACGGGACAAACAAGAAGTCCAATCAGCTTGGTATCCATGGTTTGAGCATTCATGCCTTGATCGTTCATGCCTAGATCATATCCGCATTCGACGGCTTTGAAAACGCCCGTTTGTTGTGCATCACCACAGTGAGTGCTTGATCAATTTCTTTTAAAAATGCGCTGGGCAATTGCATCTCCAAGGCAACCGCCAAGGCCTGAGGGTATACCGACCACAATTTGACGGCATCTTTTTCAGTGCAAAGGATTTGCGTGTTGGGCTTGCTCTCGAGGTTCAAGCTGTTGAGGAGAACCACGTAATCCTCTACACCTGCATGGTCAGGCAGGGTGAGACACCGATCGATGTCAAGTCCCAAGTTGTTGAGCATCTCAAAAAACAAATGGGGTTGCCCTACACCGGCCAAGGCAATGAGTTGTGCGTTGGGGTGGGCTTGAAGTTGCTCGAGCTCGATGCCAACACCCTTGGCATTGAAAGCCTTTTTGGCCAAACTTCGCTGTGCAGCAAAGCCGCTGATTTGAGGCTGGTCTCCCGTGTTCACCACCCACTGATAAGGCGCCGATTGGCTGGGGTGCAAGCCTTTGATTCTGGGCCAAACTTCTCTCAAGGGGCCTGCGGGCAAGGTCCAACCATTGCCCAGTCCTCGGTTGTCAAAGACACACACCGTCATCTCTGGCGTCAAAGCGTTGTTTTGCAAGCCGTCATCGCTGACGATCACTTGCAACTGCGGGTGCAAGTGCAGCAAATGCATGGCCGCAAGGTGACGGTTCACGCCAATGCAAACGGGGACCCCTGTGCGCTTAAAAATCAACATGGGCTCGTCCCCCACCGCTGAGGCCTGGTCTTGAGCGCTCAGCACTTGGGGTGCACGCGCTGAGTTGGCGCCGCGAGAGGCATATCCTCTGGAGATGACGCCAACGCTGATGCCCTGGGCTTTGAAGTGCTCCACCAGGGCGATCACCAAAGGCGTTTTACCGACGCCGCCAACATAGACATTGCCCACCACCAGCAAGGCGACAGGTAGGACGTCTTGGTCTTTTGTAGGGCGCCAAATGGCATGCCATCTCAAGGCGAACCAAATCAGCTTTGACAGCGGCCACAGCACTGGCGCAAACACCCAAGCCAGTCGAGAGCCTTTGAGCCAAGACCGCTCTAGTGTTCGGGCCAAAAACTGGGTCAGCTTGTTCACAGCAGGACTTGGAACTTAAGTGGAGTGAGCAACAAGGTGTCGCGGGTCTTAGTGCTTAACCCAACCCATTTGGGCTGGTGCGTCGGTGGCAAATGCGATGTTGTTGAGTTGGTTTTTTTGTGCCGCTGCCAAGGCTTGGATGACAAACTGGTGGGGTGTTTGGGCATCGGCATAAATGACCAACAAGGGTTGTTCGATGCCGGTGGCCAGACTCAAAAGGGCCACCTCAAGCTCTTGAGCGTCAAGCCCTGGGGAGCTCGGTTCTGTGCCCGCAGGGTTGTTGGGTGCCTTGGCGTCGCTGCGATCGCTGCGATCGCTGCCTTGAACAAAGAAGCGACCTGTGGCCGTGATCTGAATAGAAATTTGCTGAGCTTTGCTCGGCACACTTTGCGCTTGTGCCTTGGGCAGGCTGATGTTGAGCTGCGCGCTTTTGCTAAAGCTGGTGGTGAGCATGAGAAAAATCAAAACCACCAAAAGCACATCGATGAAGGGAATCAGATTGATCTCTGGCTCTGGTGTTTTGTGGGATTGGAATTTCATGATCGGTGTGTGCGAGCTCTCATGCAAGCCTGGATGGTGATGTTAAAACACGAAGTCACGCTGAGCTTCAGTAAGAGGCTTCGATTTGAAGACGGGCGAGCAACAAGCGCTCGCTGGCCACTTCCAGCTGCACGACAAAGCCGTCCACCTTGGAGCGAAAAGCCCTCCAAGCGATCAAGGAAGGAATGGCAATCACCAAGCCCATGGCGGTGTTGTAAAGAGCCATGGAAATCCCAAGTCCCAAGTCCGCGGGTTGGGTCGATGAAGTGGATTGGGAGGCAAAAATTTCAATCATGCCAATGACCGTGCCAAGCAAGCCAAGCAAGGGGGACGCGGAAGCCAGGGTCGCCAAACTGGAGAGATGCTTTTCCAGTTGGGCGGCAATCTCCTTGCCCTTGCTCTCGAGTTGAAAACCAAGGCTGCGCTCAAAATTCAAATCCTGGGGGTGTTTTTGTAGGGCCATCCCTTCAACAATCAACTGACCTAAAAACGATTGGGTCTTCAAATTCTCAATCTCATTGACGCTCAAGGGGCGGCTTTGAAGTTGCTCCAACACGTCATCTAAAAGATCGGGGGGCGCAATCTTTTGGGCTTGCAGATTCACCGCTCGCTCAATGATGATGGCCAAGGCCAAAACAGAGCACAACAGCAAAGGCCAAATGGGCCAACCGGCCGCTTGAATGATGGACAACAAAGCGTGATCTCCAAAAATGAGTGTCGGTGAATTGAAAACGTGCCCCTTTGGACCGTGAACTCTTGGTATTATCCACTAGGCTGGGATCTTCACAAATACCGTGGACAACTTTGTGGATAACTTAGCTTTATTTTGAAAATGATCAGTAAATATGGGGCTTTACACAAAACGGTCATATTTTGAGCACGAAAAATCTTCTATTAATCAATGACTTACAATGAAACTGCTGGATTTTTGAGGGTTTTTTACAAAACCTCGCTTGCCTGGCTTGAAGTACCGGTGAAGTTAACAAGATTCGATCTCAAAAGCGCATGAACACTCGATTTCAGTTTGAACAGTCAAGCAGCACGCCAAGAATTTGGCCAGTGGGTGAGTTATGTGTGCTCATAGCGGACGTTCTTCAGGCCAAGTTCAATCCCATTCAGGTTCAGGGCGAGGTTTCTAGCTTTGCACGGGCCAGCAGCGGGCATTGTTACTTCAATCTCAAAGATGAAGCCGGTCAATTGCGCTGCGCGATGTTCAAACGGGCGGCGTCCTTGCTGTCAAGGCCTTTGAAGGATGGGGACTTGATCACGGCCAAAGGCAATTTAGGGGTTTACGCCGGTAGGGGGGATCTGCAACTGATTGTCGAGGCCGTTGAGTTGTCGGGTCAAGGCAATTTGTTTGAAGAGTTTTTAAAAATCAAAGCCAAGCTCATGGCCGAGGGGCTTTTCGATCTCGATCAAAAAAGAGCCCTTGCACCTCGACCCAAAGGCATAGGTGTGGTCACTTCACTTGGGGCCGCGGCCTTTCAGGATGTGTTGACGGCCCTTAGGCGTCGGGTGCCCCACATCCCTGTGGTCATCGCACCCGCTTTGGTGCAAGGCACCGATGCGCCAAGAAGCATTGCTCAAGCGCTCAGAAGTTTGTTCGAAAGAGACGACATCGAGGTCATTTTGCTGGTTCGCGGTGGGGGCTCCATGGAGGACCTTTGGTGCTTCAACGATGAGCGGCTTGCTCGTCTGGTCGCCCAAAGCCCATACCCTTTGATCAGTGGTGTTGGGCATGAGACGGACTTCACCATTGTCGACTTTTGTGCCGATCTAAGGGCTGCAACGCCCACCGCTGCTGCCGAGTTGTGCGCAAGTCCTCTGGAGCAGTTGCAAGCAGAGATCGGCTCCTACGAGCTCTTGATGGCGCGGATCATGACTGCCCGGTTTGATAGGGACGCTCAGCGCTTGGACGCCCTTCAAATGAGGCTCGGGCGCCCCTCTTTGTACATGTCCAAAGAACGCTCCAAACTTGAGTTGTTGGAGCAAAAGATCACCCCCAGTTTGCGCCGTGTCACAGACCGAGCACAAGCTCAGCTGTCCATGTTGACACAACGCTTGGTGCCCAGTTTAAAGCTCGCTCAAGAGCGCGCGCAAGTGACCCTTGGCCAGCTTGAGCTTCGCCACCGTGGGGCGAAAGACGCTCAGCTCAAAAGTCAAGACGATGTTTTGCAAAGGGCGCAGTTGCGCTTGCAATTGTTGGATCCCTCCTTGGTGCTGCAAAGGGGCTTTGCTTGGTTGAGCGATGAAGCTGGCGTTCCTGTCACCAGCCGAGCCGCGGTGAGCCTTGGCCAAGAACTCAGCGCACAGTTGAGCGATGGCGCATTGCAAGTCAAGGTGCTGTCGAAGTAGGGGCATTGGCTCGGTAGAGCCGTTTTTCGTATAAACTCTCGTTTTTTTTCACCCCCTCAATTTCAACTCGAAACGAAAGAACTTATGGAACATCATCTGCCCGCATTGCCTTACGCCATGGATGCTTTGGCCCCCCATTACTCCAAAGAAACTTTGGAGTTTCACCATGGTAAGCACCACAACGCTTACGTGGTGAATTTGAACAACCTTCAAAAAGGCACTGAATTTGAGAGCATGCCGCTTGAAGAGATCATCAAAAAATCAAGCGGCGGCGTTTACAACAATGCGGCTCAAATTTGGAACCACACCTTCTTTTGGAGTTGCATGAAGCCCAGCGGCGGCGGTGAGCCCACAGGTGCTTTGCTGAGCGCCATCCATGCCAAATGGGGCACCCTGGCGGCCTTCAAGGAAGCGTTTGTGAAGTCTGCAGTGGGCAACTTTGGTTCAGGTTGGACGTGGTTGGTCAAAAAGCCAGATGGCTCGCTCGATATCGTCAACATGGGTGCCGCAGGCACGCCTTTGACCACCGCAGACAAAGCCTTGTTGACGGTTGACGTTTGGGAGCACGCTTACTACATCGACTACCGCAACATGCGTCCCAAATTCGTGGAGACGTATTTGGATCATTTGGTCAATTGGGACTTTGTGCAAGCCAATTTCGCCTGAACCCCTGTGTTTCAGGGTCCCTGGCCAACAAGGGACCGTGTTTCAAAGCCACGCTTGTCAAGAGACTTCTTGCAGGCGTGGCTTTTTTTATGGGGATTTGAACAGCACGCTACCAAGCTTAAAACCCGCTTGGATGCTCTTTTTGCTGAACCAGCCTTGATGCATCTCCAGGACAAAGCGCACGGGCTTGGCTGAGCAGTGACTGTCAAGGGTTTGGGGCTTCATGTCCACAATGTTGACAATGCTGCCATCATCGGCAATGAAAGCGGCACTCAAAGGCAAAAGGGTGTTTTTCATCCAAAAGCATTGTTGCGCTGCTTGTTCAAACACAAAGATCATGCCCTCATGTTGTGGCATTTCTTTTCTGAACATCAAACCCACCGATCTTTGCTCGGGGCTGTAGGCCACTTGGGCGTCAATTTGAAAAAACCCAGCTTGAATCTTGACCCGTTGTAAATCCAATTGGGGGTTGTTTTGAGCCCCTAGGGGGGTCGATAAACAAAGGATGATCCAAGCAACACTCAGGCAGTGCATCAAAGACGCCAAGGTCATAGGTGGGTGAGTTTGATCGTAGGGGTTTGACATGCAAAAAGTAGGGCCATTGAAGTCTTTGAAGTTGGGGGCTTGAGGTTGAGCGATCATGCACAGGCGATCAAGCACAGGCGATCATACCTTGAGCTTCAATGCACCACAAAAAAAGATTTAGAAGCTGGGGCTAGGTCTCTAGGATGAGCGATGTTCATCTCTCAAGGCGAAATCGAAATAGCCTCTGCCCGAGTGGCGTTGTTCAACCCAAGCCCTAGGGTCCTTGCCTTGTTAGAATCAAGCGAAAGCTGGGTCAGCATGCGGCATCCCACCGCAGCCTTTATGCTTTGCAGATCACCTTTGGAGTCCATGCATGTACCAACACGTTCAGATCCCCAGCCAGGGGGCAAAAATCACCGTCAATGCCGACTTTTCATTGAACGTGCCCGATCAACCCATCATTGCATTTATTCAAGGCGATGGCACGGGCTTGGACATCACGCCCGTGATGATCAAAGTGGTGAACGCTGCGGTTCAAAAGGCCTATGCTGGCAGCAAAACGATTCATTGGATGGAAATTTTTGCAGGGGACAAGGCCGCGCAACTGTATGGCGCTGATGTTTTGTTGCCCCAAGAGACCTTGGAGATCATGCGCGAATATGTGATTTCAATCAAAGGCCCCTTGAGTGCACCCACTGCAGGTCACATCCGTTCTCTGAACGTGGCCTTGAGGCAGGAGTTGGACTTGTTTGTCTGTTTGCGCCCAGTTCACTATTTCGCCGGGGTGCCTTCGCCTTTGCGCGAGCCAGAGAAAACCAACATGGTGATCTTTCGCGAAAACTCCGAGGACATCTATGCTGGCATCGAGTACGAGGCCGAGAGCGAGAAGGCCAAGAAGTTGATTGATTTTTTGATCCATGAGTTGGGTGTGAAGACGATGCGTTTCCCCAATACCTCTGGCATTGGGATCAAACCCGTCTCCAAAGAGGGCACTGAGCGTTTGGTCAAAAAGGCGATTCAATATGCCATTGACAACGACAAACCCAGCGTGACCTTGGTGCACAAAGGCAACATCATGAAATTCACCGAGGGTGCATTTCGAGACTGGGGTTATGGCTTGGCCGTCAAAGCGTTCGGTGCTGAAATGATTGACGGGGGGCCTTGGTACAAGCTCAAGAGCCCCAAGAGTGGCAAGGACATCATCATCAAAGATGTGCTGACGGATACCTTTTTGCAGCAAATCCTCTTGCGGCCCGTGGAGTACAGTGTCATTGCGACTTTGAATTTAACGGGAGATTACATCTCTGATGCACTGGCGGCCCATGTGGGCGGCACCGGCATTGCACCTGGCGCCAACTTGTCGGACTCCGTGGCCTGTTTTGAGGCCACCCATGGCACCGCTCCCAAATACGCCGGTAAAGACTACGTCAACCCGGGTTCATCCATTTTGGCGGCCGAAATGATGCTCAGGCACATGGGTTGGGTCAAAGCGGCGGACTTGATCATGGCCGCCATGCAACAAGCTATTTTGAACAAACGGGTGACCTACGACTTTGCCAGGCTCATGGAGGGCGCAGACCAGGTGAGTTGCTCAGGGTTTGGACAAGTCTTGATGGACTTGATGTAGGCCGCTCGCCCTTCAAGCCCCCTGCAGCAGCGTGGTCCTGGTCACAGGCGCCAAGGAACGCCCTGCCAGATAAAAAGCTTTTTTGCGCCTAGTTTTGAGCCCCAACAGAAACAAGGCCCAGGGCTATTGTTTTTTGGGGATATCGCCCCATCTACCTTTCATCTCGGTGTCCATTCGGGTTAATTCCTATCTCCTTCATCATTTTTTCACATGACCCTTGTCCATTGGCAAGGGTCGCTTTAAAAAGAGACCTTTTTTTCAGTGCCGGCCCGTTCAGAGCCTGAACTTGGATTTAAACTTAAGGATCAAGGAGGCGTGTTGGTGTGAATGTGTCAGATGGATTTTGTAAATTTTTCGCAACAGATAGCACCTGTGCCCGTAGGCTTATGTTGTGACCTATAGAATGCAAGCCATGGCAACAAAAATACCCAATCCAAAAATTCAGACCCCGGATGGCGATGATGGCAATTCTGTGGTGCTAGAGCGGCGGACGCAAAAAACCAAACCGCCTCAGATGTACCAAGTCTTGATGCTCAACGATGACTTCACGCCCATGGAGTTTGTGGTGATGGTGTTGCAGGAATTTTTTAGCAAAGATCGTGAAACGGCGACTCAAATCATGCTAAAAATCCATTTGGATGGTCGAGGTGTGTGTGGCGTGTACAGCAAAGATGTGGCGGCCACCAAGGTGGACCAGGTGCTCGATGCGGCCACCAAGCAAGGTCACCCTTTGCAATGTGTGAGTGAGCCCATTGAGTTGATTTGAACGAGTCAAAGTAAACAAGAAGTTTTTAATTTTTGCAAGCGTAAAGGAGCCAGAAATGATTGCCCAGGAACTAGAAGTGAGCTTGCACATGGCCTTTGTCGAGGCTCGGCAACAGCGCCACGAATTCATCACAGTCGAGCACTTGTTGCTCGCCCTATTGGACAACCCCTCAGCGGCTGAGGTGTTGAGAGCTTGTTCGGCCAATTTAGATGACCTTCGAAAGTCGTTGAGCAACTTCATCAAAGACAACACCCCGCAGGTCTCAGGTAGCGAAGAAGTCGATACCCAACCGACCTTGGGCTTTCAGCGGGTGATTCAACGAGCCATCATGCATGTTCAATCCACGGGGAACGGAAAAAAAGAAGTCACGGGTGCCAATGTGCTGGTGGCCATCTTTGGTGAGAAGGACTCTCACGCGGTTTATTATTTGCACCAGCAAGGCGTCACGCGCCTGGACGTGGTGAACTTCATTGCACATGGCATCAAAAAGACCGATCCTCCTGAGACAGCCAAGCCCCAAGAGGCAACGCCTTCAGAGTCCGATGAAGGGGGGGACAAAAACGAGAAGGCCTCTGCCCTTGAGCAGTTCACCCAAAACTTGAACCAGTTGGCCAAGGACGGCAAGATCGATCCCCTGATTGGTCGTGAGTTTGAGGTGGAACGCGTCATCCAAATTCTTTGTAGACGACGTAAAAACAACCCCCTCCTTGTGGGCGAAGCAGGGGTCGGCAAAACCGCCATTGCCGAAGGGCTGGCTTGGCGCATCACGCAAAAGGATGTGCCAGAGATTTTGGCCGACTCACAAGTCTACTCCTTGGACATGGGGGCCTTGCTAGCGGGTACCAAGTACCGTGGTGACTTTGAGCAGCGCTTGAAAGGTGTTTTGAAGTCGCTCAAGGACCGTCCCAACGCAGTGCTTTTCATTGATGAGATCCACACCTTGATTGGTGCAGGCGCGGCCTCTGGCGGCACCTTGGATGCGTCCAACCTGTTAAAGCCCGCCTTGAGCTCAGGCCAGCTCAAGTGCATTGGTGCAACCACCTTCACCGAGTACAGGGGTATTTTCGAAAAAGATGCAGCCCTGTCCAGACGCTTTCAAAAGGTCGACGTGGTGGAGCCCAGCATTGAGCAGACCGTGGACATTTTGAAGGGTCTGAAGTCAAGGTTTGAAGAGCACCACAATGTCAAATACGCCGTGGCGGCTTTGCAAGCTGCTGCCGAGTTGAGTGCCAAGTACATCAACGATCGACATTTGCCTGACAAGGCCATTGATGTGATCGACGAAGCGGGTGCTGCGCAAAGGATCTTGCCCGTTTCAAAGAGAAAGAAGACCATCAGCAAGACAGAGATCGAAGACATCGTGGCCAAAATTGCGCGCATTCCGCCAGCCAATGTGTCTAACGACGACCGCGGCAAGTTACAAACCTTGGAGCGAGATTTAAAGAGCGTGGTCTTTGGTCAAGACAAAGCCTTGGAGGTCTTGGCCTCGGCGGTCAAAATGGCCAGATCGGGACTGGGCAAGTCTGACAAGCCCATTGGTGCCTTTTTGTTCAGCGGCCCAACGGGCGTTGGCAAGACCGAGGCCGCCAAGCAGTTGGCCTACATCATGGGCATTGAGTTGATCCGTTTTGACATGTCCGAGTACATGGAGCGTCACGCTGTTTCTCGCATGATTGGTGCTCCTCCAGGCTATGTGGGCTTTGATCAAGGGGGACTGTTGACCGAAGCGGTCACCAAAAAGCCCCACTGCGTGCTCTTGCTCGATGAAATTGAAAAGGCGCACCCTGATATCTTCAATGTGCTTTTGCAAGTGATGGATCATGGCACCTTGACCGACAACAATGGGCGCAAAGCGGACTTCAGAAACGTGATCATCATCATGACCACCAACGCCGGCGCAGAGACCATGAACAAGTCCACGATTGGTTTCACCACCAACCGCGAGGCCGGCGATGAGATGGTGGACATCAAGCGCATCTTCACACCTGAATTCAGAAACCGTTTGGACGCGATTGTGAGCTTCAAGTCCCTGGATGAGCAAATCATCATTCGCGTGGTGGACAAGTTCTTGTTGCAGTTGGAGACGCAGTTGGCTGAAAAGCGTGTCGACGTCACCTTCACGGATAAATTGCGCCAGCACTTGGCCAAGAAAGGCTTTGACCCCTTGATGGGGGCCAGGCCCATGCAGCGTTTGATCCAAGACACCATCCGACGCGCCTTGGCCGATGAGTTGCTTTTTGGTCGCTTGGTCGATGGCGGACGCTTGAATGTGGATGTGGACGACAAGGGAGAGGTCTTGCTTGACATCACCCCTTTGCCCAAAAAGGACTCCAGAGCGGCCAAGGCTGAACCCACTGAGCCAGAGGAAGCTCAAGCCAGTTAGTTTTGGGGGTTCCGGATCAAAACGCCATGCAGGCCCACTGCGTTTTTATGCGCGCTAGAGTCCCCTGATGCTTTCCCATGTCCCCCTTCATGTGGGATATGGGTCAGCATGGGTTTAAAATCTACGTTTTGAATCAAATCACTAGGAATCAACGTGGCTGGACACAGTAAATGGGCGAACATTCAACACCGCAAGGGTCGTCAAGATGAAAAACGCGGCAAAGTCTGGACGCGGGTGATTCGAGAGATCATGGTTTCTGCCCGTGCGGGCGGCGCTGATTTGGCGACCAACCCCAGGTTGCGACTGGCTGTGGAGAAGGCCAAGGCGGCCAACATGCCCGCTGACACCATCAAGAGAAACATTGACAAAGCCACGGGGCAACTCGAAGGTGTCAATTACGAGGAAATTCGCTACGAGGGTTATGGCATTGCGGGAGCCGCGATCATCGTCGACACCATGACCGATAACAAAGTCAGAACCGTCGCTGAGGTGCGTCACGCCTTCAGTAAGCATGGAGGCAATCTCGGCACGGAGGGCTCCGTCTCCTTTCAGTTCAAACACTGTGGCTTGTTGATGTTCGCCCCTGGCACATCAGAGGATCTGGTCATGGAGTGCGCTCTTGAAGCGGGCGCTTGGGATGTGATCAGCTCAGACGATGGGGTGATCGAGGTGATCACCGCAGCTCAAGACTTTGAAGCGGTCAAGGCCGCCTTGATGGCCAAGGGCCTTGATTCGGAGGTGGCCGAGGTCACGCTTCGTGCAGAAAACTCCGTCTCCTTGGGTGCAGATGATCAGTTGAAAATGCAAAAGATTTTGGATGCGCTTGAAGACTTGGACGATGTTCAAGAGGTCTACCACAACGCCGAGATGTAAGCCATGAAGATCTTGGTCATTGGTTCTGGTGGGCGAGAGCACGCTTTGGCTTGGAAGTTGGCACAGTCTGCCCGCGTGCAATGCGTGTACGTTGCCCCCGGTAACGGCGGGACAGCCTGTGACCCAAGACTGCAAAACGTGCCCATCACCGATCTGCATGCTTTGTGCGACTGGGCGCATCAAGAGGAGGTGGCCTTGACCGTGGTGGGCCCCGAAGGCCCCTTGTCTGAAGGCGTGGTCGATCTCTTTAGGTCACGAGGCATGAGAATTGTGGGTCCCAGCCAAGCCGCCGCTCAACTGGAGAGCTCCAAAGCGTTTTCCAAGGCCTTCATGAAGCGCCACCACATTCCAACGGCAGAGTTTGAGACCTTCAGCGACGCAAGTCTGGCGCACGCGTATGTGGATCAAAAGGGCGTCCCGATTGTGATCAAGGCCGATGGCCTGGCCGCTGGCAAAGGGGTGGTGGTGGCCATGAACTTCGAGCAAGCCCACCAGGCGATTGACGACATGCTCTTGAGCGACTCGGGCGTGGTGGTGCACAACGAAGGCGGGGCGAGGGTGGTGATTGAGGAGTTCTTGGAGGGCCAAGAAGCCAGTTTCATGGTCCTGTGCAATGGCTTGTCTGCCTTGCCCTTGGCCACCTCACAGGACCACAAACGCTTGTTGGACCATGACCAAGGACCCAACACGGGTGGTATGGGCGCGTATTCCCCTGCACCGATCGTGACACCTCAAATCCACGCCAAAGTCATGCGTGAGATCATTCGCCCCACCTTGCTGGGCATGATGAAAGAGGGGCATCCCTTCACTGGATTTTTGTACGCGGGCTTGATGATCTCTTCAGATGAAGAGGTCAAGACCTTGGAGTTCAACACCAGGCTTGGAGACCCAGAGACGCAGCCGATCATGATGCGTTTAAAGAGCGATTGGGTCGATGTTTTATGGGCCAGCACCGAGCCCAGTGTGCATTCTGATGAACGGTCTCGGGACAAGCATCCCTTGGACGCGGTGGAACTTCTGTGGGACCGACGCGTCGCGGTGGGCGTGGTTTTGGCGTCCCATGGCTACCCTCAAGCGGTGAGAAAGGGCGACACGATTGAGCACTTGCCCCAAGAGACAGAGGACTGCATGGTCTTTCATGCGGGAACATCCAAGGCCCCATCCCATTGGACCACGACCGGGGGTCGCGTCTTGTGTGTGAGCGCTTTAGGGGGCACCCTCACGCAAGCGCAGCAACTCGCTTATGAGGCCATCAAGGGCATTCAGTTCGAGGGCATGCAGTACCGAACGGACATTGGTTGGCGAGCCAAAAGGGTGATTTGATTGGCACACAGCGCTTTCGAGTCCTCTCCCCGCGAGCCCTTGAACGATTGCCCAGAGCTTGAGCGTGTGTTTTTTCCTCAAACCCAAAAGACCTGGGCTTTGAGGCTTTTGCAAGCCTTGGGTTGGCGCTTGGCGTTCAATGGCATGCCAGGGCCTTGGGGGGTCGTGGTCGTGTACCCTCATACCAGCAACTGGGATTTCCCGATTGCCATGCTGGCCAAATCGGCCATTGGCATCCAGGCGCGTTTCATGGCCAAGGACTCGTTGTTCAAGTGGCCGGTCTTTGGTGCTTGGCTGAGCGCCTTGGGCGGTCTCGCCATTGATCGCTCGCAAGCTCGGGGAGTGGTGGCTCAAATGGTTGAACACTTTGCCGCCTGCAAGGCAAGCGGGGAGCTCTTTTGGTTGGGTGTGGCGCCGGAGGGGACCAGGAAATACCAAAGAGGTTGGAAAACTGGTTTTTACCAAATTGCCTACCAAAGCGATGTCCCTGTGGTGTTGGTCCGCTTTGACCATTCTCGTAAGCTCATTGCCGTTGATCAGTGCATCCGATTAAGCGGGGACATGGCCTTGGATTTTTTAAGAATGGCCCAGGCCTTTGAAGGGGTCAAAGGCTTTCATGAAAAGAACGCCTCGCCGATAGTGCCGATGCCCAAGGGTCTCACCTAAGAGCGCTGCTATGGGGAACACCTTGATGGTTTTTCTAAGCAATTTCAGTTAAAAACAAGCCCATCTATGAGGGACATGCGATGAGTGAATCAAATGAGAGCAAGGGTTTCAATGAGGCGGTCAAAACTTATTTGATGGGCCTGCAAGCGAGCATCATGCAAGCGATTGAAGCCTTGGACGGGCAAGCGCATGTGGTCAACGATGTTTGGACCAAAGAGGCCCATGAACCGCTACAAGGCAATGGCATCACCAAGATCATCGAAGGCGGTCGAATTTTTGAGCGAGCGGGTTGTGGTTTTTCCCATGTTCAAGGCCCCTCCTTGCCGCCCTCAGCCACCCAAGCGCGACCTGAATTGGTGGGGGCCTCCTTTGACGCCATGGGCGTGTCTTTGGTCTTTCACCCTTGGAACCCCTTGGTCCCCACGGTGCACATGAATGTGCGCATGCTCAGTGCCTTGAGCCGTGACAACACCCGCGTGGCTTGGTTTGGCGGAGGCATGGACTTGACGCCTTACTATGGTTTTAGGCAAGATGCGGTGCATTTCCACCAAACCTGCAAAGATGCCTTGAGTCCCTTTGGTGAGACCTTGTACCCTAGGTTCAAGCAGTGGTGCGATGAGTATTTTTTCTTAAAACACCGTCAAGAGGCCAGAGGCATTGGGGGCATCTTTTTTGACGACTTTTATGAGTTCGGCAACGAGGGCAGTTTTGCCATGTTGAGAGCGGTGGGGGATGCTTTTGTGAAGGCCTACCTGCCGATCGTCAAGCGTCACATGGACACGCCCTACACCAAAGAGCAAAGAGCATTTCAACTGTACCGCAGAGGTCGCTATGTGGAGTTCAACTTGGTTTGGGACCGGGGCACACATTTTGGCCTACAGTCGGGGGGGCGTACAGAGTCTATTTTGTTGTCCATGCCGCCCTTGGCCTCTTGGTCCTATCAGCACCAAGACCCGGAGGGCTCCCCCGAGAGCGCTTTGATCAAAGAGTTCTTGGTGCCGCAAAACTGGGTGAGTTGAATGTCTGGAGTTGTGTGATCAAACGAGTCGGTATCTTAGGGGGAGCGTATGACCCGCCGCACTTGGCCCATGTGGCCTTGGCTCAATTCGCCTTGGAGGATCTCGAGTTGGATGTCCTGCATGTGGTGCCAACGGGGCATGCTTGGCACAAGACGCGTTCCTTGACCTCGGTCGTGGACCGCCTCGCCATGACGCGTTTGGCTTTTACGGGGCACTCGCAAGAGCTGCGCTCTTCTGATAAAATACGGGTTGACGATCGTGAAGCCCGTAGACTAGGTCCCAGCTACACCATCGATACCCTTCAAGAAATTGAGCTGCTTTACCCCAAAGCCAAGCTTTTTTTAATCATCGGTCAAGATCAGGCAGAGTTGTTTGACACTTGGAAGGACCATGCGCTCATTGTCCAAAAGGCCCAAGTCGTGGTTGCGTGTCGAAGCATGGACTTGGGCACCCTGAGCAGCCCCCCCATTCCCTTAGAGGCGGCAGGTTTAGGGGATGCCGTCCATTTGAAATGCCCTTTGATGCCCATCAGTGCCACCGAGGTGAGAGCATCGATTGAACAAGGTCTCGATGTGAGCCAACTTGTCCCTGAGTTGGTTCTGAACTATATTCAACAACAGGGTCTTTACTCGAACATGTCATGACAGAAGCAGCAGAAAAAAAAGACGTTCAAAAACTTCAGCGCGTCATCGTCGACGCCTTGGAGGACGTCAAAGCGGTCCAAATCGCTGTGTACAACACAGAGCATCTTTCCTCCTTGTTTGAAAGAGTGATCTTGGCAAGCGGGACCTCCAACCGTCAAACCAAGGCGCTGGCCGCCAACGTGAGAGACGAGGTGCGCAAATCTGGTCATGGCAAGCCTCGCATCGAGGGTGAAGAAAATGGAGAGTGGATCATTGTGGACTGTGGCGCGGCCGTGGTGCACATCATGCAACCCAACATCCGTGAATACTACAATTTGGAAGAGATTTGGGGCGATAAGCCTGTGCGCTTGAAGTTTGGTGCGCCCAAACCGGTTTTTGCCAAGGCCGAGGAGCCCAAGCCCAAGAAAAAAGCCGCCAGTCCATCCAGCAAAACAAGCAGCAAGTCGGGCTCGAGCAAGTCGGCCTCAGCTGCTGACAAAAGAGGGGGGTCAAAGCTCTCTGCAGGCTCCAAAGCCAAGCGCCCAAGCAAGGGCAGCACCCGTGGACTTCAAACGCCCGTGGATCCCAAAACTGGGCTTACGGTGCCGGTCAACAACTCACGCCGCGCCATTGACAAACGTCCCTATTTGGCGCAGTTGCCCCAAGCGCTTGAGCCCCAAGGTTCTGCGCCGGTGAAGACGAGCAAAAAAACCTCCAGCAGCCCTACAAAGACCGGTTCAAAGGTGAGCGCAAAAAGCAGTCCAAAAAGCAGTCCAAAAAGCACTTCAAAAAACACGTCTACCACGCCCCGTTCCCCTGCAGCCAAAAAGCCCGCCTCCAAAAAACCCGCCTCTAAAAGGACCCCTCGAGAGGCATGAAGATTTGGTTGATCGCCATGGGAAGTCGCATGCCCGCTTGGGCTGAGGCTGCGAGTGCGGATTTTTTGAAGCGCTTCCCCAGCGACTGGCGCGTGCACCTCAAGGCCCTCAAAACCCCAGCCAGAGAGGGGCAAACGGCCGATCAATTGATGAAACTCGAGGCGCAAAAAATCACCGAGGCTTTGCCCAAGGATGCCCTGGTGGTGGTCTTGGACGAGCGGGGCACCACCCTCACGACACTGGAGCTTTCAAAAAGTGTTGACCGCTGGCGCGAGATGGGTCAAGACCTCGTGTTGGTGATCGGTGGGCCCGATGGGATCGATGAAGACTTTAAAAAGCGCGCCCATGCAAGGATCCGCCTGTCCTCCATGACCTGGCCCCATGCCATGGTCAGGGTCATGTTGCTCGAGCAGTTGTACCGCGTGTTTTCCTTGCAAACGGGGCACCCCTATCACCGCGAGTGAGCGGCCAAAACCTTCAAACGACCACACCAGGAGTCTTGCCATGCCTGCTTTTGTTTACCTCGCCTCTCAAAGCCCCAGGCGCCAAGAGTTGCTCGGGCAAATGGGCGTGCATTTCAAAACCCTTTTGCCCGAGTCCAACAACGCCAAAGCGCTGGGTGAACAGTTGCATGCCCTGGAGCTGCTCGAGGCGATGAAGCCAGCAGAGTCAGCAGTTCAATATGTGCAACGTGTCACCCAACTCAAATACCAAGCTGCAAGGCTCAGGGGGCAGGCCTTGGGGACCGCTTTTGTGGCCTCTGCACCGGTGTTGTGTGCCGACACGACGGTCAGCTTGTCGGGTCGTGTTTTAGGTAAACCCAAGGACGCTCAAGAGGCCCAAGAGATGATTCGCGCCTTGTCAGGCCAGACCCACCGCGTCTACACCAGTGTGATGATCGGCACGCAAGACC
>CAIMNS010000006.1 GCA_903842945.1 uncultured Burkholderiales bacterium
CAAGTTGGCGTGGTCATTCCTCGGGGGCAAGTCCTCAGAGGTCAAGATGTTTTGGTGGGTGAAGATGGTTCTTTTTTAAAAGTCTTGGCCAAGGACCAGCCTGTTTTAAGAATTACCTTCTGTGCTGAGCATGGCTCTGTCTTTGATTTGACTCGAGCGGCCTACCATTTGGGCAACCGACACGTCCCCATCGAATTGAGACCAGGGTATTTGCAAATCGAACCCGATCATGTTTTGGCAAGCATGCTAGAGCAGATGCATTTGATCGTTCATGAAATCACTGCACCCTTTGAGCCCGAAACGGGCGCTTACTCTGAGGAAAGCAAACTTGGCCATGGCCTTGGCCACGGACATGCACACACTCACCAGCATGCTCTCGAGTCCGATCATGATCACCACGGACACGACCCACACGCATGACTTCTTCAGCTCACTCAGCAAGTGCCTTTCTCTTGCTTTTGCAATTGGCCTCACCCGCTCTACCTGTTGGCGGATTCTCCTATTCAGAAGGGCTTGAGAGCGCCGTGGATTTGGGATGGGTCAAAGACGAATCCAGTGCTAAAGCATGGTTGATGGATCAACTCGATTTGATACAAGCCAGAAGCGAAATGCCCCTGCTCCATGAGGCCATTCTGGCCTGGCGAGAATTTGATCAACATCAATTGATCGACTTAACGGCTTGGACGCTTCAAACGCGAGAGACCTTTGAGGTCAAGCTTCAAACCCAACAAATGGGGCGTTCCTTGCTGATATGGTTGAAAAATCAAAACATCATGGACACTGAAAAACTCGAATTTTGCAAGGACCTCCCACCCACTTGGCCGATCGTTTTTGCTCTTTGTGTGAGCCAAGAGGACATCTCTCTTGAAGATGGCTTGATGACGTTTGCCTTCAGTTGGGCAGAGAACATGGTGCAAGCCGCCATGAAATCCGTCCCACTGGGACAAAAGAGCGGTCAAACCATTTTGACCGCCATCACCCAAGAAATTCCAAAGGCTGTGCGAAAAGCCATGTCCACACCCCGTCACGCGCGACAATCCTTTGCGCCTCATTGGGCCATCTTGTCCTCCCAGCACGAAACACAATACTCGAGACTTTTTAGATCATGAGCTCTATGCACAGCATCAAAAACAGAACAAAAAAATTACCCCCTTTACGTGTGGGCATTGGCGGGCCTGTTGGGTCGGGCAAAACAACGCTTTTAGAGATGCTTTGCAAGGGTATGCGAGACCAGTATGACTTGGTGGCCATCACCAACGACATCTACACCAAGGAAGACCAGCGCCTGTTGACCATCAGCGGTGCCTTGCCCCCAGAAAGAATCATGGGTGTGGAGACGGGGGGCTGCCCGCACACAGCGATCAGAGAGGACGCCTCCATCAACCTTGAAGCCATTGACCGCATGCTTGAGAGCTTTCCCAACGCGGACATCGTTTTCGTTGAAAGTGGAGGGGATAACCTGGCGGCGACCTTCAGCCCGGAATTGAGCGACCTGACACTTTACGTGATTGATGTGGCTGCAGGTGAGAAAATCCCTAGGAAAGGTGGCCCGGGCATCACAAAAAGTGATTTGTTGGTGATCAACAAAGTCGATTTGGCCCCCCACGTTGGGGCAAGCCTTGAGGTCATGGAGTCGGACACCAAAAGGATGCGTCAAACAGATCAAGGCATCAAGCCTTATGTGCTCTCTAACCTTAGAACTCTACAAGGCTTAGAGCACATCATCGAATTCATCGAAATGAAAGGCATGCTCAAATGAGCATCCAAGGAAGAACGTCCATCAAATGAAGGCTTGATTTACGTTTCAAGCTCTTCGGCGGTCACGGACACTTCGAGTTCATGCTCCCCACCGCCACGGATCACGCCTCTCAATGGCGAGACATCGCCAAAATCCCGCCCAAAACTGAGCCTCACATGACTAGCGTCAGCCACCATGTTGTTGGTCGGATCCAACTCCAACCACTCACCGGGTATGCCTGGGCAATACAAGGCCACCCAAGCATGAGAGGCGTCTGAGCCTCTTAATTTTTTTTGTCCAGCAGGCTGTTTCGTGAGAAGATAGCCACTCATGTATCTAGCACTCAAGCCCAAGCTTCTAAGGGCAACAAGCATGATGTGGGAGAAATCTTGACAAACGCCCTGGCGTTGATCAAACGCTTGCCAAACCGGCGTACTGACCTCAGTCGATTTGGGTGAATAGGTGAAATCTCTATAAATTCTTTGAGACAACTCTATGGCGGCTTGAGTGATCTTTCTGCCAGGAGAGAACGACTCGAGTGCATAGCTTTTTATTTTTGCGACGAAAGGCGTGTAAGTGCTTGGAAAGATGAACTCGCTGACTGGCAAGTACTTTTTACCTGAGGCATAACTCAAAGCATTGCGCACCTCTTCCCATGTCAAATGAACAGCATCCAGCACATCTTGTGACAACTCGTGGGTCAAGACTTGGCAGCAAGCGGTGACCGTCAAGTGTTCATGCGCCTTTTGAAATGAAAAAAAGTCTCTTTTGTTGCCAAAGGAATCTTGATGTTCGTAATGCGCATCAGGCGTTGGGGATATCAACAGACTGGTATCCAAGACTTTTTGAAAAGCATTCTCTAAGGGCCTTAAGTAGGCCAAGTGATGTGCAAGTTGGACTTCACTTTCATACAGGCATTTGGTCTCATGCTCAACTCGGATGATCTTCATGAGGCGAACCTTTGCTCCTTGATGTGCGCAAAATATCTGGCACTCAACTCATCCGACAAAATTTTTCCAGCTTGCGCCACCCTCTTGCTGAATGAGAGCACCTCAAATGCACCCTCAATGGGCATACAACTCTTGATCAGTTGGCTGTAAATATCGATTTCCGAGTCGGAGTTGGGCAGAAAATGGATTTCTTGCTGGAGTTCTTTCAATATCCAAACGATGGCTCTTGGGTTCGTGTCGTCCAAAATCAAAAGCTCTATCAAGGAGTCAACATCTTGGTAGCTTTGGTAGCGCGTGCGGTAGGTGATGGTGCTGTCAAAAAGTGCCAACAGCATGTCAAAGCCTCGGCTGTTCATGGCACCCTTGTTGAGAAAGAACGTGCTCAAGGTTTCTGCCAAATGTATCAAGCGCTCAATCAAACGACCGATGGTGAGCATTCTCCATCCCAGATCTCTGGTCATGCGATCAGATTGCAAACCCGTGAGGGCCGCCAACTGTAAGCCCAAGTTGTCTAGCGCCTCAAGCGCCACAATCAATGACTTTTCCTCAATGGACCTTTGCTCACCCAATCGCGCTTCAAGCGTGGTCTTCATGGTGCTCGCCAAGCGAGAATGATCACTGGGCAAGCGATCCCGCACCAACTTCAAATTGCTATCGATGGCTTGGAGATAAAACCCCACGCTGTAGGCATCTTTAGAGATCAAACTGGCGATCAGCGTACGTGTAAAAACTTTGGGCGATTTAGACAAGGTCGGTGCATCTGCAGAAATCAAACCTGAACGGATGGTGAGCTCACTGATGGCATCTTGCAAGGCCAAAACATTGTCCTCACCCGAAATGCTTGCAACCATCAAAGACTCTTTTGCCAATCGGGTCAAGGACTCCGAGCGTTCAGTGTATCGACCCAACCAAAACATGTTCTCTGCAGTACGGCTAGAGATCAAAACCCCTCCCTGAGAAGGCAGTCCGTCGTTGCGCTTGACCCGTTGAGGCAGCATTGAAAAGGTATCCACCTCCTCATGCGTTGAAACCCATGTATCCAATGTACTTCCGCCTCTTTG
The DNA here is from genome assembly GCA_903842945.1 of uncultured Burkholderiales bacterium. GTDB lineage: Bacteria > Pseudomonadota > Gammaproteobacteria > Burkholderiales > Burkholderiaceae_C > Limnohabitans. Next base: position 3,750 of record CAIMNS010000006.1, read on the forward strand.
AATAGAGACCATTTCATTTTCATCACTAGAGATTCGCGTCATCGCCCCAGGCAAAATCTCCCATGTGCCGTCTGTATTGGCCATGGCATAAACTCTTAGCATTGAAGTGCGGGGGGTGAATTGGTTGTTGCTCCAGCTCATGGCTTGAGAAAATTTCAAGAAACTTTGCGCAGTATAGATGTCTGGGCGAGCAGCGATCCGCTCCCTTAGCAAATCAAGTTGCTCTGCATCCATTTGCTCACCAATCATGGGTTGGAAATGGGGTCCAACACTGCCCGTGTAGGTTGGCTTGATGACTTGAGAGGCCAATTGAGGGCTCACATCTTTCCAGGCAGCCTGCTCTCCGCACCACCAGGTGTGCAAGGAAGGCATGAGCAATTTTTCACCCAATAACTTTTCTGCAATTCCAGGCAAAAATCCTTGTATCGCTGGCGACTCTAAGAAGCCCGTTCCCAAGGCGTTGGCAATCAATACATTGCCAGCGCGAACCACTTGCAACAAGCCTGGCACCCCTAAAGTGGAGTCGCCCTTTAACTCAAGGGGGTCCAAAAACTCATCATCCAACCGCCTGAACAAGCCATGAATGGGTTGTAGGCCTTGAAGGGTTTTAAGATAAAGCTTTTGATCTCGAACGGTCAAATCTGCTCCCTCTACCAAGGGCAGGCCTAAATATCTTGCAAGGTAAGCATGCTCAAAATAGGTCTCGTTGTAGGGGCCAGGCGTTAACAATGCAAATCGAACCGTTTCACCTTTGGCAATGGGCTTGGCCAGTTCGGTAAAGGTATCAAGAAGCCTTCTATAACTTGAGGCAATGTGTTGAACACGCAATTGCCGAAAAGCTTCTGGGAAAAGTTTCGAGATGATCAGTCGATTCTCAAGCACATAACCTAAACCAGAAGGGGCTTGAGTTCTGTTTCCAATGACCCACCACTTCCCTTCAGGCCCTCTTGCGATATCAAAGGCCACAATGTGAAGGTAGATACCTCCAGGCGGTCTGACTTGATGAACAGCGCGCAAATAACCAGGGTGCCCTTGAACCAAAGCTGCAGGCAAAAAACTTTCTTGCAGCAAAGTTTGCTCGCCATAGATGTCTTTCAAAATCTCATTGAGCAACTGCGCTCGTTGCGCCAAGCCTTTAGAAATATGCGCCCACTCTTCTTGCTCAATCAGCAGGGGCAGTGGGTTCAAGGACCAGGGGCGACTTTGCCCATGCTCTGCATCGTAGAGGTTGTAGCTGATACCATTTTGCTGAATAAAACGGGCAACAATGGACGCGCTTTCGGAGAGCTTTTTGATTTGTTGCTCACCCAAAATCTTAAAGAAATCGATCCAATTTTGTTTTAAAGCACCGTTTTTATCTGTGAATTCGTCATGGCGGTTGGATTGATTTTTTGCAGTCAATGAGGCAATCAAGAGACGCAGATCTTCAGTTGAAAAAGATGCGTCCTTGTAGACTGATTTAGGCAAAGAACCAAAGGATTCACTCAAGGCTTGATTTCCAATTTGTAAAGCTCAATTATCCTTGGTTTCTTCGTAAATCAAGCGTGAATGGCAACTCTTGGCTAGGATAATTCCGCTTTAAATTCACTTTGCCAGGTGTATGCCCTAGTTTGGTGAACCGAGCCAATCGACGACTCTCGGCCTCGTAGGAGTTGATGGGGAATGAATCGTAATTTCTACCCCCCGGGTGGGTGACATGGTATTGGCATCCACCCAAAGATTTAGACAGACTGTTGTCAACAAGGTCAAAAGAAAGAGGGGCATGCATGCCAATCGTGGGGTGCAAGGCCGAAGGGGGCGCCCAAGCTTTGTACCTCACGCCCAAAACATACTCACCTACAACCCCCGTTGGCTGCAAGGGGGCAACCCTACCATTGACACTCACACTATAGCGGTTATCGTTGTAGCCAGTTAATTTCAATTCAAGCCTCTCAAGAGAAGAGTCGACATAGCGCACAGTTCCACCAGCAGAGCCCTCCTCTCCCATGACATGCCAGGGCTCCAGTGCTGTTCGAAGTGAGAGCTCGATGCCTTTGGTTTGTACCGATCCAATCATTGGAAATCTGAACTCAAAGTGCGGCTCAAACCATTCGGCCTTGAATCCAAAACCGGCCTCATTGAGTTCAGCCAAAACATCAACAAAATCCATTTTGACAAAAGTCGGCAACATGAACCGATCGTGCAACTCGGTGCCCCAACGATGCAACCTGTTGGCACCATGTCCTTTGTAGGGCGTGCGCCAAAACCAAGCCACCAACGCACGGATCAACAATTGTTGAGCCAAGCTCATTTGTGAATGGGGCGGCATCTCAAAGGCTCTGAGCTCGAGCAAACCCAACCGACCTGTTGGCCCATCAGGTGAGTACAACTTGTCAATGCAGAATTCACTTCGATGCGTGTTTCCGGTGACATCCACCAAAATGTTTCGAAGCGCGCGATCAATCCCCCATGGAGGACATTGCCCCCACAATTGAACTTGCCTATCTATTTCAGCCAAAGCAATTTCCAACTCGTAGACCTGATCGTTCCTTGCCTCATCGATCCGAGGCGCTTGCGAAGTAGGGCCCAAAAAGAGCCCCGAGAAGAGGTACGACAAGGACGGATGGTTGTGCCAAAAGGTCAACAAACTGGGCAGCAAATCACTTCTTCTGAGAAACGGGCTGTCAGCGGTTGTTGCCCCACCCATGACAAAGTGGTTACCCCCACCCGTTCCAGTGTGACGACCGTCCATCATGAATTTCTCAGTCGACAATCCCGTTTCATGCGCGACTTGGTACAAAAATTCTGTGTTGTGCACCAACTCATTCCAAGAGTGCGCTGGATGGATATTGACTTCAATCACGCCTGGGTCTGGTGTGACTTGCAGGATTTTGAGCCGTGGGTCTTTAGGCGGAGGATACCCCTCTACAACGATTGGCATTTGTAACTCTTGCGCAGTGGCCTCAACTTGAGAGAGCAACTCCAAATAATCATCCAATTTCACCAAGGGGGGCATAAAAACATAGACCACGCCCTTGTCTTGACTTAACAACTCGGCCTTTGGACCACTTGCTCTTCCAGGATTTCTCACCTCCACACACAAAGCCGTTCTGATCAACCAGTTCGCAGACTCCTGTGAGGCGGGCAATCGAAGGGACGCCTCTCCTTCTAAGACATCGTCCTGCCCCAACGCCGCTTTAAAGTAGGACGTTTGCATCACAACTTGGGGCGTATTATTGAAGGCTTGATGATCCCTTAAAGAATGGGTTTGATCAAATGGATCCAAATCAATTTGATAGGGATACTCTGACGCCTTGACCCATGGCAATGAGTCCAATGGCAATCGATAACCCATGGCAGAATCCCCTGGCATCAAAAACATCTTGTCGTCTCGGAAGTACCAAGGCCCTGACCGCCATTGGCTCAACTGTCCCAAAGAATCCGATTTTTTGATGGGCAAGACGTAACCCACAACCTCATTGACGCCTTGATTAAAAATTCTTCGAATGCGTGAACGCTCAAGCTCATCCTCGATTTTTGAATCCAACACATTCACATTCAAGGGTAATTTTCTTTCCCGCCACATGTAATACCAAGCATCTTCATAACCTGGCGTGATGTACTCGGTGCCCAAACCGAGCCTTTGGCTCAAGTGCTCGATAAAGACCTTCGCGTGAGCTGGTGTATACGAATGCTCATCGCGCTCATTTGCAATGAGGCGGTCGTGCTCCCAGCAAGGCTGTCCATCGACTCGCCAGTACAAGGACAAAGCCCAACGAGGCAGTTGCTCACCTGGATACCATTTGCCCTGACCAAAATGCAAAAATCCGCCCTTTCCATAGTGGTCCTTCAGCCTTTGGATCAATTGCGTTGAGTAA
>CAIMNS010000007.1 GCA_903842945.1 uncultured Burkholderiales bacterium
GATGTAGGGGAAATTTGGATATCTTTCAAAGACGCCCGAATAGATCAACCGAGTTGCACAAGTCGTCGTATCAAAAATAAAGCCCAACCTCAAGGGGAGTTCAAACTCCTCCTGTCCCACATTGGGCGGGAACATCGGATGCTCAAACACAGGAAGTTTCAACGCGTCTATCTTGGCCCAAATAGGCTCAAACCGCTCATGGTTCAACTGCATACCCGCCACATTGGAGCCGATCATGACCCCCTTCATGCCCAACTCTTGGGTCAGACGATCAAGCTCTCTCAGAGAAGCTTCAATGTCACACAATGGCAAGGTGCCCAGTCCAAAAAAACGGTCCGGATGCGATTGAACCATCTTGGCTGTGACGTCGTTCATGTACTGGGCCATTTCAACTTGACGTTGTCCTGTCCAGTCATAAACACTCGGAGAGGAAAGCGACAAGGCCCGCATATCGATACCCTGAGCATCCATCACGCGCAGTCGCGCGTCGATATCAAAAAAAGCTTCACGCCACCACATGTAGGTGTAGCCATCTTTGCGCAACAAGGTTTGACCCGATGGCGTCTTCTCCACTTGAAGCACCATGTCCTTCAACATGGCATCAAAATAACCACGGTCAAATACATGGGAGTGAATATCAATCTTCAAAGTAAGCCTAGCAACGTTTAAATCAAATCAACCGACAATCACATCAAATTCATCTTGGAACATGTTTGCCGTGATCAATCAGGCGTGATGTTGGAGGACTTGATGATCTCACCCCATTTTTGGAGTTCCGAGGCCTGATAAGCCGCAAAGGCCTGCGGGGTCCCTGGCGTTGGCTCTGCCCCCGCACCACTTAAGCGCGAGATCACCTCGGGATCTGCCAGAATGCGATTCAAAGCACTGTTGAGTTTTTGAATGACGGGCTGAGGCGTTTTAGCTGGAGCGACCATCCCTAGCCAAGACGAGGCCTCAAAATTTGCAAAACCCGACTCACTGATCGTCGGTGTTGCAGGCAGCAGCTCGCTTCTCTTCAAGCTGGCGGAAGCCAATGCCCGAATCCGACCTGATTTGATGTGAGGTAGCGCCGTGGCCACATCCAAAAACATCACGGGTATTTGACCTGAGATCAAATCCAATACCGCTGGACCCGCACCTTTGTAGGGCACATGCACAAGATCTATGTTGGCGCGCTTGGCAAACAATTCCATGGTCAACTGATGGGGACTGCCTGGACCGGAGGAGCCAAAGCTGATCTTTTTAGGATTGGCCTTGGCATAGCTCACGAACTTTGCCACCGAGTCGACTGGGAAATCTGCGTTGCAGACCAAAAGAAATTGAAAGGTGGCTGCCAAGCCGATGGGTGAAAAATCTTTGACGGGGTCGTAACTTAAGGTTTTAAACAAAGACGAATTGATGGCATAGGTGGTCACACTCGAGAGCAAAAGGGTGTGCCCATCGGGCGCTGCGTGCGCTACAAAATCAGCGGCAATGTTGGTCGCCCCCCCGGGGCGGTTTTCAACAACCACAGGTTGGCCGATGATTTCAGACAACTTGGGGGCAATCAAGCGTCCAAAGTAATCCACACCACCGCCTGGTGCAAGGGACACAATCAACTTGACCGGCTTATCGGGATAGGTTTGCGCTTGAAGCAGCGGCGTGAAAGCAAGCAAGGCGAGCAAAATGGACAGACACCCTCTTGATGCTCTCAACCACTGAGACCCCATTTTTAAACCTTCAAAGTTTGTCCAACACATCCTTTTTTTACAAAGGACAAGTTCAAGCGCCATGGCTTGGCTCAAAGGGTATGTTCATCATGGTCTGTCTTTGCAAACCGATCGGACAACAAAGCGGCCATGATAAAACCGCCGGCCACGGCACCATTTTTCAACAAGTGGTTCAATTGGTTGCCCAATTGCGCTGGATCAACACTCCAAAATTGATGTGCAATCAAGCCCGCTGCAATGGAGAACGCCGCCATCAAATACGCCACCAACTTGATTCTCCATCCAAGCAAGAAACAAATGGCTACGATGAACTCAAAGGCGACGACCACATACACCGTGATTTCAGGAAAGGGAAGACCTAATTTACCGAAATAGGCAATCGTGCCGTCGATCGAAGACGCTTTCCTGTAAGCGGGTACAAAAAACAAAATGCTCATTAAAATTCGGCCAAGCAAGAATAATTTTTCTTCTAACTTCGAGGATGAATCCAGTGTATGTTCAGACATGTTGTACTCCTTTATAAAATCTAATTGTGAGGGAAGTCTATGTGAAAACTCAAGATCAAAATACAGGGTTTACGATGTAAACATTTCAACTCGAAAGTCACGCATGCCTTTGATCAACATCAAGCGGGCATGAGAGATGAGGATCCGATGTGAGACCCTCAATCGATCGAAATGTTGGCCTCTTTGATGATCTTTGCCCATTTGTCGGTTTCACTGCGCATGTAACTCATCATGGCAGAAGGCGTGCTGGACTTGAATTCACCACCGATTTCTAAAATTTTGGCCTGCACATCTTTATCAAGTGCTACTTTGACCATCTCGGCATTCAAGCGTTGAACAACGTCCTCGGGTGTTTTGGCCGGCACCACAATACCCTGCCACGCCCATGCCTCAAAACCTGGGTAACCACTTTCAGCAACCGTGGGTAGCTCTTTCATTTGATCCAAGCGCTTGTCACTCAAGGCCGCAAGAGCCCTTAATTTACCCGTTTGTACATGCTGCGCAGCAGTTGCATAATCGAGCACCATGGCAGGGATCACACCAGCCAACAAGTCTTGTGCAGCAGGCGCGCCTCCTTTGTAGGGCACGTGGGTCATTTGAATACCAGCTCGGTCAGCCAACAACTCCATGGCCAAATGGTGTGGAGAGCCTGCACCTGGACTTGCAAAGTTGATCTGTTTGGGCCTGGCTTTGGCATAAGCCACAAACTCTGACAACTTGTTGACGGGCATGGAAGGGTTGACGACCAAAAGAAGAGAAAATTTAGCTGTCAAGCTGATCGGCGCAAAATCCACCATGGGTGAGTAGGGTAATTTCTTGTACAAACTTGAATTTACAGCGTACGTGGAATTGTCCCCCAAGAGCAAGGTGTACCCATCTGCCGGCGCCTTGGCCACAAACTCTGCACCGATGATGGTCGCAGCCCCTGGGCGGTTGTCCACGATGAATTGCTGGCCCAGTGCCTCCGACAATTTAGGTGCAATGACCCGCGCAAAGGTATCTGAACCGCCTCCTGGAGGATAGGGCACGATCAACCTGATCGACTTGCTTGGAAAATTATCAGCTTTGACCTGACCCAACATAGGCAACAAAGAGGTCGCGCCTAAGAAAGATAAAACTTTTCTACGATGGTTCATGACTTTCCTTTTATAGATTACAAAAAAATGAAGCCCATTTGAACACCAGCCCAAAGATCGATTTGGGGCTGCGTTACTCCATGTTTTTCAAAGCAGCCTGTAAATTCGACTCGAACTTGTCAACACTTGTCTGATCCAAGGCTTGAATCAGGCACAACTTCATCAACATCAGCATTTTCTTTTCCTCACCCATGCTGTCCAAGGCATTGCCAAGTAGACGATAGATTTGCTCAGGCACCGTATAGGGTACATCGATTGATTCAAATTGAACTAAGGTTTTCCCTTGTAAATGATGGCCCTTTAAGCGGTGCAAGGCCAACTCGACCTTTTGTGCGTCAACTTCCCTCCACCTCGCCGCGATGTGATGATCAGGCCGAACCAAGTAGAAACCACCCTCTTCTACATCAAAAATATTGTACAAATCAGGCTGTGTGACTTGAACGACCTGCTGATCGGCCACCTCTACTTTCGAGATGAGAATCACTTCAAGATCTGCAAATGTCTTCAACATCGCCAGATCGGCCAGGGCTTTTTCATCCAACGCCTGCTTTAAGAAATAAAAGCCACAGGCCTTCAAACCCACCAAGGTTTGTAAGTGCGTCAAGTTTGAATTCTGATGCTGGGTCAGTCGCACATCAGGGATGACTTCGCCTACTTTGGGCCCTCCTCTCCACGGATCGGTCTCAGGCGTACTCAAAGGAGAGTCACGCAAAGGTACATAGGTCGCTTGCTTTGGGTTCAGAATGTCCTCTACATCGGTGTCCCCCAGGGCCAAAGACAAGACAGCATCTCTCAGCACGCGAATACCTGGATTGGGTGGCGTCATGAACAAAGCATTTCTATTGGCCAAAGCGGCGTTTTCAAGAAACACCTTCTTTCTCTCTAAAGAGTAAGCATCCAACAAGCGCTCAGGCGACTCTTCAAGGATCACAGAAGACAACTTCCAACCTAAATTCCATGCATCTTCAACGCCAGAATTCAAGCCCCGAATTCCAAAGATCGGCATCAAGTGGGCAGCATCACCTGCAAACAAGACCCTCTCATGGTTGAACGAATCCAACGATCGACTATGAACTTTGTAGGGACTGTACCAAACCAACTCCCACGCTCCATCTTCCCCAATGTAATCCAAGTGCGATTTGATTTTGCCAAGGATCTGCTCAAGCTTTAAAGCCTCGGTCAAGTCTTCATCTTCTCCCAACTGATAATCCAAACGCCAAACGCCATCAGGTTGGCCGTGCATCAAAACGGTCAGTCCTGGATTTGATGGAGAATCAAACCAACAGCGTCTTTCAATGATGGCGTCGGTTTTTAATTTGATATCAACGATGATGTAAGTGGCTTCATAGGATGTCCCGTTGAGGCTCAAGCCCATGAGATTTCTCACCGTGCTCTTGGCTCCGTCACAGGCAACCACATATTGAGATTGCGCCTTGTAGACACCGTTTGGGGTATCGATACTCAAAACCATCACAGACCCTTGACGCTCCATCGCAAGGAGCTTGCTTTGCCAGCGCAAATCGATGTGTGAACTTTGATGGACTTGGTTGACTAAAAATTGCTCGGTGTAAGACTGCTGAATATTGAACATGGGTCGATACATGATTTGAGGATCATCGATCATCTCAAAATTTAAAATTTCTTGATCCTTGTAAAAACTTCTCCCCCCTTTCCAATCAAGTCCCTTTTCAATGATTTGATCAATCGCACCTAAAGCATCCCATATCTCCAAGGTGCGCCTAGACATCCCAATGGCTCGACTTCCCTCGCAGACTTGAAAGTCGTCTTCAAGCAACACACAGTCCACCCCTGTTTTTTGCAAGGTCAGGGCCAAGGTCAATCCAATGGGACCGGCCCCTACAATGATGACCGGGTGAACCATCGATGGGTGACTCATCTCCTTTGGTATAGTCAACGGATAGTCCTTTGGACTTGATTGGACTGTCATTTTTTTATTCTTTCAAAAGAGGGTCATGGGTATCGAAAGATTCAATTCGAGTCATGAAAATTCAGGCTCTCTCTTTGAACCAACTTTTGATTGAATGAGCGGATTTTTCAAGAGCCTTTAATGCAGGCTCTAGCGTTGCCGTCCACATCAAGAAACCGTGAGGCAATTGAGCAAGGACATTGAGCTCAGGATTTGCGCCTACAGAGATCAATTGATTGAAGAGTTTTTGCGTGTCTCCAATCAAGGGATCGTCTTCGCCCACAGCCAAAAAGACAGGCGGTAAATTGCTTAAATCCTCTTGCAATGGAACGGCCCCGTTGTCATTCAAAGGCCGCCCTTTACCAATATATTGCTCCCAAACCCACTGAGAATACTTTCTCGCAGTGGGCTTGAATCCGTCTGCATTACAGTAAAACAAAACCAAACCCTTGAGCAGATCCTCTTTCATGTCTCTTAATTTCTGAGCAACGGACAGCGCAATCGTTGATCCGGCAGACTCTCCAAAAAGTATCGGCTTGCCCAGCAGTTCATACTGCGCTTGATGGGCACGTAGAAAGCTTAAAACTTCAATGACTTGATTGACTTGTGTGGGATAACAATACTCAGGTGTTTTGTAGTAATCAATGGCACAAACGACAGACGAAGATAAATCAGCAAGGCTGGTCGTTGTCTGAGCATGCGAGTCCAATCCACCTGCCCACCAACCGGCACCTCTGATAAAAATCACATAATTAAAAGGAGCTTCCCCCAAGGGATACGTCAGTCGAACAGCGATAGGGCCTTCCTTGCCCTGTACTTCAAGGTCTACGATTTTTGAGATGCTGGGCAAGACCCCTCTTAAAGAGTCAAAGTAGATATTTTGCTTTTCTCTGGCCTGCTCAATGGGCATTGACAAAGGATCGCCTGGGTCAATGCCCAAATTCTTGTGAAAGGCCTGCGCTTCTTTAAAGGTTTTAAACATCAAGACGCACGCTTAAGTTGCTCGTCTTGGTGCGCCAGACATGGGCCTCGCACTCGGATCGGTCACCACATCAATGACCACAGGTTTATCGCTCTTCAAAGCCCGCTTGATGGCAGCTTCAATGTCTAAAGGATGCTCAACTCGGATGCCTTCGCAATCGAACACCTTGGCCAAATCAGCAAAGTTGGTCTCTCGATAGACATGGATGTCTTTTTGACCTGTTTCAGATCGGTCTTTGTACACTGCGTTGATATTGGGTGCGCCTTGAGCCAATTGACTGTTGTTGTTGATGATGGTGATGGTGTTGATCCCCCAGCGCCTTGCCGTTTCCAATTCAGACTGGTGGTACAAGAAACCACCATCTCCGGTGAAACAAAAAACAGGGGTGTTGGGACTGGCGCACTTGGCACCCAAGGCGGCGGGGAACGCCCAGCCCAAAGATCCAGCAGCTCTAAGATACCTTTGTTCAGGGTATTTCATCTCTATCATCGTACCCGACCATTCAGAAGAGTAACCCGTATCGGCAACGAGCATCGCATCCTTTGGCAGCCAATTCGATAGTTGATGACATAAATGGGCTGGCTTGATGGGTACTGCGTCGTCACCCCAATGCTTTTGAGCATGGATTCGCCAATTTTGAATGGCCTTTTGAATGGTTTCTAACCACTGCGCTCGAGTTGTATGGATGTCCATGTGCATCAACTCAGCCAAAGTTTCGCGAACATCTCCATGGATCAACTTGGCATTTTCAAAGTTGCGTCCCAACTCGAAAGGGTCAATGTCAATTTGAATGACTTGAGTACCGCGCGCAGGAAGCGTCCAGCCCGCAGTCATTTGGTCTCCCGTGTCACTGCCAGCAAAGATCACCAAATCAGATTGAGCCAGGATTTCATTTGCACATGATCTCGAGTACGTTCCAGCAACGCCTGCAAACCAAGCATTCGACTCAACCAAGACGGCTTTTGCATCCAAGGAGGCGACAACAGCCACGTTCGCCGCACTGGCAAAGGCTTCAATCTCCCTTTGTGCTCTGCTCTCCATCGCACCTTTATCAACCACCAGTACAGGTCGCTCACTGAGCTTGAGCGCGTCTTGAATAAAGATCAAATCCTCTTTAGCGGGCCTGGGCCTAAAAGGTGTGTAGGACCTAAATATAGAGTCCACAGATGGAGCTGAATCGATTTGCTGTGCACCGATCAAGTCTCCCGTATGGCCCGCAATATCCAAATGGACGGGCCTTGGTGACCCACACATGGCTTCTCTAAAGGCCGTTCTGATCAAATGAGGCAATTGAGAGATTTCATCAACGCGGCCAGAAAATCGAGTGACGGATTGAAACAAGGGTTGATGAGCAATCTCTTGATAGGCGTTTCGATATTGGTTCACTGCAGCTTGCCTACCCGTCAAAGCAATCACGGGCGAATGACCTAAAAAAGCATCCTGAAGGCCCGAAGCTAAATTGGCCGCACCCACCGATTGCGCCATGCAGACTCCAGGCTTGTAGCCCGCTCTTGCATACCCATCGGCCATGTAGGCAGCGGCTTTTTCTGAATGCGTCAAGATACGTCGAATTCCCAAGTGCTCCATCTCAATCAAAGAGCGACGAAGAATTGCATCCATGAAAAAAACATGATCTACGCCATAAGCTTTCAGCGCTTGAGCTAAATAAAGGCCGCCTGTGATTGACATGTTGATCAGACCTTCTCTGCGCCAGAATTAGCATCTAGAGAAAACTTCCAACCATTGGCTTCCAGTTTTTCGATCATCTCGTGTCCATACTTTGCAACAATGGGATCCGCTGCTTGCGGCAAGCGACCCACATCGTTGAAATCTTCTTTTTTACCTTGGATGATGACAAGTAAATGGGCGTCTTTGTCCGATACATTGATGAACTGACGAGCGACTTTGGGCGGCATAGAAATCATGTCAAAGGGGTTCAAAATGATGTGCTCCTGCCCATCATCGCCCCAACGAATTTTCCACTGTCCACTTAAAGCCATGAATGTTTCCGTGGTTTTCCAATGCACATGCAAACCTGGACCGTCTCCAGCTTCTGCCAAAGCGATGCCAATTCTGATATCCCCTTTATCACCATCCTCTATGGCTGGATTGTTTGACAATCGTCCAGGCATATTGGCCGGCGCCATCAAAACATAATTGGCCTTGGGATTGAACATCCTCAAGACATCCATGGGTATACCCAAATCCTTTTCCCAATTGCTGGCTCTAGGCTTGAGCTCATTGAACCTGGCTATTCTTGATTTCATTTCCTCTTGTGTTGGGCATATGGTTTTCATTTCTTCTTCCTTAGTTGAATTTCATGTTGTTGGTCGAGGCTAATTTTGACCACTTCTCATAGTCATTTTTGATGAAGTCGGCAAACTCAGCCGTGCTTGACCAAAGAGGCGTCACGCCTTGTTTTTCGAGCCTGACTTTTGTTTCATTGGTTTTCATGATTTTGGTGATCTCGCGATTCAATCGTTCAATGATTTGAGGATTTGTGCCTTTGGGAGCCAACAAGCCATACCAGGTATCGGTCACCAGTTCAGGAAGACCAAGCTCAACGACAGTGGGTACATCTGGAAGCAAGGGGCTTCGATGGGTCGTGAACAGGGCCAATGCCTTTAACTGCTTGCCCACCACCAAGGGCGCAGAGGTGGGCAAACCCCCAATCACCATGTCAATCTGCCCGCCCACCAAATTGGTCACTGCATGGGATGCAGATTGGTAAGGGATGGGCAAGACTTTAATTTTTGCGATCGATAAAAACTGCTCAGTTGCAAAATTGTTGGATGCCCCAGGCCCGCCCGTACCGTAGGTCAACTTGCCGGGAGAGTTTCTAGCAAGCTGGATAAATTCATTGAATGTGTTGGCATTGACCTGTGGATTGACCACCATGACGTTTGGAATGGCTGCCACCATTGAAATGGGCGTCAGATCTTTGAGGGGGTCAAACTTCAGATTTTTTTTGATGATCGGTGTAATGGTCAAGGTCGGGGACGTCACAAATAGGGTATACCCGTCTGGAGCAGCTTTGGCCGCATACTCCATGGCAACCAGTCCCCCAGCACCTGGTTTGTTCTCAATCACTACCGGTTGTCCTAAAGACTCGGAAAGACCCTCAGCCAACAGTTGGCCCACAAAAAATGTCCCCCCTGTTGGGAAAGGCAATACCAATTTAACGGGCTTTGTAGGGTACTCTTGTGCTAGAACATGGGCAATGGGTTGCAAGAGCGAACTGCAAAGCACACCAAGCATGAATAAAATTTTCATCCAATCTCCCAAATGTTTGATGTTCATTGTTCTTACAACAATTATCAAACAATTGCGATACGACGTAACTATAGGAAACACTAACTTCGTCGATGGCGACAAGTGATGTTAACTTCACATTGGATATTGATTGATAGTTTTTCCAAACGAAATCATCTGGCCCAAGGAAGTCAGCTCGGAATGTTAATCCGTAGGTCCCTGGTTCCAGCCCAGGTCGAGGAGCCACCTAAAAAAGCATGGTTACACGCCATGTTTTTTCCTTTTATACGCCACTAGTTGTCGCGCTGAGGGCCTCTGGGTGACTTTTTGCCCTCAAATTTCATCGAGTTATTGCACGTATATTACACGGTCGATGGCTAAAAGCAATCGGTAAAAACCGATCAGCAAGATGCCGTCCCATCTCCAGTTTGGACAACTATATTTGTCTAATAATTTGGGGCAATACCAATCCCTAGGCTTTAGCCCAAAGCCCGATAAGCCTTCAATCCACCCGCGATGTAGCGCGCATTGACATAGCCCATTTGACGCAAGGTGTTGGCAGACAAAGCGCCACGGTTGTTGGCATTGCAATAGCACAGCAAGGTGGTGTTCAGGTCGGGGATGACACCCTCAATGTTCATCTCCAATTTCCCACGACTCACATGCAATGAACCAGCAAGATGGTCGGCGTCGTGTTCTTCTTTGTCGCGGATGTCCAGCGACACAGCGCCTTGTGCCAAGAGCGCATCCACTTGGTCTGGCGCAACGCCCGTCACCTGCGTCATGGCGGTATCTGCCAACTGCTGAAATTTATGTGTATAGGCCATGTTCTTCTTTCAAACTTTCAATAACTGAGATGGGTAGATTTGCCCCAAAACACACGGTAGGCAAACACGGTGTAAGCAATGATCACGGGCAAGACCACCGCCACGCCGTAAAAGATCACCAACAAGGCTTCGGGCGAACTGGCCGCTTGCCAGATGTTGAGCTTGTCAATCACCAACCAAGGAAACAAGCTGTAAGCCAAGCCATAAAACGACAGCAAGAACACGCCCACGGTGCTGGCAAACGGCACACCTGCGCCGTATTGGTTGCCTTGCGCAAACCGCACGGGCAAGCGCGACAAACTGCGCCAAATCACCAAGAACAAACCCGTGGTCATGGCAGGAATGGGCAACAGCATGAGCAGGTTGGGAAAGCTGAACCACTTATCGAAAATGCGAGGACTGACCCAGGGGGTTGCCACCGATATGGCCAACACACCCGCCGCGGTCAGCCACAAACTGCCCTTGGCCCACTCGACAGCACGCAATTGCAAAGCACCCTCGGTTTTCATGATCAACCAACCGGCACCCAATAAGCGGTAAGCAAACACCAAACAAAAACCGATGAGTGCGCTGAACACATAACCCGGCGTGTCTTGCTTGAAGCCGGTGATGAGCTGGCCCAACATAAATCCTTGCGACCACGACGCCAATATCGAACCGAAGTAAAAGGTTTTGTCCCACAAGGGGCGGTGGTGTGCTTTGGCCTTGACCCGAAAGTCAAACGCCACACCACGCAGCGACAGCGCCACCAACATCAGCGCCACGGGTAGATACAGCGCCCCCAAGATGACGCCATGCGCCATCGGGAAGCCCACCAACAGCACGCCCACGCCCAGCACCAACCAAGTTTCATTGGCGTCCCAAAACGGGCCAATGCTGGCGATCATGGTGTCTTTGTGTTCCAGCGTATCGGCGCTGTCAAGCAATGCGCCCACACCCAAGTCATAGCCATCCAAAATCACATAAGCCAACATGGACAAGGCCATGGCCAAGGCGAACACCAGTGGCAACC
>CAIMNS010000008.1 GCA_903842945.1 uncultured Burkholderiales bacterium
AAAAAGTCTAAGATTCACCTTACAGGGTATGTTTCAATTGTCTATCCTTACGGTCAGCAAAGTGAGTTATTGAAACCAAGTGAGTTGAAGAAAATTGATGCTTTTAATTGGAAATTTATCTTGGCATCATCTTTTACGTATCTTCATGACTTTTATTGAGTAGGTGACTTTGAAGTTCTCAGTACAAGGCTAAATCTGAAAGCGGTTTGACCAGTTCTGAGTAGATTTAGATTTTTGCCCAATTTCTTATCTGCGTGCTACAATGCATGCCAAGTGCGGCTGTAGCTCAGTTGGATAGAGTACTTGGCTACGAACCAAGGGGTCGTGGGTTCGAATCCTGCCAGCCGCACCATTTACACCAAAGCCTTGATTTTTCAGGGCTTTTTTGTTGACCAAGTGAACTTGTTACACGTGGTTGCTACACACAAAGTCGACTCATGATCATCCAGTCGCTTAGGGTCTTGGGCCAAAGTCGTTTCAGGTGCTCTGTATTTTTTCTAGTCTTTGTTCATGCGGGATGCTAAGATATCTTGAACAGGTCTTTCAACCCAGATCAAACCTTCATCATGCCTATACCTTGGTTATCTACGCTTAAAGCCATTCCCTGGGGCAATGTCATGGAACATGCGCCTAAAGTGCTGGACAAGGCGAGAAATCTCATCGATCGCCAGCGTTCTCAAGCTACAACGAGCACTCCAGCGCCTGCAGAGACATTCACGCCAAGTGAAATCGAAATTCATCTAGCCACTGCTCGCATTGAGATCAAGCAGTTGCAGGAAAAGCAAAATAGCTTGGAGGGCATCGTCACTGAGCTTGCACAGCAGCAAGTGGCTTTGGTGGATCAGATCAAGCGCTTGCGAAGCCTGAATCGATGGCTGGCGCTCTTGCTCATTGCTTTGGGTGCAAGCGCATGGTTTTTCTTTCGTTAAAGAGTGTTGTCCAAGCGGGAGAACGGCCCAAGAGATGAAAACCATGAATATTGATGCATTCGGATGAGAACGATTTTTAACCTAAGCTCATCCATAGAGTAAAAAACTTTATCAGAGATTCAGCTCACCTCCTGAGCTTCAAGTTTTTCTCTGGCATCTTCTACACCTCAACGTTTCAACCATGATGGTTCTTTTAAACATATGAATTCAAGTTCAGACGAATCTTTTGATGATGAAGATCTGATTGAAAGTGCTACCTCGGTTAAAAACTACATCACCCCTGAGGGCTATGCCCAATTAAGAGCCGAGTTGTTTGAGTTGATGGATGTCGAGCGCCCCAAAATTGTTGACGTCGTGCATTGGGCTGCTAGCAATGGGGATCGATCGGAGAATGGCGACTACATTTATGGCAAAAGAAGACTTAGAGAAATTGACAAGCGCATTCGATTTTTGACCAAAAGGCTGGAAATTGCAGTGGTGTCAGATCCCAGTGTTCACCATGGAGGGGATCAAGTCTTCTTTGGTGCGAAGGTCACCTATCTCGATGAATCTAATCTAGAGACCACAGTGACGATTTTGGGCATTGATGAGGCAGATAGCTTAAAAAAGCAAGTGACTTGGATTTCTCCCGTTGCCAAAGCCCTCATCAAGTCTCGCGTTGGGGATGTCGTTAAACTTCAAACCCCAAGCGGCAAGCAAGAGATTGAAGTCTTGTCCGTTTCATACCCCATGAAAGCCGAGTAAGAGCGATCAGTGGTCTTGATAATGGTGCTTGGAGGCGATGATTCGTTTGGCGTTTGTCACGCATGAGGTTCTTCTAAGCGACTTCAAAACCGACTCGATGTGGTTCAAGTCTCGAACTGCGATGGTGAATTTCAAGTCAATCGTGTCCATGGCGATCACCTCTTCTGCCATGTTCACATGCGTGATATCTGCCTCGGCCATGGAAATGGCGTTGGCGACTTTGGCCAAAACACCCGGCGCATTTTTAACCGTCACGGTCAAAGGAGCATCAAACATCCTAACGGGTTCATCAGACCACTCGACATAGATGAAGCGTTCGCTGTCTTTGTGTTTCAAACGCTGGGCCACTGCACAGGAGGACTGGTGTATCACCAAGCCCTCGCCATGGCCCAAATAGCCAGAAATGGGATCCATCGGCACGGGGTGGCAACAGCGGGCATATTGGACCGAGGCGTTTTCGCTTCCGTCAACGATGACATCACCTTGGGACAAGGTTTCGGTGGATGCGAACCGTTCTTGGCTGATCAGCAAGGCGTTGGGTTTTTCGCCTGTCTCAGCCAACAAAGAGGTCAAGCGTTTGGCCACAATGCTGGCAACGCGTTTGCCCAATCCGATATCGACCAACAACTCCTCTTTGTTTTTGTTGCCGGTAAAACGCAAGATTTTTTCCCAAATATTTGGCGTAATTGCCACATCGTTAGGGTGCTTTTCGATCCCCTCAGCCCTTAAGGATTGAGTCAGAAGTTTGTCGCCCAAGTCCAAGGATTCTTTTTGCGCCATGGTTTTGAGATAGTGGCGAATTTTAGAGCGAGCCCTCCCCGTTCTCACAAAACTCAGCCAAGCGGGATTTGGATTGGGTTCAGCGGAGGTGATGATTTCAACGACATCGCCGTTTTTAAGTTCCGTCTTCAAGGGAGCCATCTCCCCATTGATCCGCACACCCTGAGTGCGGTCCCCGACCTTGCTGTGCACTGCATAGGCAAAATCCACCACCGTGGCCCCTCTGGGCAGCGCCATGATTTTGCTCTTGGGGGTGAAGACATACACGGCATCGGGGAAAAGATCGACTTTGACATGATCCCAAAACTCAGTGGCATCAAGGGTCTCGTGTTGTATGTCCAGCAAAGATTGCAACCACTGCGCACCAAGACGCTCGGCATTTTCACTGTGGGGGTCTTCAGACTTGTACAACCAATGTGCTGCAACCCCTTTTTCAGCGACCACGTGCATGGCCTCCGTTCTCATTTGAAACTCAATGTTGATGCCCGATGGGCCCACAAGGGTGGTGTGCAAAGATTGGTAGCCGTTGACTTTAGAGATGGCAATGTGGTCTTTGAATTTACCAGGCACTGGTTTGTACAATTGATGGAGCAAACCCAAAGCCGTGTAGCAATCCGTGATGCCAGGCAAAATGAGTCTCATGCCATAAATATCGGTCACCTGCGCAAAGCTCAAATGCTTGGACAGCATCTTTTTGTAAATTGAAAAAAGTGTTTTTTCCCGACCAAAAATCTTGACGGGTAAACCGGCTTTTTCAAAAAGTTGCTCGACTTCGACTTGAACTTTTTTCATCAAGTCTTTTCGGCGATTGCGAGCTCGAGTGACCGCCTTCTCCAAGACTTGCTGGCGCCAGGGACGCAGGTATCGAAAAGACAAATCCTGCAATTCTCTGTACGTCTGGTTCAATCCCAAACGATTAGCGATGGGGGCATAAATCTCAATGGTCTCGCCCGATATCCTTGCCCATTTGGATCGAGGCATGTCAGACATGGTGCGCATGTTGTGAGAGCGGTCCGCGAGTTTGATCAATATCACCCTCACATCTCTGGCCATGGCCAAGAGCATTTTTCTAAAAGACTCTGCCTGGCCTTCTTCACGTGTGGTGAACTGCAATTTGTCAAGTTTCGTCAAACCGTCCACCAACTCAGCAACAGGTGAACCAAAGGTCTCTACCAAATCAAGTTTGCTCACCCCACAATCCTCCATGCAATCGTGTAAGAGGGCGGCCATCAAGGCTTGTGTGTCTAATTTCCATTCTGCACACTGGGTGGCAACAGCAATGGGGTGTGTGATGTAAGGCTCACCGCTGCTTCTTTTTTGACCAAGATGTGCCTGATCGGCAAATCTATAAGCCTTTCGTATTAATTCTATTTGTTCTGGATTGAGATAATCCAATCCTTTGATGAGCGTGGCAAAGCTGGCTGCAGCAGCATTGACGGCAGCAGCACTGACTTGGTTCATAAAAGGTTGAATGACCGTACTCATAAGTGCTACTTTACACCTAGTCAGGCCCTAAATGCAAAAAAGACCTCTAAGAAGAGGTCTTTAGGCGATGATGTTTTAAAGTGAAGGCTGACTTTAAAAATCTAAACAATCAATTGGGTACTTTTTTGAGCATTTCAATGCCGACTTTGCCATCAGCGATTTCTCTTAATGCCGTGACGCAAGGTTTGTTCTTGCTCTCAACCTTGGCCGTGTGGCCTTGGCTGAGCATTCTTGCTCGATAGGTAGCAGCCAAAACCAATTGAAAGCGGTTAGGGATCTTGTCTAGGCAGTCTTCAACTGTGATGCGGGCCATGGGGTACTCCAAAAGAGAGGAAATCAGGGAATATTGAGTGCTGCAAAGATTTCAGAGCGAGCTCTTCTTTGGGCCGGAAATTTAAGCCTTTGTGAGTGCACGATCGTTTTCAGATCGAACAAGGCTTTCTCAAACATTTCATTGATTATAACGAAATCGAAGTCCTGTGCCCTTTTCATTTCAATTTCCGCGTTTTTGATCCTCAAATCAATCACGGCTTCGCTGTCTTCCCCTCTGCGCTGGAGTCTGGCCTTCAATTCCAAGAGGCTCGGGGGCAAGATGAAGATCAGAACTGCATTGCTGAAGATTTTTTTAATTTGTACGGCACCTTGAAAATCAATCTCTAAAATCACATCTCCCCCTTGAGCGATGCGGTCTTGAATGGTTTTCTTGGACGTGCCGTAACGGTGTCCGTGGACATGCGCCCATTCTAAAAAAGCGTCGCATGAGACGAGTTGATCAAATTCGGTATCGCTGACAAACAAATATTCTCTTCCGTGCTGCTCTTGACCTCGGGCCACGCGCGTGGTGTGAGAAACCGAGGGTTGAACCCTGGAGTCCAATTCCATCAAGGCTTTGACCAAGCTGGATTTGCCAGCTCCACTGGGGGCTGCAACCACAAATAAGTTACCAGGATAAACAGTCATGTTCTCTGAGGAATTAAAATAGAAGACCGCTATGAAGAAAAGCGCAAAGAGGGGCTTGCTTGAACTCTTTAGTGTTCGTATTTTAGCTCAAAAGTGTGGCTCATTGCCGACATCGATGGACCCAAAGGACGCGCCTGTGGTCAGCAAGGGAGCACAAATTACAGTCATTCCAGATTTTGGACTTGTTCTCTCATTTGCTCAATCAGCACTTTCATGTCCACAGAAATTTTAGACAACTCCATGGTGGTTGACTTTGCGCCTAAGGTATTGGATTCACGGTGCAATTCTTGAATGAGAAAGTCCAAGCGCTTGCCAACACCCTCCTTGTTGTTCTTCTGCATCAAACACGCATGAATTTCAGACAGGTGCGAGCCTAAACGTGTCAATTCTTCAGCCACATCAATTCGAATGGCAAACGCAGTGGCCTCCGTCAAGGCGCGCTCCTTTGCAGCGTCGGAATTGACTTGATGGATGCCCAAACTAAGTGCTTCATGCCATTTGTCTAGAAAGCGTTGGCGCTGTTGCTCAACCAATTGTGGAATCAATGGACTGGCTTGATCGGCCAAGGACTTGAGTTGGTGGATCCTTTCCAACAGAGACTCAACAAGTCGGGAGCCCTCAGATGCACGAGCTTCAATCAGTTGGGACAGCGCTGTCTGAGCCAACTCCATGAGGTTTGCTCGAATATCGTGAGGGGCTTGGCTTCCTTGAGTGTTGAGTTTGATGACATCATGGACACTCAAAGGTATGGCCTTTGGCAGGGCGGATTGAATGAGGTTTTGCAAGGCCTCGAGGCCTTCTAGGAAGTCTTTTGAAGGAAGCAACACTGTGCCTTGATCTTGATGTTCAAGGGATAATTTGGCTTCAACTTTTCCACGCTTTAAAACTTTCATGAAAAGTTCACGAAGTGCGGGCTCATGCGCGCGCAACTCGTCGTTCATTTTGAAGCTCAAATCCAAAAAACGGCTGTTGACCGAGCGAATTTCTATCCCTAGTCGAAATTTTTCAAACCCAGCTTGAGAGAGTTGTATCTGTGCGCTGGCATAGCCGGTCATGCTCAAAATGGTCATAAAAATAGATCAAAAATAAGGTGCTGTTTCGAAAGGTAGAGAATGCATTGAAATTTTAAGCCCAATGAGCTCATTATCAATGCAGAAGCCAACCATGATTTAAAGGGTAAATTGAAGGAAAATGAAGAAACCCGTCCCAAATAAGCGATTTATACTAGCGAGCATGAAAAGAAGGTCAATATGAGCGACACGGTGAACTCCAACAGCAATGGTTTTTCTTGGTCAGACACGTTTGTGCTGGGTTATCAGCCCATGGATCATACACATGAAGAGTTTGTAGAAATTGTCAATGAGTTGATGCATTGCCCTGACAATGATTTTGTGGCCGTCATGGAAAAATTTCAGGTTCACGCCCTTTCTCATTTTGGCTTAGAAGATCAATGGATGAAGGAAACAGAGTTTCCTGCCGGAGACTGCCATATTGGTGAGCATGCTGCTGTCATGGCGTCTTTTGAAGAAGTTTTTGCTTTGGCCAAAAAAGGCGATACACAAACGGGACGAGGTTTTGCAAAGGAGTTGAAAAATTGGTTTCCTGGTCATGCAGATTATTTGGACTCAGCTTTGGCGCATTGGATGTTCAAAAGAACCCATGGAGGTAAGCCCGTTGTTTTGAGGCGCACGATCAAAGAAACTCATCTGTAAATCTTTAACGCAACTCAATTCAATGTTGTCATGCTTTCATCAGATGGAATTTCAGATTGAGAGAAGGATTATTCAGACGAATGTGTGCAGCTCATCATGAAGCCAAAGATGGATGTTGATTTCAAACACCGCTTGTCTGATCGCTAGATAGGCCAATTACAAGGTACTACAAAAACCTATGAATGCATTGATGTGGATGAGTGGTGCGCTTTTTTCATTTTGCTTCATGGCCATTGCAGCAAGAGAGCTCTCAACGGGGATGAGCACCTTTGAGGTGTTGTTTGCGCGGGCCATCATTGGGCTGAGCTTGGTGAGTTTGATGATCTGGAGGACCCAAGACGGGTCGTACTTTAAAACACAAAGGATCAAGTTTCATTTGGGTCGTGATATCACCCATTTGATGGGGCAGTACGGCTGGTTTGTGGGTGTGAGCTTGCTTCCACTTTCTCAAGTTTTTGCACTTGAGTTCACCGCTCCACTGTGGACGTCCATTTTGGCCATGGCTTTTTTAGGCGAAGTCATGAACGCCAGGCGGTTGATGGCAATTGTGTTGGGGTTTTCAGGGGTATATTTGATCGTTAACCCTGGAGAGGGCATTTTCAATTACAACTCTTTGTATGTCATTGCTGCAGCTTTGCTGTTTTCAATTGGAAACACGTTTTCAAAATCCTTGGTTAAAACCGATCGACCACTGACTATTTTGTTTTACATGGGGTTGATTCAGTTGCCAATGAGCTTTTGCTTGGCCTTTGAGCATTTGATTTGGCCCAATTTAATTCAATCAGGTTGGCTGATGGTCGTAGGACTGACTTCCCTAGCGTCTCATTTTTGTATGAGCAAAGCGATGCAAAAAACAGATCTAAGTGTTGTGGTGACGTTGGACTTTTTTAGGTTGCCATTGATCACCTTGGTTGGCGTGTTGTTTTATGCAGAAGCATTTCGCTGGGTGATGGTCATTGGTGCTTTGATGGTGTTCAGTGCGAATTTGATCAATTTGTACCAGCCTAAAAATGATTTCAAAAATTAGTTCAATGATCATTTAAACATTATTGAACACAATCATGCGCACTGGCCACAGATCAAAATGAAGAAAATCACGGTAGTCATGTTGACGGCTCAAATACTGACACTGCTCGGATTTGCGGCGTATCCTGTTGCTTTGGTTGGTATCCAAAGAGAATGGGCTTTGAGCAATTTCCAATCTGGACTGATTGCAAGTGCTTTCTTTTTAGGCTATGTTCTGGTGGTTCCTTTTGCAACCACCTTGACCGATCGCATGGATGCCAAAAAGGTCTATTTGTTTGGAGGGGCATTGACTGCAATAGGTTTGTTTTGTTTTGGCATGCTCGCGGAAAACTATTTGGAAGCTTGTTTGTGCATGGTCATCAACGGAGCTGGTTTTGCCGCCTCATACATGCCGGGCTTAAAAATCATCTCAGACAGGTTAGACGCGTTGGAATTGTCGCGTCCCATCGCCTTTTACACCGCATTCTTTGGAGTTGGAACGGGGTTTTCATATTTGATTGCGGGCTTGCTTTTACCGGAGCTTGGTTGGCGAATGGTATTTTCTGGTATTTCTGTAGGACCCTTGTTGGCTCTTTTTCTGGTTCTTGTGTTGGTAGACGGTTTGCCAAGACCGCAACAAAAACAAGCGAGTCCACTTGGTTTTTCCGATGTTTTGCCTATCTCAAAATGGAGACTTGTCCTTGAAAATAAATCTGCAATTCACTATATCCTTGGTTACGGTATTCACTGCATAGAGCTTTTTGCGTCTAGAAACTGGATCGTTGCCTATTTGATCTTTTGCAGTTCTCACGGTCAAGAGGAATTGTTTCTTGCTTTTCCAGTGCTTGTGGGTTTGATCAATTTTATTGGTGTTCCCTCATCAATTATCGGCAATGAGATGGCGCATCGCCAGGGACGTAAAAAGTGGATCAATTTCGTCATGCTGCTGAGTTTTATGTCCGCACTCATGTTCTCACTTGCATATGAGCAATCTTGGTGGGTGATCCTAGGCTTGGCCTTCTTGCACATGATTTTTATCATGGCTGACTCATCCACCTTGACGGCAGGACTTGTGATGAGCGCGCAAAATGAAATCAAAGGTGCTGCAATGGGGCTGCATTCTCTGGTCGGTTTTATGGGCGGCTTAGCGGGACCTGCATTGTTTGGATATGTCTTGGACATGGCGCATAAAATGCATCTTGAAAATCCTTGGACCTATGCCTACGGGTCCATTGTGATTGCGTCGCTTGTTTTTGTATTTATCAATTGGAAGAAGAATGAGATCCATCAAACCATCGTTGCTTTTGATAGATGAAATCTGTAGACGGCGTGGTCAAGTGAATGCGTCATTGCTCTTTGAAGTGTGTGCAATTGGATTCTTGAGTGAATAAATTCAAAGCTCTAACAACAAAATATGAGATGAAAATGAACAAAAGAATTTTTTATAAAGCGCTAGTGATTGCTTCCATGGTAACTTTTGCTGCAGACTCAATGTCCCAGTCAAATTACCCTAATCGACCCATCAAGTTTGTCGTTCCCTCAACGACGGGAATCACTTCTGATACGCTGGCTAGACTCATTGGACCTGTAATGTCTCAAAGATTGGGTGTTCCAATCGTGATAGAAAACAAAGCGGGCGCTGGAGGATTAATTGGCGCAGATGCAGTTGCTAAGGCAGAGGCAGATGGTTATACGCTTTTGTTTGCCAATACTTCTTTTGGAACGCTTGCTGCAACCAATCCTAAGCTGCCTTACGATCCAATCAAGTCATTCACGTCAATTTCGCTTTTGAGCTCTAGTGTCATGACACTGGTGGTGCCCGCAGATCTTTCGATCACAACATTCAAGGACTTTGTGGAGTATGTGAAAAAACAGGGCGGTAAAGCCAACTATTCTTCTCCTGGATTAGGGACAACTCAGCACCTTGCGATGGAGTTGATCAATCAAAAGACTGGAATGGGAATGCTTCACGTACCTTACCGAGGATCAAGTGGTGCAATGAGTGATTTAATTGCTGGCCATGTTCAAGCCAGCGTGGTTGCCCTTCAAACAGCAGCGCCTTTTATAGAAAGTGGAAGGGTAAAGCTTTTGGCGGTATTGGGTAAGAAAAGAGTTCCACAGTTCAGCCAGGTGCCTACACTTTCTGAGTCTGGTTACGGAGATATTGCTGTAGAAACCTGGTCGGCTGTCATGGCGCCCAAAGGTACACCTTTGAACATCGTTGCTAAATTGAACTCGGAAATTGATTACATATTGAACTTGCCTGAAATTAAAGAAACATTGATCTCTCAAGGTGTTATTCCTGTAGGTGGAAAACCCGATATGCTAGATCAACTGATTCGGAGTGAAATAAAGGTTTGGACTGATGTTGTCCAAAAGGGAAAGATTCTTGTTAATTAATTAGGAATTAAGATGTTAATTATTTCAAATGATGAAGTGCGCCAACTGCTGACAATGTCGGATTGCATGGATGTTCTAGAAGAGGCCTATCTTGAGAGATTTCATCAACGTGCGCTGAGTCGACCGAGGACAGATTTGTATTCAAAAATTGATGAAGACTCTTACTATGTGTTTAAATCAATGGAAGGTGTCTTACCCAAAAGAAAAATCACCGCCCTCAGGCTCAATTCCGACATTATCAAATGGAACAAAGAGAAATATGGCACTAGAAAAGACAAGCAGCCCGTTGCCGATGGTCATTGGGTGGGATTGATTGCCCTGTTTGACATGGAAAATTGTAAGATGCTCTCCATTTTGCCCGATGGTGTCGTTCAGGGCTTTAGAGTTGCTGCAACCGGCGGTCTAGGAATCAAATACATGGCCAAAAAGTCTGCCAAGACCATGGGTATATTTGGCGCGGGTTGGCAGGCAGAAACGCAAGTCATTTCTGCCTGTGCAGTTCGAGATTTAGATTACATCAATGTCTATAGTCCAACCAAGGCCAATCGTGAGGCCTTTGCCGATCGGATGAGTAAAAAAGTAGGTAAACCAGTCATTCCTGTCGATAGTCCAGAAAAGGCGGCCATTGGATTGGATATCGTGGCTGCAACAACCAATTCAATTACTCAGGTGATGAAGCCGCAATGGATCTCGCCAGGAGCTCACATCTCTTGTGTTAAACATACTGAGTTGGGAGATGGTGTGATTTCAATTGCCGACGTGATCGCGGTTCATTCTCACGCCAGTGTTCCTGAAAACTATTTAATTGGTCAAGGGGAGAGAAGAATCGTTGGACAAGATCCCAATGAGCAAGGGGAACATCAAGAGAGTGCAACTGGTTGGGAAAAGTCTGATGAGCTTCACACCTTGATGGGGGGACAGGGTAAAAATAGACAAAATGACCAACAAATCACATGTTTTATCAATAACATAGGACTTGG
>CAIMNS010000009.1 GCA_903842945.1 uncultured Burkholderiales bacterium
GGCATAGTCTCTGAACTCATTGACCAGCCGCTTCATGGCGTCGACTTGGTCGACGATCATTTTGACCGACTTGTTGAGAATGACTTCTTCCGGCGCTTGAAGCTTGCCAGTGAGCTTCATTTGCAGCCTTTCTGCAGACAATTGAATGGGCGTCAAGGGGTTCTTGATTTCATGCGCGAGTCTTCTCGCGACCTCTCCCCAAGCTTGTGCACGCTCGGCAGAGACGATTTCCGAAATATCATCGAACACCAAAAGCCATGCCGAGTTCGGCAAAGAGGCCCCGCGGGCAATGATGTTGGTCAAGCCCTTCTTTTTAAAGTCTTCAAACGCATGGGTGTCGCTTGGTGATTGCGCTGACACAGATACACCAAGGCTGGCATTCAAGCCCTGAGCATCCCCCGACTGGATCTCAAAAGACTGCTGCCAGTAATCTTGCCCGCCTTGACCGAGTTCGTTTTCAAAGCCTTGGAACTGGGCCAAGACCTGAGAGGCAAACACCTCCAAACCGTCGATCTGCTGCAGGGCTTGTCCCACAAAGGCGGCCATGGGTATTTTTAAAATCCGAGTCGCTCCCGGATTGGTCGACACGATGACCCCTTGGTGATCCAAGACCATGACGCCCGCGGTCAAATGGTCCAAAATGGTTTGCAAGTTGCTTCTGGCCAAGTTGACCTGCTCCAAGCTTTGCTCCACCGTTTGTCTGGCGTCCAACAATTGGGTCGTCATCTGAGAAAACGATCTCGTCAAACCGTCCAACTCATCGGCGCCCGTGAGCACGGGTCTGGGACTCAAGTCCCCTGCGGCCACATCTCTGACACCTCGAACCAACCAAAGCAGTGGACGGGCCAATTGATTGCCCAAGATCACCGCTAAAAGTACCGCCCCAAACACCGACAAGAACAAACTCAAGGTAAGCGTGCCAATGTACATGCGAGCCAGGCCTTCTCTGGCCAAGGCGCGCTCGTGGTACTCCAAATTCGCCGCTTGCAAAGCCAGGGCATTGGCCACCAAGGCCGGCGGCAGGCGTTGGGTGACTTGCAACACTTGCGGGTCCATCACGGATGAGAGCCCCAAATTGAGGTTGGAGGGACTGATCAAAGCCAAGGCTTTGATTTGGGGCTTGACCTCAGGACCCGCCTGCGCATCCTCCAAGCCCTCGATCACGGTCAACACCGATTGGCTTTTAAGCTGTCTCCATTGCGCTGCACTGGGTCTGTCTGGGCTGATTTGGTAGCGCTCCCCTCCGGCCGTGGCCAAAGGGCTCATGTCCGCAGACCAAATGATCAACTCTTCGGCCCCCAATTGTTCACGCAGTCTCTCTAGAGCAGATCCGGAGAAGACTTTTGAGTTGGTGAACTTTTTGCTAAAAGGTGGATCTTGATCAGCCGTCAAACGCTCTGTTTTCAAAGCCTTGCGGTCCTCTGCCCTCAGCCCCTCCAAACCCGCTGCTCCTCCCTTGGCCTCCAACTCGTAGGAGGGCTTTTGCAGTTCACTGGGTGAATAAGCCGATTGCGATGTGGAGGCGGAGGATCCCTTGAGCACCAAGGCTTTAGCACCTACAGAACTTGAGACACTGGACATCGATGTCTCGGACAAATGCATGGCCGCGGTTTTGGTCTTGTTGCCCAAGTCGTTGGCCAATGCGTCCAAGCTTGCTCTTCCTAAGTTCAAGCCCGCATCCAGCGCCCCTTCGACTTTGACATCGAACCACGCCTCGATCGAGCGCGAGACAAACTGGTAGGAGACCCAATAGATCAACAGTCCTGGAACAAAGCCCACCACCACAAAAATGAAGGCCAACTTGGCAAGCAACCGAGAACCAAATTTGCCGGCTCGCCACCTGAGCGTCAGGCGAACAATGATCCAGACAATCACACCGAGCAAAAAGAACGCGACCAC
>CAIMNS010000010.1 GCA_903842945.1 uncultured Burkholderiales bacterium
GATCTTTGGGGATGATCTGTGGTCCTCTGTGGACCTCAAGCACGGCCCGGCTTTGACCAACAGTGGTCAACAGATGCAAGCGCTTTGGGATGCGTTCAACGCGGCATTGGACCAAGCGCAAAAATCCAGTGAGTCCAAAGAAGAGGCTTTGCCACAAGTGCCAGCTTGGGCCGAGGAGATCAAGGCACAAAGAGGCGTTGGTGAATCCAGTGCGGCTGCAACGCACAAGCCCAAAGTGGACCCAGAGTTGAAAGCCAAAGCAACGCATGCCGTTCAAGAGGTTTTAAAAGTGCTTGAAACCGAAATGGCAGAAGGACATGGCAAAGCAAGTGCAAGTGCAGCACACAACCTGAGATCTGTGTTGAAAGAGAATGCTCGCTTGCTGGATGAAAAATTGGAGCACAAGGCCCAGGCAGCTTTGGCTGCAGCCAGTGAGCTGGAAGGATGGCAAAAGTGGAGAGCCGACCAACTGAGGCTTGAGCTGGTGCAAAAGGCAGAGGCCTTGTTTAAAAAAGTAGCCGTCAAAACAGACAAGTCCACCCACGTCACCAAGGTGATCAAGGCGGATCCCAAAAAGAAAATGATTGTGCCTGCTGAGCAGATGCCCTCACTTGAGCCTCTTGCCAGCAACGAGGCGTTGATGGCGGGCGAACAGTTAGAGCCGTCAGATGCTTTGCCATCGAGCGATGTTGTGCCCTCTGTGCCATTGACCTTGCCTGCGGAGCCCCTGCAGCAAGCCAACGCAGTTGAGGCCCCTGTTGCAGATGCTGGCAAGGAAATTGTGTTTCAAAAATCGCCAGAAATGACATGGGTACCTGTCATGGGTGGGCGAAAAATGCAAGAGGCGCTGCGCGACTTGCGTGAACATTGGAAGCAGGTTGATCAAGGCGGCTTGCCCAACCATGCTCTTTGGAAGCGCTTTGACCAAGCCTGTAACAGAGCCCATAAAGTGGTGGAGGTCTGGGTTGAAAAGGTCAAGCTCGAAAGTGCCGAGAACAAGGCACAGCGCTTGTCTTTGATTGAAGAATTAAAGGCCTGGACGCTGGTTGGCGCGCAAGGTCCAGAGTGGAAGTCGGTGGTCAGACAATTGCATCAATTCTCCGAGCGTTGGCGAGACAGTGGCCATGTCAGTGAAAAGATTTTTGTCGAGCTTCAAGGCTTGTGGAAAGAGGCCATGAAGTTGGCTCATGCGCCCTTGGAGTTGGTCCAAGACAAGAGTGTTGAGCAACGCTTGTCTTTGATTGAGGAAGCCAAGCGACTAGGTGCTGAAACGCAATTGAGAATTGATGCGGTCAAGCAGCTGCAACAACGCTGGCAGCAAGAGTCCCAGTCGGTGGTGTTGGATCGCAAACAAGAGCAAAAATTATGGGACGCTTTCAGGCAACCCATTGACGAGGCTTTTGAAAGAAAAACCAAACAGCGTGAGCAATCGATGGCGGCCATCAGTGCTTATGACGCAGCGGTGATCTCGGCGTCAAAGGCGTTGGACGATGCCGTGGCCAAGCAAGAGGCGCAGTCCATTCGTCTGGCCATGCAGGCATTGGATAAATTGTTGAATGAAGCGTGGACGCCTCCCAACTTGCCATCCCCGTTGCCGCAAGATGCAGACGCGCCTCAAGCCAAGGGGCAAGTGCTCGAAGAAGCTCTCTTGCCCGCTGCAGATGCGCCTGCAGATGCAGAAAAAACCCATGTAGAAACTTCAGACCAGGTCATCGAAGTGGACCGCCCAATTTCCAGCGAAGTCCAAGAAGTTCAAGAAGTTCAAGAAGTTCAAGCTCCCCAAGAGCCTGAGCCCAAAGCATCGGCGCCCAAACTGCCTGCTAAGCCGGTGATTGCCGTCAGAGGAGATGACCGACCAGGTCAAAAGAAAGACGCGCCCCAGGCAACGTCCTCCAAGGATTCACGAGGTGCCAAACCCTTTGGACGTGGCAAACCCGAGGCATTTGATCGCTCGAAAAAACCAGGTTTTGATGCAAGACAACAACCCACCTTTGACGCGCCCAGGGGACCTAGGTTGGGGGACCAAGCTTTCAGGGCGCAAAGGCATGCTTTTGAGCAAGCACAATTTGCACTTAAAAAATTGTCTGCAATGGCGCATGGAGAGTCTTTGACGCAGTTGCTGAGCGCTTGGGAGAGCCGAGACGTTGAACGCATGCCGGCTTTGAAAGAGCTCGGTCCAAGAGTTCAAGCCCCCGATCGTGTGGCCATGGTCCAAGCCCTTAAAGCGCCTGTCAATGCAGATGCAGCCCTGATGAAGACCGCCATGCTGAGGCTTGAAATGGCCTCTGAGTTGCCTACGCCTGCTGAGCACCTCGCAGATCGCAGGGCCCTACAGTTGCAATTGCTTACAAAAAGAAACGACCCCACACCCGTCCAGACATGGACCAAGGATGTTGCTCAGGTGCTGAGTGCGCCCTATGAGTCCAACAGTGCGCAGCGTTTGCAAGTGGTCTTGAAGGTCTTGATGAAGAAGTCTTCTTGAGGCGATGAGGAGACGTGCAAGGGGGGGCTAAAACACCTCGATGCGCTGAAGTTGCCCGTTTGCAAGCCGCAAAGCTTGTCCTCTTTGAGGTGCAGCCTCTGCCTCCCAGTCGCTCAGTACTTCGCGGGCAAGCGTTGGCGTCAATTCGTGTCTCATGGGGCGATGGGTGTGGCCGTGAATGAGCAGTTCGCAATGGAAGCGTTCGAGCCAATCGATGCAAGCGCTTGGGTCAAGCTCTGCATGCTTGTCCTTGGCGAGACGGCTTTGTTTGAGTTGACTTTGTGCTCTCATTTGTGTGGCCA
>CAIMNS010000011.1 GCA_903842945.1 uncultured Burkholderiales bacterium
CAAAGGATAACATCATGACTGCAAATGCAGTGGTGCGGGCAAGAATTAACGGGGGCATTAAAGAGGAAGCCACCGCTGTATTGGCAGCTATGGGGCTTACTCCGTCTGATGCCTTTCGCATCATGATGACCAAAGTAGCTAAAGAGAAAGCTTTGCCTTTTGAGCCACTCATCCCAAACGAAGAAACCATTGCAGCCATGAAAGAAGCGAGAAAAGGAAAACTCAAATGCTTTACTTCTATTGATGACTTGATGGCTGATTTGAATGCGAAAGATTGAGTTTACTGGGCAGTTCAAGCGCGACTATAAAAGAGAATGCAAAGGTGCTCACAAGAAAACCTTAGCCGATGATCTTAATGATGTTCTCAAGCTACTGGCAGAAGATAAAAAGCTGCCTGAGAAATACCATGATCATCCTTTAGCAGGCGATTGGAAAGATCACCGTGATTGCCATATCAAGCCTGATCTGATTCTCATCTATAGAAAACCAGATGAAACGACCTTGCAGCTGGTTCGTATAGGCTCACATAGCCAATTGGGCATTTAAGAAAATCCCTCTTGCAAGAGTTAAAAGCTTAATATTTTCTTGATCCAAAATTCGATAAGCAAATAAAACCTGTTGCTGAGAAAGCTTAAATTTATAAACATACAAGCCCAATACATCTCCTTCCTTCGCTTGGCCAATAGCAGGATTTTTGCAGATCAGCTTTAACGCAGAATCCAACGCTAGCTTTTGTGGGGCATGCAGTTTTTTTAGTGGTCTTTACAAAAGTGGCCGTAACCAGTCAACGCATTGGTTGAAAACGTATTTGCCAATGACTGGTTCTTGATCTGCAATTAAGATTTTCCGAACCAAAGAAAACGGTAAGTTTGGATTTTCTTGGGTACTGAGCGATGCTCAGCTCTTCCAGGAACTTTGGCTTGCTCGACCAAGTTTTCTGACAATTTCACGTTGATCGACATGATGGCTCTCAGGTAGGTGGTTCCATTGAAGCGCTAAAGGTTCCTTTTTGGAGCCTTTATAAAAAGTCCACTTTAGCCACTCCACATAAAAACTGGATAAAGTCCATGGCCAAAGCGGGTTGGTGGCCACGTGAAGAGACGGCTGCGCTGTACAGGGTATGGAGCTCAAAGCGCTTGGGCAAGATGGAAATCACTTCGACGCCATCGGTGTAATTGATCTCGGTGACTTGGGTGCAACCCAAAGCCCCCGGACGTTGGTCCTTGGCCATTTGTCCCATGGCCGCAGCACCGTTGGGAAAGTTGTGCACGCGCGTGCTCAAGGACTCCCATACGCCCAAGGTGCTCAAGACCTTCTTGAAATGAATGCCGGCGGTGGATTTGTCGGTATCGGGTGTATAAATGGCGGGAGCTCCAAGCAGGGCCTCTTTCAAGGCCTCTTCGCTGTCCATGGCTTGAACGCTTGTATCTCCTTGAAGTCTTGCCATGGCGGTGCTGACCCGACCTATGGGGGCATATGAGGAGGCCAGCAAGAGGCCCTCCTCCATCAAAGGGCGCAAGATGGCTTCGCTTGAGACCATCACCACGCCGCACAGATTGTTCGGGATGGTTTCAGTGGCTTCGCCCAAGAAAACATCTTTCATGGCCCCGACCGCGCCAAAGGTGCATTCAAAGCTGAGCTTCAACTGGGGAGGAAGCGTTTTGCAAAAGGGCTCTTGCAAATCACTGATCAATCCTTTGACGGCACCCGCGCTGATGATGCGAAGGACAGGAGAGTTTGGATCTAAAAGGGAGGACATGTTCAAAGGTAGAAAAAATGAGGAGGTTGAATTAAAAATACAAGTTCGATGACGGGTTGGGGCTCACATGCCCTTGGTGCCCATTTTTTTGACCACCTCGGTCATGCGTTTGATGTCATCCAAGAGATAGCGTTCAAACTCAGGCGCATCCAGATAAGCCATGGGTGAGCCCGCATTTTGAATGGCTTCGATGACCTTGGGGTCCAGGGCGGCAGATTTAGCAGAGGCGCGAATTCTTTGTGCAATCGGCTCTGGCGTGCTGCTGGGCACAAAGAGGCCAGACCATTGAGCGTACTCTGCATTGATCCTTTGATCCCTCAAGCTGGAGACGTCTGGCAGAGCTTCGAGTTTGCTCGTGCCCCAATGGGCCAAGGCCCTGAGTTTGCCACTTTTGATGTGTTGCACAACGGTTGCGGGGCCTGTGGAGACGGCATCGATTTGTCCTCCCAGCAAGGCCACGACGGCGGGTCCAGCGCCTGTGTAGGGAATGTGGTTGAGTTGCAGGCCACTTTGTTGCGACAAAATCTCCATGGGCACGTGCATGGTGCCAAAGTTGCCGGAAGATCCAAAACTGATGGCGCCGGGTCGCCTTTTGGCGTCATCGATGAAATCTTGGGTGGTTTTCCAAGTTGAATCTGCCTTCACGGCCAAGACCGTGGGGTCTGCTGTGAAGCGGGCAAGGGCTCGCAAGTCTTTGTGCAGGAACAAAGGGGCGCGACCTAAGATTTGATCGGCTTGGGGCAAGACGCTCAAAGAGGACAGGGCCATCAAAAGCGTGTAGCCATCGGCTTTGGCGTGAGCGGCAAAGCCCATGCCAATGCCGCCGCCTGCACCAGGTTTGTTCTCGATGATGACCGCTTGACCCAAGTCTCGCCCCATGGCCTCGGCCACAGGTCTGGCCACAATGTCGGCGACACCGCCCGGAGGAAAGGGCACGACCATGGTGATGGGTTTGCTGGGAAAGGGGGCAGGCGTGCTTTGTCCAAAAGCATTGAAACAAAGGGCCCCAGCAAAAGCGAGAAGGCAGGCCCGTGAAAAGGTCATTGGCGAGCGAAGTGTAGGCATATCATGGTCTTTCAAGAGTTCGGGTTTCGCTTGGCGGACCAAGTGTTTGGGTCCAGGAAGGGTCACAAGTCAATCAGCTTAAAGAAGAAAGGATAGATTTTTCTAAGCATACCTTTTTTTGAGGTGCCTGCGCTGAGGGCTTTCAGGGGTGCAAAGGGACGGCCAAACCCCTTGTGCAATTGGTCTTTTGAGGCAAGTCATGGTACAAATCCTATAAGACACCTAAAATACACGAGATTGTCATGGACCAAGTTTTGAAAAGAGTCCATCGTTTGGCGAAAGATCTTTGGGATAGATTTTATAGGAGACGTTATGAAAACATTTAAAAATACACTCATCAGGGTGCTTGCGGTGCTTACGGTGCTTGTGAGCTTCACGCAAGGCTTGGTCCATGGCGCGGATTTCCCGATCAAGGACAAACAAATCACCTTGATCGTGCCTTTTGCAGCGGGTGGACCGACAGACCGTGTGGCCCGAGATTTGTCGGAGGCCATGAGAAAAGCATTGGGCGTGGCTGTGGTGGTTGAAAACGATGCGGGCGGCCCAGGGGGTCTGATTGGAGCGAGCAAACTCGTTCGCTCAACACCCGATGGCTACACCTTGCTGGTGCACCACATTGCGATGGGTATTTTTCCAAGTTTGGTGAAAAATTTACCGTTCAAAGTCGACTCCGATTTTGAATACTTAGGGATGATCAACGATGTGCCCATGACCTTGATTGGCAAACCTCAGTTGCCGGTCAACACCTACAGTGAATTGAAGGCCTGGGTGAAACAAAACAAAGGCCAAATCAACTTGGCCAATGCGGGCTTGGCATCGGCCTCTCAGTTGTGTGGCATGCTTTGGCAAGCGACCATTCAAGTCGACATGGCAACGGTTCCCTACAAGGGCACGGCGCCTGCCATGACGGACTTGATTGGCGGACAGGTGGACTTGATGTGTGATCAAACCACGAGCACCACCTCTCAAATTGAAGCCAAGAAAGTCAAGGCCTTTGGCGTGACCACGATCAAGCGGCTCACGACCCCAGCGCTGAAGGACTTGGCCACTTTGGACGAGCAAGGCGAAAAGGGGTTCAATGTCACCATTTGGCATGGCTTGTATGGGCCCAAAGGCATGCCTGCCGATGTGGTACAAAAGTTGAATGCGGCTTTGAAAACGTCCTTGAAGGACCCCGAGTTTGTCAAAAAACAAGAGGGTTTGGGTGCGGTGGTGATCACGGACAAGCGCTCAGAGCCTGCAGAGCACAAGCGTTTTGTGTTGTCAGAGGTGGCACGTTGGGCCCCTGTGATCAAGGGCGCTGCAATTTACGCAGACTGAAGACTTGTCTCTTGGCGAACCAGCTTCGCCTTGACCACCAAGTTCAAATCCTGCTCCTCTTGCATCATTGAGACCGATACCCAATGACTTTCGACTGTCCTTGCGGTCCAGCCAAAAATCAGTGAAATTCGCAGCTGTCTAACTTGGTCGGGCGGATGAGCCTTTTAGACTAAATGAAGCGCAACTCTCTTGCCCAAGGCTGCCGCATACTTTCTTAGAGTAGTTAGGCTTGGGGAATCCTTGCCGGTAGCTAAAGAGCTTTCTAATCTAGAGGCAGGATTAGATATCCTCGGCCCTGGTTCTATTCCGCCCCGGGCCACCAAACTCAAATAATCCCCTGCTTCGTGCAGGGCATTTTCTTGTGGCCGGGTGGATGAGATGGTCACTTGACAAAGCGTACGCTTTTACGTACTATATTGAAAAGGAACGAAACCATGACCACAATAACCGCAAGTGCAGCTCGAGCAGATCTCTACCGTTTGATTGATCAAGCGGCAGAGTCACATAAGCCTGTAGTCATCTCTGGTAAGCGAGCAAATGCTGTTTTAGTTTCTGAAGAAGATTGGAGTGCGATTCAGGAGACGCTTTATCTCTTGGCAATTCCGGGTATGCGTGAATCGATTAAAGATGCTATGGCTGAGCCTATTGCAAAAAGTAAAAAGGTGTTGAAGTGGTAACTTGGAATTTAGCTTATTCCAAATATGCCATTAAGGATGCTAAAAAACTAACTACCGCAGGCCTAAAAGATAAAGCGCAGGCTTTATTGGATATTTTAGAAGTAGACCCTCTCCAAAATCCGCCGCCTTATGAGAAGTTGGTTGGCGATCTAAAAGGCGCTTACTCACGCAGAATTAATATTCAACATCGCTTAGTTTACGAAATTTTGCGCAAGGAGAAGACGGTTCGAATCTTAAGAATGTGGACTCATTACGAATAAAGTAGGCATTGGTCTAAAGCAGAGTCAGGCATTCTAGGCCCTGGTCGATTCCGCCCCAGACCACCAAGAATCACGATAGCCCAATTGGTGGGCTATTTTCTTTTGGTCGGGCGGATGAGCCTTTTAGACTAAATGAAGCTCAACTCTCTTGCCCAAGGCGGCCGCATACTTTCTTAGGGTAGTTAGGCTTGGGGAATGTTTGCCGGTAGCCAAAGAACTTTCTAATCTAGCAATAGCTGGGGTTTGCGTTCCCATCTTTTTTGCCACTTGAGCTTGCGTTAATCCAGCCTCTTTCCTTGCCGCAAGAATCTCATCAAGAATAGCAAATTCTGTACGATCAAGTTCTTTGACTGCGGCTTTTACGGAAGGCTTTTTAAGCATCTTGCTGATCATTTGTTGATGGGTAAGCATTTTTGTTTTCTTGGGCGTTGTCATTTTTTCCACTCCTTCATACGTGCTTTCGCAACCGTTAATTCTTTCTCAGGCGTCTTTTGAGTCTTCTTGATAAAGCTATGAAGCATGACTATTCCCTGCTCCACCATCGTGCAAAAGAAAACCCGGGCGATACCTTCAGCCCCTTTAAGCCTTCATTCAAATAAGCCGCCGCCAAATGAATCCGTATGAGGCAAACCTAAATTCGGCCCATGCTCAATCATTCGAGTGGTCAATCCAATATAACGAGCTTGAAGCGTGTCGGGAAGATTCATAATACCTTCTTGAACCTGCTCGCTGTAATAAACGATGGAATAGCTCATTCGAGCATATTAACAAATTTGTTAATATTGAGCAAGAGTAAATTGTCTTTTAAAGCGATGTTCTAGAGGCAGGATTAGATATCCTCGGCCCTGGTTCGATTCCGCCCCGGGCCACCAAAATCAAACAATGCCCTGCTTTTATACGGAGCATTTTCTATAAGGCTAGCAGGATTGACTTACTTGGGGGGGCAGTCACTTAAGCGGCAATCTTAGGTTTGGCCGAAAAGAGATTTCCGTTGATAACCTTTTTCTCAATCAGCTTGATTGATTTAGATTCTTTTTTGATTTCACCAAGAACTAGGTTAATAAAAGTCTGCCATCCATCTCCCTTAGACTTATAAAAAGCTAAGGTATCGCTATCAATCCTTAAGGTGACCTGTTCCTTGGCCCCGCTACCTAGAGGCCGACCACGCCCACGATTTAGAGTTGGTTTAACCTTATCCCACTGCCTGTCTGTGAGGGGACGTGAATTAGGATCAGACTTTGCAGCTTTTGTAATTGCAGCATCCTCTTTGGCGCTAGGTCTGATTAGTTTCTTCTTCATATCTATCAATCTCACGGTTATTGGCTTTTCTCAAGCTAATGATTCTTCTGCTTACTTTTGTATCAACATAAACTACACATTACAACCGATGCTTCATTGGTGCTAACGCAACACAACGAATTTCACCGTGATCTTTTCTGTTATCAATCCAACTTAAAGCATCAGCCCAATCCAAAAATTTAGCCTCAGACAGAGATAGGCCGTGCTTGTCAAAATTGGTGCTGTCTTTTGTGGGATGAAAAGTCAATTTCATTTATATTATTGTAGCTACATTAAATTAAGAAATCAATATATAAATGTAACTACAATAATTGTGGGTATTTAACTCCTAGGATGAGGCATCCTAGGTTCTGGTTCGATTTTGCCCCGGGCCACCAAATTCAAACCATGCCCTGTCTCGAGCGAGACATTTCCTTGGGTGATCATCGTTTTGCGGTTTTCAACATGAAACTAGGGTACTGAATAACAGCCTCAAACCCTTTATTTTGAATGAGAGATAAAAGCTTTAAAGATGGACCGCTCGGTTTTTTTCTCCAGCTTACCATTTTTGAACAGTTGAAGTACTTGTATTGAGAGCAAGTGCAAAACTGCCTGACGGGGTCAATTCGTGCCCGTGATCTGCTTGCCTCGCGTGCGGCAGATCAAGGGCAGATCAAGGGGTGGATGGAATTCTCTCGTGCTTAAGGCCATATCGCATTGAGCCTCAATGGACAGAGGCCTGTTTGAAAATAACTTAAACATGTTTTAAATAAAGCCAATTCGATGTGTAAAGAATATAATTTACCCAAAGTGCGTAAAAAATCCTGAAGCTGTTGTGCCAAACAAGAGCAGCTTTTTACGGGCTTCCAATTTTGAGGTACCTATGATTACGTTTGAAGTGGTAGAGGCCAATGGGGCCATTCGTGAAGTTCAAGGCAATGAGGGGGAGACCCTTCTTCAGGCGACCTTGAACGCTGGGATCGATGGTTTTGCAGCCGAATGTGGAGGCTGCTGTGTGTGCGCAACCTGTCACTGCTACATTGACGAGAGTGACATCGATAAGATGAGTGCGCCGGCCTCTGATGAGGCTCAGATGTTGGACTTTACCGCCACGGAGAGGCTCCCCACGTCAAGGCTGGCTTGTCAAATCAAATTGTCCTCAGAGCTCATTGGCATCAAGGTGCACATGCCAGAGCGGCAATACTGAGTTCATCGGCTAACTTCAAAGCGCAGGGCATCCCCCATCTTGCCTAAAAAACTTTTGGGCTTTGATGGCCGGGCGGCTCTTCAAGGCACCGAATGCTCAGTAGGTGTAGACGCCTTGTCCGCTCTTGCGGCCCAAATGACCAGCGGCCACCATTTCTCGTAAAAGAGGTGCTGCTCGGTACTTGCTGTCGTTGAACTGGTTGAAGTACACCTCCATCACGGCCAAGCAGACATCCAGGCCCACCATATCCGCCAAAGCCAAGGGGCCAATCGGATGGTTGCAGCCCAGTTTCATGCCGGTATCGATATCTTCGGCGCTGGCAATGCCCTCACCCAAAACAAAGAGGGCCTCGTTGATCATGGGCACCAAGATGCGGTTGACCACGAAGCCTGGTGCATTTTTAACGGTGATGGGTGATTTGCCCAAAGTTTTGGCCAGCTCGATGACCGCTTCATGGGTTGCATCGCTGGTTTGCAGCCCGCGAATCACCTCCACCAAGGCCATCATGGGCACGGGGTTGAAGAAATGCATGCCAATGAACTGCGCTGGGTGTTGGGTGACTTGAGCCAGTTGTGTGATGGATATGGAAGAGGTGTTGGAGGCCAAAATGGCCTGGGCTTTAAGGTGGGGTTTGAGGAGGTCCAATATTTTGATTTTGAGTCCGAGGTTCTCGGTGGCTGCCTCTATGACCAAATCGCAGTTGTTCAAGGCGTCGTATTGCGTGCTGGTTTGGATCAAAGACAAGGCACGGGTTTGGTCATCGGGCGTGATTTTTTCTTTGCTCAGCAGTCGCTCAAGACTGTTGGCGATGGTTTTTTTGCCTTTGTCCAAGGCCTCTTGAGCAATG
>CAIMNS010000012.1 GCA_903842945.1 uncultured Burkholderiales bacterium
CCAAGGACAGGAACATCTCACAGATTGTTGGCAATTGAGTTGGAAGGCGCTTTGTCAAGCCCTGGGGCTCAATGCCATGTTGGGCTTGGTGTTCTTGCTGCTGGCCTGGTGGTTCTTCAACCCCAAAGCGCAGAGCATGGGGCAACTGAGCCTTCTTTGCTTGAAGGGGCAAACCGATTGGCCCCTCAGAACTGCATTCTTGATGTGTTTTTTGATCAGTCTGGGTGTGCTGTGGGTGATCGATTTGTCGGCGTACTACCATGTGTTCGGGACCGATCAAACTGGCAAATCCGTTTTGTTGATTGCGCTCAAAAGCATTCGAACGGCCTTGGTGATTGGCACGCTCACGACGCTGGTGATCATGCCTGTGGCGCTCACCTTAGGGATTGTGGCTGGCTACTTCAGGGGTGCTGTGGACGAATGCATTCAATACATCTACACGCTTTTGGCCTCCATTCCAGATGTGCTCTTGATCGCCGCGACCGTGTTGATGCTTCAAGTCTTCATCGACTCACACAGCGCCTACTTTGATTCGGCTTTGCAAAGATCGGACGCTCGGCTGTTCTTTTTGTGCTTGATCTTGGCCTTGACCTCTTTCACCGGTCTGTGCCGATTGGTTCGAGGAGAAACACTCAAGCTCAGAGAGCTCGAGTACATCCAATCGGCCAAGGCCTTTGGCGTCAGTACACCTCGCATGCTGCTCTCGCACATAGCGCCCAACTTGATGCATTTGGTGTTGATCAATTGTGTGATGCAATTTTCTGGCTTCATTTTGTCTGAGGCGGTCTTGTCCTATGTTGGTGTCGGCGTGGACCCCAACACGGCGAGTTTTGGTGTGATGATCAACACGGCCAGAGACGAGCTGGCCGCCACACCGGTGGTGTGGTGGACCTTGGTCACGGCCTTTGTGTTCATGTTCTTGCTCGTGATCAGTGCAAATTTGTTGGCCGATGCCGTTCGAGATGCTTTTGATCCCAAAACCCGACTCTCCGCTGGGAGGAGCAGATGACAAGCTCAAACCTAAAAGCCGTGTTGAAAGTCCAAGACCTGTCGATGAACTTGTACACCCAAAGCGGCTGGGCTCAAGCGCTCAACGCTTTGTGCTTTGACATTCGAGCTGGCGAGACCTTTGCGTTGGTGGGCGAGTCCGGATGCGGCAAATCCATGACCGCTTTGACCCTCATGCAACTCTTGCCCGATGTTGCACAGGTCACCAGGGGTCAAGTGTCCTTGAAAGAGCAGGATCTTTTTCAATTGTCCGAGCGTCAGATGCAAGCCTTTCGAGGTCGTCGCATCTCCATCATCTTTCAAGAGCCAGCGAGCAGTTTGAACCCGGTGATGCGCATTGGGGCGCAAATGCAAGAGGCACTTTTGCGCCACGAGGTTTTAAAGGGCGCGGCTTGCAAGGCGCGTTGTATCGAATGGCTGGAGCGGGTGGGTTTGAGTGAGCCAGAGAGGCGATTTGAGCAGTACCCGTTTGAGTTGTCTGGTGGACAGTTGCAGCGCGTCATGATTGCCATGGCCTTGGTGAGCGAGCCCGACTTGTTGATCGCAGATGAGCCCACGACGGCCTTGGACGTGACTTTGCAGGCACAGGTGCTGAAGTTGCTGAAAGATTTGCAAACGCAACGCGGCATGTCGATGCTCCTCATCACGCACGACTTGGCCGTGGTCAAGGACATGGCGCATCGGGTCGCCTTGATGTATGCCGGTGAGATGGTCGAGGTGCGAGATGCAAAAGACTTTTTCAAGCAGGCCCTGCACCCGTACTCCAAATTGCTCATGGACTCTTTGCCAGATTTTGAGCGCCGAGGTGCTGATCTTGCTGCCATCAAGGGGCAAGTCCCGCCTTTGACCACCGAGTTCACCGCATGTCGTTTCGCGCCTCGTTGCCCGCAAAAAATGCCTCAATGCGATGCCACCCCCGTTCCTATGGTGGAGTTGAAAGGGGAGCGGGCCGCTGGCGTGAGATGCTTCTTGGCGCAGTCGATGGCCTCGCCTATCAGCCAAGAGGTGATGGGGCTACAAGTGCAACTGAAAACGCCCTCGAGCCCAAGCAAAGACGCCCCCAAGGACTCTCACGAGAACTCTTACGAGGACTCTGCCAAGGGCCACACAAAAGAGCCGACACCGGACCTTCAAGCCGACCCCTTGGCTGCCCAAGAGCCTCATGCGCTTTTGGCCGTCAAGGACCTGAGGGTGTCCTACAGTTTGACCAGAACATGGCTCCAATCCCAGCGCTATTATGAAGCGGTCAGGGGGGTGAGCTTTGAGCTTCATAAAGGCCAAACCTTGGCCTTGGTTGGAGAGTCGGGTTGCGGCAAAACCTCTTTGGCCAAGGCCTTGATCCAAGTCTTGGGCAGAGGTGCAAAGGTGCAAGGTCAAGTTCGACTGAAGGGACAAGAGGTCTTGAACCAAGGCCGAATGAGCGCCTTGCAGGCCAAGCGCGAGATGCAAATCATTTTTCAAAATCCCTTTGCCTCTCTCAACCCCAGAATGAGGGTCCTTGATATTTTGGAGGAAGGCATGATAAGCCTTCATCCCGAATGGAGCAGCGCGCAAAGGCTCTCAGACATTGGGGTCTTGCTCGATCGGGTGGGACTGCCCAAGGATGCGCTCAAACGCTTTCCCCATGAGTTCTCGGGTGGACAAAGACAACGCATTGCCATCGCGCGTGCCTTGGCCGTCAAGCCCTCCTTGATCATTTGCGACGAACCCACCTCGGCCTTGGATGTGTCCATTCAAGCGCAAATTTTGAACCTGCTCAGGGAGTTGCAAGAGACCTTGGGCGTGAGTTACTTGTTGATCACCCACAACATCAGCGTGGTGTCCTATTTGGCGCATGAAGTGGCCGTGATGCACGATGGGGTTTTGGTGGAGCAGGCGAGTGCCGCCAAAGTCTTGCACTCACCCAGCCACCCCTACACCCAGTCTTTGCTCGCCTCGGTCCCTAGAATTTGAGCTTGCTCAGCAAGAACAGGCCATCAAGTCACTTGCAAGTGACTTGATCCAAGCTTCTAGGCCTGTTGTAAAAATCTAAAATTTCCTTGTCAGAACAGGAGATATTTAGCACAAGGGGCTTTGAAGGAGGGTAAAAACCCGTTAGAATATCGACTTCACGACCAAACGGGCGGGTTTTCACCGCCCGTTTTTTTTGGTCTATTGAAAATTGAACCCAAGTTCGAAAGATGAACTTGGGGCATGCGCAACTTACCCTTTTTAGCGTGATTGACTTTGGCACTTCAAGAAACTGTTGATCAAATTGTCACTGGCCTGGGTTATGAGCTCGTCGAGATCGAGCGCACGCAAGGGGGCTTGCTGCGCGTGACGATTGATTTGCCTTGGACGGCTGAAGCTGCGGGGCCAGAGGGCGAGGTTTTCGTGACGGTTGAAGATTGCGAGAAGGTGACTCGACAACTTCAATTCACACTTGAGGTTGAAGAGATTCCTTACCAAAGGTTGGAGGTTTCCTCACCAGGGATCGACCGGCCTTTGAGAAAAGAGATTGATTTTGTGCGTTTTACGGGTCAAGAGATCGATATCACGCTCAAAAACCCCATGGGGGCTCAAGCCAATGGCCTGACCTCTGTATTGAGAAAGAAGTTCAGAGGCGTGCTTGAGTCCGCTGGCAAAGAAGGTGTTTGGCAGATCGTCTGGAGCGACGCGCCAAAGCCCAAGCCCGGACAGCGCGTCAGCAAGAAAAAGGAGCCCGCTGCTTTGCAGGCTTTGTCGTTCAAGTTGGATGAGCTGAAAGAGGCTCGGTTGGCACCGATTGTGGATTTTAAGGGACGTCAGTCCAAACGATGATTTAAGAGGAGTTGTACAACATGAATCGCGAAATGTTGATGCTGGTTGAAGCCATTTCACACGAAAAGAACGTCGAACGTGATGTTGTGTTTGGAGCCGTTGAGCTTGCTTTGGCGCAAGCGACGAAAAAACTCTATCAAGGAGAGGTCGATATTCGCGTCTCCATGGACCGTGATTCTGGTGACTACGAAACCTTCAGACGCTGGTTGGTCGTCCCTGATGCTGCTGGGCTTCAAAACCCTGAGGCCGAAGAGTTGTTGATGGACGCCAAAGAGCGCGTGGCCGATGTTGAGGAAGGCGAGTACATTGAAGAGTTGATTGAATCCTTGCCCATTGGCCGCATTGGCGCCATGGCAGCCAAGCAAGTGATTTTGCAAAAGATTCGAGACGCCGAGCGCGAGATGCTCTTGCAAGACTTCATGTCCAGGGGCGAGAAAATCTTCCTCGGTACCGTCAAGCGCATGGACAAGGGAGACTTGATTGTCGAGAGCGGTCGTGTTGAAGGTCGCCTCAGACGCTCGGAGATGATTCCCAAAGAAAACTTCAGAAATGGGGACCGTGTTCGCGCCATGATCATGGAAGTGGACACCACCCTCAGAGGCGCACCCATCATTTTGTCGCGCTCCTCGCCTGAGTTCATGATGGAGCTCTTTAGGCAAGAGGTGCCCGAAGTCGAGCAAGGCCTCTTAGAGATCAAATCTTGCGCCAGGGACGCGGGCTCAAGAGCAAAAATTGCAGTGATTTCGCATGACAAACGTGTCGACCCGATCGGCACCTGTGTGGGCGTGAGAGGAACACGGGTCAATGCCGTCACCAATGAGTTGGC
Source organism: uncultured Burkholderiales bacterium (assembly GCA_903842945.1). Taxonomy (GTDB): domain Bacteria; phylum Pseudomonadota; class Gammaproteobacteria; order Burkholderiales; family Burkholderiaceae_C; genus Limnohabitans. The sequence continues at coordinate 4,634 of CAIMNS010000012.1, forward strand.
GGGAGAAAGAGTGGACATTGTGCTGTGGAGCGATGATCCGGCTCAGTTCGTGATCGGTGCCTTGGCGCCTGCGAACGTGAGCTCGATCGTGGTGGACGAAGAAAAACACGCCATGGATGTGGTGGTTGATGAGGAAAACTTGGCCATTGCCATTGGTCGAGGCGGACAAAACGTGCGCTTGGCCTCTGACTTGACGGGCTGGAAGATCAACATCATGGATGCGGCTGAATCTGCTCAAAAGCTGGCCGATGAAACCCACGGAACACGTGCCTTGTTCATGGAGAAATTAGACGTTGACCAAGAGATTGCTGACATCTTGATTGACGAGGGATTCACATCTTTAGAAGAGGTCGCTTACGTGCCCATTCAAGAGATGTTAGAGATAGAGAGTTTTGACGAAGATACGGTCAACGAATTACGAGCCAGAGCAAAGGATGCTTTGTTAACCATGGAAATTGCTCGTGAAGAAAGCGTTGAGGAGGTCTCTCAAGACTTGCGCGATCTTGAAGGCTTGAATGCCGAATTGATCGTCAAACTGGCTGAGGCAAGCGTGATCACACGCGATGACTTGGCCGATTTGGCCATCGACGAACTGGTGGAAATCACCGGACAATCAGAAGAAGAGGCCAAAATCCTGATCCTTAAAGCTCGCGAACATTGGTTCGTGGGTCAAGAGTGACGGTCATGAAGAGGAACATCACAGATGACCAGTACGACAGTAGCAGAGTTTGCCAAAGAACTCAAAAAAACAAATCAAGTCTTGCTTGAGCAATTGAACTCAGCAGGGGTTAAAAAGACCAGTGAGAACGATGAGCTGACGGACGCTGATAAACAGAAATTGTTGAGCTCATTGCAAGCCGCGCATGGCACTGCGCCGCTTGCTGTGGAGCGCAAAAAGATCACCTTGGTCAAGAAGTCGACCAGCGAGATCAAGCAAGCCGATGCCACCGGCAAGGCCCGTACGATCCAAGTCGAAGTTCGTAAGAAAAGAACCTTTGTTCAACGCGATGAGACCGAGGACCAGGTCGTTGCTCCTGCAGCCAACCTGGCTCCTGCAGCCCCCGTCTCCGTCATTGACCAAGCCGAGCTTGCTCGTCGCGAGGAAGAGGCCAGAAGACAAGCCGAATTCATTCGTCGACAAGAAGAAGAATTGATACAAAAGCGTCTTGAGCGTCAAGAACAAGAGGCGAAAAATCTCAAAGAAGCCAAAGCGCGTGCTGAGACCCAAGCGAGTCTGGCCAACGAGGCTGCAGCCTCTAGAAAGTCCTTAGAGCAAGACAAAGACCCCGCTCAGGCAGCGTCAGCTGACAGTGGTTTGTCATTGGCCTCCTCTGAGGCACTGGACAAGTTGGTCACGCCCAAAGCCGACAGCAACAAAAAGCCAGTCTCGAAAGTCAGCGAGATCACGCCACTGATCGATGAAAACGATCAGTCCGAATTGGCCCAAGCCGCAAGAGCTGCCCAAGAGGACTTGGAGCGTCAGCTCGCGAGTGCGAAAGCCGCCGCTGAGGAAGAGGGCGTTCGTGCCAAGGAACTCGAAGCCAGAAGAAAAGTGGCGCTTGACGAAGCTGAGGCGATTCGTCACATGATGAGCACACCCAAGAAGGTGGCCGTCCCCTTCAAGAAAGAAGAACCCAAGCCGGTGAAGGCCGCCGAAGACGGCAAAACCGCCATCAAAGGCACCTTGCACAAGCCCGCGCAAGCGCCAGGCACCACAGCGCCCAAATCCACGGCAACGACCACGGTCAGCAAAGATGGCAAAGAGGTCAAGAGTGCCAAGCTCTCTTCGAGCTGGGCCGATGAGCAAGCGAAGAAAAAAGAAATCAAAACCCGTGGAGACACCTCCGCCGGTAACGCCAGAAACGCTTGGCGAGGTGGCCCTAGAGGCCGCAGAGACAAAGACCGCGAGGAGTCACACGTCCCTCAAGCGCCGGTTGAAGCACGTATTTTTGAGGTGCATGTGCCTGAGACCATCACGGTCGCAGAGCTGGCGCACAAGATGGCCGTCAAGGCCTCAGAGGTGATCAAGCACTTGATGAAACTGGGCCAAATGGTCACGATCAACCAGCCTCTTGACCAAGACACAGCGATGATCGTGGTTGAAGAGATGGGCCACAAGGCGATCATTGCGGCTTTGGATGATCCTGAGGCGTTCACGGAAGAAGAGAACTCAGCCACCCAGGCGCCCTCTTTGTCACGCGCACCTGTGGTGACGGTCATGGGTCACGTCGACCATGGTAAGACCTCTCTCTTGGACTACATCAGACGCGCCAAAGTGGCGTCCGGTGAGGCTGGCGGGATCACCCAGCACATTGGTGCCTATCACGTGGAGACCTCTAGAGGGATGATCTCCTTCTTGGACACACCAGGTCACGAAGCGTTCACCGCCATGCGAGCACGCGGCGCCAAAGCCACGGACATTGTGATTTTGGTGGTGGCCGCCGATGACGGTGTGATGCCACAAACCAAAGAGGCCATCAAACACGCCAAAGCTGCGGGTGTACCGATCGTCGTGGCGATGAACAAGATCGACAAACCAGAGGCCAACCTCGAACGCTTAAAAAGCGAACTGGTGGCCGAAGAGGTCGTGCCAGAGGAGTTTGGAGGAGACGCACCGTTCATTGGTGTGTCCGCCAAAACCGGCCAAGGCGTTGACGAGTTGCTCGAACAAGTGCTGTTACAAGCCGAAGTGTTGGAGTTGAAGGCTCCGGTCGATGCCATGGCCAAAGGCTTGGTCATTGAGGCCAAGTTGGACAAAGGTCGTGGCCCGGTGGCCACCATCTTGGTTCAATCGGGCACCTTGAATGTGGGCGATGTGGTTTTAGCTGGACAGACCTTTGGTCGTGTGCGGGCCATGTTGGACGAAAACGGCAAGCCCATCAAATCTGCTGGGCCTTCCATTCCGGTCGAGATCCAAGGCTTGACAGAGGTGCCACAAGCGGGCGATGAGTTCATGGTGATGACGGACGAGCGACGCGCGCGTGAGATCGCCACCTACCGCGCTGGCAAGTTCAGAAACACCAAACTGGCCAAGCAACAAGCCTCCAAGCTTGAGAACATGTTCACCGACATGGCGCAAGGCGAGATGAAACTCTTACCGATCATTGTGAAAGCCGATGTACAAGGTTCACAAGAAGCCTTGTCGTCTTCCCTCTTGAAACTCTCCACCGAGGAAGTCAAAGTCCAGATGGTCTATGCCGCAGTGGGCGGCATCAGCGAGAGCGATGTGAACTTGGCGATCGCCTCCAAAGCGGTGATCATTGGCTTTAACACACGTGCTGATGCGGGTTCGCGCAAATTGGCGGAGAACAACGGCGTTGAGATCCGTTACTACAACATCATTTATGACGCGGTGGATGAACTGAAAGCGGCCATGTCTGGCATGTTGACGCCAGACAAGAAAGAAGAAGTCATCGGTTCTGCAGAGATTCGACAAGTCTTTAGGGTCAGTAAAATTGGCTCCATCGCGGGCTGTATGGTCACCTCAGGTGTCATTCGCAGGACCGCTAGGTTGCGCTTGCTCAGAGACAATGTGGTGATCTTCACCGGTGAGCTTGAGAGCTTGAAGAGATTCAAAGACGACGCCAAAGAGGTCAAAGAGAACTTTGAGTGCGGCTTGAACATCAAAGGCTACAACGACATTGTCGAAGGCGATCAATTGGAGTTCTTTGAGATCAAGGAAGTGGCCAGAACGCTTTAAGACCGGTGCTTTTTAAGAGGTCTTGACGCATCCATGCGTTGAACCTCAAAGCCCATAACAAGCGTTTTTTTCTTCTCACGTGCCACCTCTGACCGAGCCGTCGAGGTGGGACGTGTTCACCAAAGAAGCTTTGATTTGTCATGGTTTTGTCTTTGACTTGTCATTTGATTTAACGATACTTTAAACCGTGTATTTGCTCCCCTTGTGGGAGTCCCATTTGTAAGATGCGTAAAAAGACCAATTCCAACCGAAGCTTCAAAGTGGCCGATCAAATTCAGCGTGATTTGTCTGAATTGATCGCTCGTGAGCTCAAGGACCCTCGGGTTGGCATGGTGACCTTGCAAGGTGTGGAGGTGACCCCAGATTACGCGCATGCCAAGGTTCATTTCAGTGTGTTGAAGGGCGACCCTGCTTTGGCAGCGGAGGGACTGAACCAAGCCGCTGGCTTTTTACGTAATGGGTTGTTCAAACGTTTGCAAATTCACACGGTGCCGACCTTGCATTTTTTGTACGACAAAACACCAGAACGAGCGGCTGAATTGAACGCTTTGATCAACTTGGCTTTGCTTGAAAAAGCCAAAGAAGATGGACCTGCTTGACTTGAATGCTTTGAACTTGAACGCTACCGATACCACCCGCCACGATGCTTCTGTGTCCGAGCAGGTCGCGGTGCGTCTGGATCAAGGGCCCCGAAAGTCCAAAAAGGTGCAGATCAAAATCAAGCGTCGCTCGCTTCACGGGGTCTTGTTGATCGACAAACCCCTGGGTGCTTCGAGCAACCAAGTCTTGCAGCGCGTGAAGTGGTTGCTCAAGGCCGAAAAAGCCGGTCACACCGGTACCCTTGACCCCTTGGCTTCTGGCGTCTTGCCGATTTGCTTGGGAGCGGCCACCAAATTCAGTCAACTGCATTTGGACGCGGACAAGACCTACCTGGCCATCGCCCGTTTGGGGCAAAACACCAGCACGGCGGATGCAGAAGGTCAGATCACGCAAACACGAGACGCCAGTGGCGTTGATTTGAGTGCGCCAAGTCTTGCGCAAGTTCAAGCCTCTTTTATTGGCCCCATTGAGCAAACGCCACCCATGTACAGTGCCTTGAAGGTGCAGGGTAAAGCGCTTTATGACTACGCACGCGATGGCGTGGAACTCGAACTCCAACCCCGCAGAGTCACCATCCATGCGCTTGACATGACCGAGTTCAAAAGCCTATCTGACTTGGAGCGGTTGACGCCTTTGGCGCATTGGAAACTCAATGAGGCGTTCGCCCAAGAGGTCAACTCGGTGGAAGGCACCCGAGCCTTGGCTTTCAAAGTCCAATGCTCCAAGGGGACCTATGTACGCACCTTGGCCCAAGACATTGGCGAGCATTTGGGCGTGGGCGCCCATTTGGTCTATCTGCGAAGAACTGCGAGTGGCGAGTTCGGCATTGATCAGTGCATGGACATGGACGCTTTGGAGAGCGTGAGCCAAGGCTCGCAGCCCCAAGAGGCCTTGCGTGAGATCCTGCCCACGCAGTGTTTACTGAAAGGCCATGAGCCGATTGCTTTGGATGAGTCAGACTCAGCTAAATTTTTAAGTGGTGTGAGAAGAACGGGACCCTGGCGCGACTTTGATCGCGTGGCCGTTTACGCTCAACACCCAACTGTTTTACTCGGTAGTGCGCACACCAAGGGGGGTGAGTTGATCCCCGATAGGCTACTGAATCCCCTAGAGATCAATTCCATTTTAGAGAGTTTGTTATGAGTCTTCCCATTCGAAATATTGCCATCATTGCTCACGTTGACCACGGTAAAACCACCATGGTTGATCAGTTGCTTCGTCAATCAGGCACCTTTTCCGATCATGAAAAAGTGGTCGACACGGTCATGGACAACAACGCGATCGAGCGCGAGCGTGGCATCACGATCTTGGCCAAAAACTGCGCCGTGAGTTGGAAGGGCACGCACATCAACATCGTCGACACCCCAGGACACGCGGACTTTGGTGGCGAGGTTGAACGCGCTTTGTCCATGGTGGACGGTGTGGTGCTCTTGATCGACGCGCAAGAAGGTCCCATGCCCCAAACCAGGTTCGTGACCAAAAAAGCCTTGGCTTTGGGTTTGAGGCCTATTTTGGTGGTCAACAAGGTCGATAAGCCCGGTGCCAACCCAGACATGGTGGTCAACGCGGCGTTTGATCTTTTTGACAAGTTGGGTGCCACCGATGAGCAGTTGGATTTTCCGGTGGTGTACGCCTCAGGCATCAATGGTTGGAGCTCCTTGAAAGAGGGCGAGCCTGGTGAACAGTGGGGCCCGGACATGTCCGCTCTCTTTGACACGGTGTTGGATCACGTGCCTGCGCAAAGCGGGGATCCTGCTGCACCCTTGCAGCTGCAAATCTCGGCCCTGGACTTTTCAACCTTTGTGGGCCGCATTGGAGTTGGGCGCATCAGCGCAGGCACCATCAAGCCACAAACGGATGTGATGGTGATGGAAGGCCCTGATGGCAAGAGCTTTAAAGGACGTATCAACCAAGTCTTGAAGTTTCAAGGCTTGGACCGTGTGCAAGTGACCGAGGCGGGACCTGGTGACATCGTGCTGATCAACGGCATCGCAGACATTGGGATTGGTGTGACCATCACGGATACGCAAAATCCATCTCCCTTGCCCATGCTGAAAATCGATGAGCCCACTTTGACCATGAACTTTTGCGTCAACACCAGCCCCTTGGCTGGACGCGAAGGCAAGTTCGTCACCAGCCGACAACTCTGGGATCGACTGCAAAAGGAGTTGCAACACAATGTGGCCCTGAAGGTCAATGAGACCGATGAAGAGGGTGTGTTTGAGGTCATGGGTCGTGGTGAATTGCACTTGACCATTTTGCTTGAAAACATGCGCCGTGAGGGTTATGAAATGGGCGTGTCCAAGCCTCGCGTGGTGTACAAAGAGGTCAATGGCGATCGACATGAACCGATCGAGATGGTGACCGCCGACATTGAAGAGCAGCACCAAGGAGGTGTCATGCAGGCCTTGGGGGAGAGAAAGGGCGAGTTGGTCAACATGGTGCCCGATGGTCGAGGACGTGTTCGCTTGGAGTACCGCATTCCAGCCAGGGGCTTGATTGGTTTTACCAATGAGTTCTTGAATTTGACGCGTGGATCTGGTTTGATCTCCAATATTTTTGATGGCTATGAGGCCCACAAGGGTGAGATCGGTGGACGTAAAAACGGGGTGTTGATTTCCATGGACGATGGCGAGATCTTCACCTACGCTTTGGGTAAACTCGATGAAAGAGGTCGCATGTTCGTCAAACCCAATGACCCTGTGTACGAGGGCATGATCGTGGGCATCCACAGCCGTGACAACGACTTGGTGGTGAACGCGACCAGAACCAAACAGTTGACCAACTTCAGAGTCTCAGGCAAAGAAGATGCCATCAAGATCACGCCCCCTATCGATCTCACGCTTGAATACGGCGTGGAGTTCATCGATGACGATGAGTTGGTGGAAATCACCCCAAAAAGCATTCGTTTGAGAAAACGCTTTTTGAAAGAGCACGACAGAAAACGCTCTGCGCGTTCAGCCTAAGCCTGAGCTCCAGTCCCACTGAGCCCAAACCCTTTGCAAACCCCTGGTGCATGCTCCAAGCGTGCTCTGGGTGTTTGGAGAGGGTTTTTTTAAGCTTGATCGATGCAGTGCAGATCGATCAAGCACATGAGCTCTGCATCAGCTGACACTTGACTTGCTTGGGATAGAAAAACAAGTCCTCGCGCATGAATACAAAAGAATGCATATATACTATTTTGGTGCATGAATACCTGTAAAAAAAAAGATTAGTGAATCAAATAGGTAACACATGGAGATATAAAATACCGATTTTCACACTTTAGGTGCGAAAAGTTGTTGCTCAATCATTCAATGCACTAAAAAAGACAATATGGACGCTTATAAAACTGCAATCGACGGACTGTTTATCATGTTGGGCGCCATCATGGTGCTTGCCATGCATGCAGGTTTCGCCTTTTTGGAACTCGGTACCGTCAGGGAGAAGAACCAAGTCAACGCCTTGGTCAAAATCTTGATGGACTTTGCCGTGTCGACCGTGGCTTACTTCTTCATAGGATACGGTGTTGCCTACGGCATCGGGTTTTGGGACACGGCCAGTGTTTTGGCAGACAAAAACGGTTTTGAATTGGTCAAATTCTTCTTTTTACTGACCTTTGCAGCAGCCATTCCTGCCATCATTTCAGGAGGTATAGCAGAGCGGGCCAAGTTCAACCCGCAAATGATTGCAAGCTTTGTGCTGGTGGGTTTTTTATACCCCTTCTTTGAAGGCATGGTTTGGAACCAGCACTACGGTTTCCAAGCTTGGCTCAAAGCCCTTTATGGCGAAGAGTTCCATGATTTTGCGGGCTCCATCGTGGTGCACGCCTTTGGGGGCTGGGTGGCACTGCCCGCCGTGTTGTTGCTGGGTGCGCGCTATGGCAGGTACTCCAAAGACGGACGCATCAGTGCCCACCCGCCATCGAACATTCCCTTTTTGGCCTTGGGTGCTTGGATCTTGAGTGTGGGCTGGTTTGGCTTCAATGTCATGAGTGCGCAAACGATCGACAAAATGAGTGGCCTGGTGGCGATGAACTCGTTGATGGCGATGGTGGGGGGCACGCTTGCAGCTTGGTGGGCCGGCAAGAACGACCCGGGATTTGTCTACAACGGACCTTTGGCCGGTCTGGTGGCCGTGTGCGCAGGCTCGGACTTGATGCATCCCTTGGGTGCCTTGGTGGTGGGAGGCATTGCGGGGGTACTCTTTGTGAAGCTCTTCACCATCGAGCAAAATGTATGGAAGATCGATGACGTCTTGGGCGTCTGGCCCTTGCATGGCCTTTGTGGTCTTTGGGGCGGTGTTGCGGCAGGTATTTTTGGTCAAACCTCTTTGGGTGGCTTAGGAGGCGTCTCGCTGTATGCTCAACTCATTGGAAGTGCTTTGGGGGTGGTCATTGCCTTGACCGGGGGCTTTGTGATTTATGGAGCGCTCAGGCTTCTTTGTGGCCTTAAACTCAGTGAAGAGGAAGAACACAATGGGGCAGACTTGACCATTCACCATGTGAGCTCGACACCCAGCAAAGAAAATTCTTGGAGCTAAATGCTCAAAGCTAAAAGCTCAAAGAATCATTCAAAAGGTCAACACATGCACCAAGCCTTCACCGATCAAACTGCAGCCAAGTTGGCCTCAGGCACATCGTTGAAGGTGGTTCTTCTGAGTTCACGACGCTGGTTCAAATCGTAGCGCCGACCTCGGTGCAAGGTGCTTCGGTTGTCCCACATCACCAAGTCACCCACCTGCCATTGGTGGGCGTAGACAAAGCTTCGTTGGGTGGCATGCTCCAACAAGTCGCTCAAAAAAATCCGCGCCTCTGCGATGGGCCAACCCATGATTTTGTGGGCATGAACGCCCACAAAAAGCACCTGTCGCTTGGATCCAGGATGCACACTCACCAGCGGCCAAACGGCGGGTTCAATGGCTTTCTTTTGCTCATCGGTGTAGGCATTGTCTCCCAGCAACAAACGGGTATGAAGGGCATAGTGCTCGGCACTCAAGTCTTGGATTTCTTCCTTCAAGTCAAGCGGCAGGGCGTCGTAGGCTGCTCTTAAATCGCAAAACTCCGTGTTGCCCCCTTCACTGGGAATGACCAAGGCATGGAGCATGGAGTAAGCCGCTTTAGGAGACATGAAGGAGCTGTCCGAGTGCCACAATTGATTGGCAAAGGAGGAGAGGTTCTTGGGGGAGTCGCGTCGATGCAGTTCACCATTCAAGTCCACATTGGAGATGTCGATGAGTCGCTCATCGTCCAAACGTTCTTTTCTTTTGAAGACCCTTTTAAGACCAATGTCCAAGGGACCAAAGGATTCAGACAATGCGATTTGTTGGGCTGGGCTCATGGGCTGATCTCTCCAGACCAACACCGCATAGTGGTTCATGGCTGCATTGATGTCTTTGACATCTTGGGCACTCAAGGCTTGGGTGAGATCAAGGCCACTGGCTTGCGCCGCAAACAGGGGATGCAAAGCTTGAAGTCGGAGTGTCATAAAGCATCCTTCACTTGAATAGGGTCCATGGTCATGGGGTACATGATGGGATTCATTTATTCGGGCTGAATTTTGGCGTCAGCAATCACCCGCGCCCATTTGCGTATTTCACTGGCAATGAACTGCTCAAACACCTCGGGCTTGGAGGAGACAATTTCCATGGCAAACTCATCGCTCCTTTTTTTCAACTCAGGCATGGCCATGACTTTGGCGATATCGGTTTGGATTTTTTGCACCACCAAGAGCGGTGTGCCTTTGGGTGCAATGAACCCCAAAAGCGCATTCACATTGAAGCCAGGTACGTGCTCTTGGATCAGTGGGTAATCGGTGTTGGGCAGTTTTTTATCGCCCAAGGTGGCAATGACTTTCATGCGACCCGCTTTGACATAAGGCATGACCGAAAGAAAGGGATCGACCACCACGTCAATGCGACCGCCTAGGAGTTCACCGTGTGCTTGGGCACTGCCTTTGAAGGGGATGTGCACCATCTCAAAATTGGCGCTTCGTTTCAAGAGCTCGGTGCCCAAATGGGTGGTTGAACCCGTCCCTGGTGTGCCATAGCTCAAGCTCGTGGGGTTCTTTTTGGCATAAGCGATCAACTCAGGCAAGGTGTTAAAGGGCGCGTCTGGTCGGGTGACCATGGCCAATTGGAGGTTCGCCACCAAAGTGATGGGCGCTATGTCCTTGATGGAGTCGTAGGGCAGGGACTTTTGAAAGGAAGGGTTCACCACAAAGGCGGAATTGATCATCCCGAGTGTGTAGCCGTCCGGGGCACTCTTGGCCACATGGTCCACACCAATGACCGTCCCGGCTCCCGCTTTGTAGTCAATGATCACCGCTTGGCCCCAGATCTCTTGCAACTTTTGGCCAATCAAACGGCCTAAGGTGTCCGTGGGACCCCCGGGTGGAAAGGGGATGATCATCTTGACCGGTCCTTTGGGGTAATCTGCACCCAAGGGGACTTTGTCAGGCGTGGCAGAAAAGCACCCCAGGTGAGCGAGCAGCAACAGGCAAGCCCCTGTTTTGGACCAAGAAAGGCGTGGGGGGAAAAAACTTCTAAGCGCTGAGGGGATCGTCATGGGGGAGCGTTCTTTCAAGATTGGCAACAATTATTGCATAGATGCTTGGCCAAAGAACTTCTGATCAACGTGTACCCCATGACACTAGATGACACGTGATGACCCCTTGGTACAGGCCCTTGAAGGTGAAAGCCCAGTTCTTTTTTTCTTGACGCTTCATTTATACTGGCGATTTACTTGGACGATCCACGATGACCGATCTTGTTTTCACGCCTGCGCAGGCCAGTATCCCAAGCTACCAAACCATCTTGACCGAGAAAGTCTCGCCCTTTGTCTTGAAGGTGAGCTTGAACCGCCCCGAGGTCTCCAACGCCTTCAACACCTTGATGGGCCAAGAGCTCGAGGACTTGTGGAACCGACTCATCCTCGATACGCAAGGCTTTCGCGCCATTGTGCTCACCGCCACGGGTGAGAAAGCCTTTTGTGGTGGGGGCGATCTGAAAGAGCGCAATGGCATGACCCGGGAGCAATGGCGCCGCCAACACGAGGTTTTTGAACGCCAATATTGGGCTTTGTTGGAGGTCCCCATTCCCGTCATTGCGGCGGTCACAGGACACGCTTATGCCGGAGGGTTAGAGATGGCACTCACCTGTGACTTTATCTACGCCAACAAACATGCGCGCTTTGCGCTCACCGAGGTCACCATTGGCATCATGCCGGGCGCAGGCGGCACACAATTGTTGCCCAGAGCCGTGGGCGAGAGACGCGCCAAAGAAATCATCATGACTGGCAAACCCTTCAGTGCTCAAAAGGCCTATGACTGGGGTCTGGTCAACGAACTCTTTGAGCCAGGGGACGTGTTGAGCGAAGCCCTCAAGACGGCTGAGACCATCGCCGCCAATGCACCTCTGTCGGTCAAGCAGGTCAAGAAGTCGGTGCGCTACGGTGGGCAAATGGAGCTCAAAACAGCCTTTCGTTTTGAGGTCGAGGCCTACAATCATTTGGTCGATACCCAAGACCGCATGGAAGGCGTCAAAGCGTTCAACGAAAAAAGAAAACCCCATTTTCTGGGCCAGTGAAACTTCCCTCCCGGATGCTGGGTCAAGGACTGACCTGACAAGACAAGACACCGCGTTTTTATAAGATCGGATTTTAAACATGAGCACCATTCAAAGAGACATCATCGTTCGCGAAGTGGGACTGCGTGATGGACTGCAAATTCATCCCACCTTCATGCCCACGGCCGACAAACTGGCTTGGATCAAGAACGAAGCCTTGAGCGGTGTGTCAGAGATCGAGGTCACCTCCTTTGTTCCGCCCAAGCTGATTCCTCAATTTGCCGATGCCACCGAGGTTTGTGCGGGGGCCTTGCAGCTCAAGGATTTGGTGGTCAGCGCCTTGATTCCCAATTTAAAAGGCGCACAAAGGGGCTTGGAGCTTGGGGTGAACAAGCTCAATTACGTGGTCTCGGTCAGCAAGACCCACAACCTTAAAAATGTACGCAGGGAGCGAGATGCGTCGATGGCCGACTTCAAGGCCATTGTCGACTTGATCAAAACCTTGCCCGAGGATCAGCGTCCCTTGATCGGTGCGGGTTTGTCCACCGCTTTGGGTTGCTCTTATGAAGGGAAGGTCGCGCTCACCGAGGTCGTTCTTTGTGCCGAGCAGTTGCTCGATGCAGGAGCCGATGAAATCGTGGTGTGTGACACCGTCGGGTATGCCGATCCAGCGCTGGTGCGTGCGGTCTTGAAAGCGGTGTTGGCCGTGGCCGGCGATGTGCCCGTTGCAGCCCACTTTCACGACACCAGAGGCACGGGCTTGGCCAATGTGACCGCTGCGCTGGAGTGTGGCATCAAGTACTTTGATGCGTCTTTGGGTGGCCTTGGTGGTTGCCCCTTCGCACCTGGGGCGAGCGGCAACATTGTGATGGAAGACCTTTGTTTCATGCTCGACTCGATGGGCCTGAAGACGGGGGTCAATTTGGACTTGCTTTTAAAGACCAGGCAAACCATGTCCGAGAGCTTGTCGGATTTGAAGCTGCATGGCGCTTTGGCAAGGGCTGGCTTGCCCCATGGGTTTGTGAGCAACTGGAGCGCTGTTGCGGCCTAAAAAAAACCCAGGCAAGCCCAGGTCAGCGGTGGCAGGTTTGACCCTCAACGGGTCTTGTGCTTCATCGCCCGTTCCACCTCTCGTTTGCCTTCACGGTCCTTGATGGTGTCTCGCTTGTCGTGCTCGGCCTTGCCTTTGGCCAAGGCGATTTCGCATTTGATTTTGCCGCTCTTCCAATGCAAATTCAGGGGCACCAAGGTGTAGCCTTTTTGCACGACTTTGCCCACGAGTCGGCGAATTTCATCTTTTTTAAGCAGCAACTTCTTGGTCCGAGTCGCATCCGCGTTCACATGGGTCGAGGTGGTGCGGGTGGGATTGATTTGACAACCAATCACATACAGCTCCCCCTCACGGACCACCACATAGCCATCGGTCAATTGCACTTTGCCCTCGCGCGCGGCCTTGACCTCCCAGCCTTGGAGCACCATGCCCGCTTCAAAGCGTTCTTCAAAAAAATAATTGAAAGCCGCTTTTTTGTTGTCCGCAATGCGTGAGGGTAATTCTTGTTTTTTGGTCATGAAGGGGGGTGGTAGAGATCAAAAGCCCGCTCTTGTTCGTACAATGGAGGGAGAAATTCGTCTTGATGGATTGTCCATCGTTGAACAGGCCTTTTGCCTTTGCTTATGAAAACCATCCATAAATCTGTGCTCATTTGGTTCAGTGCCCAAGAGATGTACAACTTGGTCACCGATGTGGCCAGTTATCCTCAATTTCTTCCTTGGTGCGAACAGGCCTCTATCATAGAGCATCACGAGCACGGGGTCACGGCCGAAATTGGGATGTCCCTTGGCGGCTTTAAAAAAGCGTTCACCACCCACAACACCCACATCGAAGGGCGCGAGGTAAAGATCGCCTTGGTCAAAGGACCCTTCAAGGAGCTCCATGGCTTGTGGCAGTTCCACCCCTTGGGCAGTGAGCGCGCGTGTCGCATTGAGTTGCAGTTGAACTACGACTTTGAGAGCATGTTTGGCGCACTGGTGGGGCCTGTCTTTGACAAAATCGCTGGCACCTTGGTGGATGCTTTCGTCAAACGTGCCGAGATGGTGTATGTCCCA
>CAIMNS010000013.1 GCA_903842945.1 uncultured Burkholderiales bacterium
GCCTAGCTCAGGCCCTGATGGTGGAAGATAGGTCTGATGTCGAAGGGTCTTTTGATACAAAAACTCATCGATGCTGATCGGGTTCTGCGGCTCTTGCAAGGCCATTGCACCTTGGGGCTTGTTGGATTCTTGGTTCGATGCTTGCTCAGCTTTAAATTCTTGTGTTTCGATCAAACACGCCATGGCCAAAAAAACTTGCTCGCAATTGGAGCAACGCACCCAGCCCTCTGCACGACCCAGCAGCTCATCCAACAAGACCAGATGTTGAGAGCATTGCGGACATTTGCAAAGCTGTGTCATCGACTGTTCTTCCATATCGGTTGGATTCATACAAGCCTTTTCGCTTTACGCCGGGCTTGAAGTGATGCGACTGGTCATCAAGATCCAACCTTCACAGACATTGCTGACCTCTAAATGACAATAAGGGGCGTAGGCCTCCTTCAACTCCATTTCTTGCCGCTCCAAAATCCCCGCCAAAACCAAGTGTCCGCCCGGCTTCAGTAAGCCACACAACAATGGCGCCAAGACTTTCAACGGTGTGGCCAAAATATTGGCGAACACGGTGTCATAAGGACCCTTGGAGGTATCGGGCAAACCCACCTGCATTTGAGCGTCGACTTGGTTGTCTCTTGCATTTTGTTGGGCCGCCTGCACAGCCGATGGATCGATGTCCACAGCATCTGCATGCTTTGCGCCATGAAGCACCGCTGAAATGGCCAAAATCCCTGAACCACATCCGTAGTCCATGACTCGCTCGGCATCAAAGTCGTGTTGCGTGGACCAAGCCAAACACATGCGAGTCGTTGGATGTGTACCGGTACCGAAAGCCAAACCCGGATCGAGACGAATGACCTTCTTGGCATAGGGTGGGACTTCGTGCCATGAGGGCACGATCCAAAAATCTTCTGTGATGGCCACAGGCTGAAACTGAGCCTGCGTGATGCGCACCCAATCTTCTGGGGGAACTTCAATTTCAGTGAGAATTTGACAACTCTCAAAAGCCTCCAAACCCAACAAGCAGTCTTTGGCCTCTCTCAGCACGCCCTCATCGTCAAACAAGGCCATGACCTTGGATCGAACCCAAGAACTGGCCGGTGGTGGCATGCCCGGCTCTCCAAAGAGCGCTTGTTCATGTTCTGTGTGCGCATCCGCATCTTCTACGCTCACGCTCAAGGCAGACAATTCCAAAAGCACATCGCTCAAACTCTCCACTTGGTCTTGAGGAGCTAGGATGTGCAGTTCAATCATGGAGGTTCAATCGCATCAAGTTAAGGACATTAAAAACGGACGTCAGACCCCCTATTGAGGATCCATCTTTTTGGGCTTGGGCCTCGTCGTCAACCAATGCTCAAGGTAATGGATGTTGGTCCCACCTTCAATGAATTTGGGGTCTTGCATGACCTCTCTGTGCAGGGGCACATTGGTTTGAATGCCTTCTACCACCATCTCTGCCAAGGCCGTTCTCATTCTAGCCAAGGCATGTTCTCGGGTATCCCCATGAACGATGATCTTGCCGATCATGGAGTCATAGTAGGGGGGCACATAATAATTGGTATAGGCATGTGAATCCACTCTGACCCCCGGTCCACCTGGGGGGTGCCACATGGTGATGCGCCCAGGAGAAGGTGTGAATTTAAAGGGGTCTTCTGCATTGATTCTGCACTCAATGGAGTGACCACTGAATGTGATTTGCTTTTGGTTGAAAGAAAGCACCAAGCCTGCAGCCACGCGAATTTGCTCTTTCACAATGTCCACATGGGTGATGTACTCGGTCAC
>CAIMNS010000014.1 GCA_903842945.1 uncultured Burkholderiales bacterium
CACAGCGCTCTTGTATGTGGTGAGCGACAAGGGCTTCTTTCCCGAGCAAGACACGGGCAGCATTCAGGTGATCACCGAGGCCTCGCAGTCGAGTTCCTTTGCGGCCATGCAAGACAAACAACGAGATCTTGCGGCTTTGTTTTTAGAAGACCCCGATGTTGCGAGTCTGACCTCCTTCATCGGTGTCGATGGTCAAAACATGAGCATCAACACGGGTCGCATGATGCTCTCCTTGACCCCCAAAAGAGAGCGGCGAGACACCCAGCGCGACTTGATTGCAAGGCTTCAAAGCCGGGTCTCTCAAACCACGGGCATGCAAGCTTATTTCCAACCGGTACAGGACTTGAGCTTGGATGACCGCATTGCCAAGGCGCCCTTTGCCTTTGTCTTGAGTGGCCCCGACATCGACGCTTTGAGCCTTTGGTCGAACAAGCTCAAGGATCAATTGCTCACGCGTGCTGAATTGTCGGTCGTGGTGAGCGACTTGCAAGAAAAAGGTCTGCAGGCCTTTGTGCGCATCGACCGTGAAGCGGCCGGTCGATTGGGGGTGAGCATTGCCGCCATTGACAATGCCTTGTACGACGCTTTTGGTCAGCGTTTGATCTCCACCATCTACACCCAAAGCAACCAGTACCGGGTGGTCTTGGAGGTGCAGTCGTCTTTCAAAGACGGGCCCAAGGCCTTGGAGCGTCTCTTTGTCCCCAGCAGCACGGGCGTGCAAATCCCATTGAGCACGCTGGCCAGCTTTGAAGAAAAAACCACGCGTTTGGGGGTCATGCACATGGCCCAGTACCCAGCTGTGACCTTGTCTTTTCAGCCGGCCATGGGCGTGTCTCTTGGTGAGGCCGTGGGCGTGATCAATGCAGAGCTGGAGAACTTGAGAAAATCTGGCATGCCCATCCACATTGAGAGCACCTACGAAGGTGCCGCCTTGGCCTTTCAAAACTCCTTGTCCAACACACTGTGGTTGATTTTGGCGGCGATTGTGACCATGTACATTGTCCTCGGCGTCTTGTACGAGAGCTACATCCATCCGCTCACCATCCTCTCCACACTTCCATCGGCTGGCGTGGGTGCTTTGTTGGCCCTTTGGGCGAGCCGCATGGATTTGGGGGTGATTGCGGTCATTGGTGTGATTTTGCTCATTGGCATTGTGAAGAAGAACGCCATCATGATGATTGACTTTGCGCTGGATGCAGAACGCGCTCGAGGACTCTCTCCTAGAGACGCGATCTTTGAAGCCTGTTTGCTGCGTTTTCGCCCGATCTTGATGACCACCTTGTGCGCGCTCTTGGGGGCTTTGCCCCTGATAGTGGGAGGCGGTGTGGGCAGTGAGCTTCGGCAGCCCTTGGGGGTCACGATGGTGGGGGGCTTGATGCTCAGTCAATTGATGACGCTCTTCACCACACCGGTGATTTATTTGACCTTCTCCAAGTGGTTCCCCTCCAAGCGCTCAGACCTTCACACAGAGCAAAGGCCTGTTGCATGAGCTTTGCTGGTGGATTCATCGATCGCCCCATCGGCACCACCTTGATCACCCTGGGGGTCGCTTTGGCGGGCGCCTTGGCTTATTTGAATTTACCCGTGGCACCCCTGCCTCAAGTGGAGTTTCCAACGATCTCAGTGCAGGCCTCTTTGCCTGGGGCCTCGCCCGAGACCATGGCGTCCACCGTGGCCACACCCTTGGAGCGCGCTTTGGGGGCCATTGCGGGTGTGAACGAGATGACCTCCAACTCGTCTTTGGGCAACACCCGGGTGACCTTGCAGTTTGATTTGGAGCGGGACATCAACGGTGCGGCCAGAGACGTGCAAGCGGCTTTGAATGCGGCAAGGGCCTTGTTGCCAAGCGGCATGCCGAGCAACCCGACCTACCGCAAAGTCAATCCGGCCGAGTCGCCCATTTTGATTTTGTCCTTGAGCTCAGACACGCTGAGTCGAGGCGAACTCTATGACGCAGCGTCCACCGTGCTCACACAACGCTTGTCGCAAGTCGATGGGGTGGGGCAGGTGAGCATTGGAGGAGGTGCTTTGCCTGCCGTTCGCATTGAACTCGATCCGCACCAATTGAGCGCTGTGGGACTGAGCACCGAACAGGTGAGACTTGCTGTGGTGGGCTTCAATGCGAACCGGCCCAAGGGACTCTTGGAGAGCAGTGAGCATGCGTGGCAGATTGAAGCCAACGACCAGGCCAAATCGGCCAAAGACTATGCCAACTTGATCTTGAGCAGCAAGGCGGGCCATGTGTTGAGGCTCAAAGACGTCGCTCAAGTGGTGGACTCGGTCCAGGATTTGAGGAACTATGGCGCCGAAGACGGCAAGCCCGCAGTCCTGGTGATTTTGAACAAACAACCCGGTGCCAATGTGATCGAGACGGTCAAACGGGTGCGTGCCTTGTTTCCGGTTTTGAAGGCCTCGATGCCAGAGAGTTTGGTGATGAGGGTGGTCTCGGACCGCACCCCGACCTTGAAGTCTTCTTTGTTTGAAATTCAAAAGGCCTTGGCGTTCTCCATCGCCTTGGTGGTCTTGGTGGTGGGCTTGTTTTTAAAGCGCTTGAGAGCGGCCCTGATCCCCAGTGTGGCCATTCCAGTGTCCCTGGCTGGGGCCTTTGCTCTGATGTACGTGTTGGACTATTCTTTGAACAACTTGTCTTTGATGGCGCTCACCATTGCGTCTGGTTTTGTGGTGGATGATGCGATCGTCGTTTTGGAAAACGTCATCCGGCACATGGAGCGAGGAGAAACAGCGCTGGAGGCTGCCAGAAAGGGTGCTCGGGAAATTGGCTTCACCGTCTTGTCCATGAGCTTGTCTTTGATCGCCGTCTTCATTCCCATTTTGCTCATGGGGGGTATTTTGGGTAGGCTTTTTCAAGAGTTTGCCATTGTCTTGTCGGGGGCTATTTTGATCTCGATGTTGGTGTCTTTGAGCACCACACCGATGATGTGTGCGGCACTTCTGCGGCCCTCTGACCACGTCCCACGCCCTAAAAACCAATCCCTCAAAGACTTGCTGCTGAAACTCAACAACGAGCAATTGAGACCGGTGTTCAACAGCTTTGATCAAGCCTTGGCGAAGTTGCGCATGGGTGTGCTGCGCGCTCGAATTTGGTTTGTACAAAACTTCACGCCACGCAGGTGGTATCGGCAGTCACTGGCCTGGTGTTTGAGGCACCCAGCAGTGATGCTCATGGTGCTTTTGGCAACGGTTGCATTGAACGTGAGCTTGTACAAAGCGATCCCTAAGGGATTCTTTCCGCAACAAGACACGGGTCGAATTTTTGGCAACATCCGAGCCGATCAAAGCTCCTCCTTTCAGTCCATGCAAGTGCGGCTAGATCAATTCATGGCGGTGGTCAAGGCCGAGCCGTCGGTGGACAATGTGACGGGGTTCACAGGTGGCGGCCAGCGCAACTCTGCACAGATGTTCATCACCTTAAAGCCCAGAAGTGAGCGCGATATCTCTGCCGATCAATTGGTGGCCAAGTTGCGCATGAAACTGTCAAAGGAAGCGGGTGCCAGGCTCTTTTTGATTCCCTCGCAAGACATTCGCATTGGCGCTCGCATGCCAAGCTCCCAGTACGAGTTCACCATGAAGGCCGATGAGTTGCAAGAACTCAAAGAGTGGGAGCCCAAGATCAGGCGTTCTTTGAGTCGATTGAGTGAACTCGAAGACATCAACACCGATTAC
>CAIMNS010000015.1 GCA_903842945.1 uncultured Burkholderiales bacterium
CGCTGAAAGCATCTAAGCGGGAAACTCGTTTCAAGATGAGATCTGCCGGGGCCTTGAGCCCCCTAAAGAGTCGTTCAAGACCAGGACGTTGATAGGTCAGGTGTGGAAGCGCAGTAATGTGTTAAGCTAACTGATACTAATTGCTCGTGCGGCTTGACCCTATAACTTTGATCGTTAGATCAAGTTGTTATGCCAAGTGACGCATTCAAAATAATGAAGCTGATTTGCTCTATGAATTTTTTGTGTTGATTGATTTCAGCACGATTACAGTTTATGCCTGATGACCATAGCGAGGTGGTACCACTCCTTCCCATCCCGAACAGGACCGTGAAACGCTTCAGCGCCGATGATAGTGCGGGTTCCCGTGTGAAAGTAGGACATCGTCAGGCTCTTATAGCCAGAAAAAGCCCAGATCAAGTGATTGATCTGGGCTTTCTTCTTTGTGCGAACCGTTTTTATAGGTTCAGCAGCAGATCTTGTTTGACAGAGATGCTTTTTTTACGTGACAGATCAAGGATGATGTGTTCCAACCACTCAGGGAATGGGTACTCAGGGAAAAAGATCTCCTGAGTTTTGACCAAGACAGGGCACTTCAAAGCCCAAGACGTCAATGCAGCAACCGTCATCTGTTGTTCTTGCATCAATTTGAACTTGATGAAAACGTTGGAGGCGTATTTTGCATGGGAAAGGGGTTTGCCCTCAAAGTGATCCAACTTTTGGTGCGCTAGGTTCAAGCTGTCTTGAACTTGTGTGAAAAGGGGCCCATGACCTGGGACAACGATGGCGGGAGCGAGCTCTTCAACAAGAGACAAGGTTTGACGAACAAACATGAAGCCATTTTTTTCACAAAGTTCTGGGAAAACAACACCAAAGCCATTTTGCCAAAACGCATCTCCGCTGATGAGAATCTTTTCTTTAGGGGCGAATAAAACAATGGCATCCATGTCATGCCCAGGAGCTGCATGAATTTGCCAAACGCGGCCGTTGATACAAACTTCCGTGTTGGGCAACATCGGGTGCGTGGCCATAAAAGCTGGGCATGTTTGTCCAATGCCTGCATTGATTTGATCAAGACGCTCCCACATCATGACATCTTGCCATTGGCCTGATGGTATGTGGATGTCCACTTCAGGAAAACAGGCTTGCAAATGGGCATTTCCCCCGCAATGATCAGAATGCAAATGCGTGTTGAGGATGGCATGAAGAGGCGTGTTGCCCAGAGAGAAACTGAGCAAATCCTGCAGTTGCTGGGCATGGGTACAGTGGCCCGTGTCAACGAGTGTCGCGTGAGCCCCTAGGAGCACAAGAGAGTTGGAGGACAACCATCCCCTCTCATAAAAAACAAGATCTTGGGGCAGGGAATGTTCTGTCAAGACAGTTTCTTCTCGTCAGAGCTCAAGGCCTTGTTGCGTCTCTTAATTCACGTCGAAGAATCTTACCGACGTTGGATTTGGGTAAAGTGTCTTTGAACTCAATGACTTTGGGGATTTTATAGGCAGTGAGTTGCTTTTTACAAAAGGAGATGATCTCTTCTGGTGTCAACGATGGATCTTTTTTGACGACAAACAATTTGATGGCTTCGCCTTGTTTTTCGTCTGGGATGGAGACCGCGGCGCATTCCAATACACCTGGACAAGAAGAGGCCACGGCTTCGATCTCGCTTGGAAAAACATTGAAGCCACTGACCAAAATCATGTCTTTTTTTCGGTCAACAATTTTAAAAAAGCCCCTTTCATCTTGAGTGCCAATATCACCAGTCCTCAAAAACCCATCGGCCGTAAAAGCCTTTTGGGTTTCAAGGGGTTGGTTGAAGTATCCCTTCATCACATTGGGACCTTTGATGCATATTTCACCACTTGCATGCACACCCAGGGTTTGACCGTTGTCGTCTTTGATGGCCATGTCAATGCCTGAAAGTGGCAGCCCAATGTTGCCGGAAAACGCTTTCAAATCAATCGGATTGTTGCTGCCAACAGCACAAGTCTCAGACATGCCCCAGCCCTCAATCATGGTGGAGCCAGTGACCGACTTCCATTCTTTGGCCGTGCTGGCTGATGCAGCCATGCCACCCGCCTGGGTGATGCAAAGGTCCTTGAAGTCCAGTGCACGAAAGGCCTCATGTTGTAACAAAGCATTGAACAAGGTGTTCACGGCTGGAAAGATGTGAAAAGGACGTTGGGCAAGAACAGAGGTGAATTTTTTGATGTCTCTTGGGTTCGGTATCAAGGTCAGAAAGGAGCCCGTGCGAATGGTGAAGAAGCACAGGGTCAGAGCAAAAATGTGATAAAGCGGAAGTGCTGCTATGCTGTTGATTCTAGAGAGATCTTTTTTACCTTTGAAGGCGGGGGAGAACCAATATTGCGCTTGCAAGGTCGCTGCAATGATGTTGCGATGGGTCAGGATCGCACCTTTGGACAAGCCCGTGGTGCCTCCCGTGTATTGGAGAAAGGCAAAGGAATCGGACTGAATACTTGGGCGTTGCAGGGTCAAGGTTTTTCCGTCAGCCAGACATTGGTTGAACCGTGTCTTCAGAGGAGCATGACCCAATGCATTGGCGTCTTTGAGTTCGAAGGGAGGGATCAGTTTGGCCAAATATTTGACAGCAAAATTGATCCAAGGGCCTTTGAGGGGTCCCAACAAATCGCCAAGGGAGGTCAAAACGATCGACTCGAGCAAAGTTTTAGACAAAATCGGCTCTAAGGTATGTGCAAAGTTTTCCAGAATAAGAAGGACCGTGCACCCTGAGTCGCAAAGTTGATGCTCCAATTCTCTAGAGGTGTACAAAGGGTTGATGTTGACACAAACAAATCCCGCACGAAGGATGCCAGCCATCGCCACGGCAAACTGAGGAATGTTGGGTAACATGATGCCAATGCGAGCGCCAGGTTTGAGGCCCAGGTGTTGAAGCCACGCGGCAAAAGCCAGCGAGGCGTGATCGAGTTCTCTGTAACTCATCCACCGATCCATGCAAACGCTGAACGGCTGGTCGGCAAATTGCTCGAAGGACGTCTCGAGCAAGTCCCTCATGGACTCAATTCCTGATGTGTCCAACTCGTGCGGCACATCAGGCGGGTAGTGTTCAAACCAAGGTCTATCCATGGAGCTCTCCTAATGCTTCTATTGTCCTTCATGTTCAAGGGGTACAGAACTAGGTCACACCCCCAGTTCAGGTGTTCTTCAAGAAAAACAGGTGTTCAAAAACCCACAGAATGATTCAGCAATGAAAGAGACAAGACAAATATAGGGAAAACCCTTAGAATCAAAAGATCAAGAAGGCGAGATATCAAAAGTAGGGCGTCTTTGAACCTGAAAGCACCAAAAATGCAAACCATTAGCATGAACCAAGGCCTCAAAACCTGGAGCCTTGTCAAAACACAACTCAAAAAAGCGGCCCATTTTGAGCAACGCAAAGTGATTTGCAATTTGCATCGTGAGCACATGATGCAAATAGAGTCGCATCTCTTGAGCCTCAATGAACAAGACAGGTACCTTCGTTTTGGTTACCCTGCACGAGATGCTCACATTCAAAGTTATGTAGAGAACATCGATTTTTCTAGGGACAAGATCCTGGGTATCTTTGATGCAGAGATGAGCTTGGTGGCCGTGGCCCATTTGGCGCTAGCGCGTCCCTCGAAATTCACCAGGTGCGCTGAGTTTGGGGTGTCTGTCTTACCAGGTTTGCGAGGTCAGGGCATGGGCGCGCTCTTGTTTGAGCACTCCAGCATGTTGGCCAGAAATGAGGGCGTGAGCATGTTGTTCATCCACGCTTTGAGTGAGAACGTCCCCATGCTCAAAATAGCCAAATCACATGGGGCAAAATTAGAGCGCTATGGAGGCGAGACAGATGCATTTTTGCACTTGCCGCCTAGAAGTTGGGCCAGTCGGTTGCACGAGTGGTTTTTGACTTTTTACGGTCAAACCGACTTGGAAATTAAAATGCAGGTCAGACAATTTTGGCAACTGCTGAGCCAGATCCAAGAAATTCGACAAGGGGTGCGCGATGGTCGACAAGTCGCCAGTGCTTGGAACACGAGTGTGGTCAAAATTGATCCGCTCAGTGGCTTAGAGAAGTAAATTCACCATCGATGACGCCGTCTTTTGCAATGCTGGCAAAGACGGGACTTTAAATCGGCTATGCTTAGGGATTGTCACCAAGACGACTCTTTTAACTATCGTGTTTAAAAATCATCCTCAACTAAAAAGAACTTCCTTGGTTCGTGATGTGTGGTCATTGATTGGGGACTTGTTCAAGCCCGCGCTTAAAACCAAAGATCAAGTGATTGAGGTTTTGCACAAAGCACAAAACGCAAAGCTCATCCATCCTGAAAGTCGGCAAATGATGGAAGGGGTGATGAAGGTCGCGGACTTGAAGGTGCGCGACGTGATGATTTCATCGACCAGAATGGACATGATTGACATTGCTGCGTCCTTTGAAGAAATTCTCAACCAAGTCATTGACATAGCGCACTCGAGATATCCCGTCTACGAAGACCACAAAGAAAATATCATCGGGATCTTGTTGGCAAAAGACTTGTTGAAATTGCAACGCTCGCCAACCTTGAACCTCAGGACATTGCTTCGATCTGTGGTGATGGTGCCCGAGAGCAAAAGCTTGGTTGAATTGCTCAAAGAGTTCAGGATGAACCGGAATCACTTGGCCGTGGTCATCGATGAGTTTGGTCGAGTGGCGGGGGTGGTCACCATTGAGGATGTGTTGGAAGAAATCGTTGGTGACATTGAAGACGAATTCGATACCGATGACGAGGCGGGCGATATTTTTGCTTTGGTGGATCGAACGTACAGGGTGGCGGGCAGGACTGCGTTGAAAAGAATCGCACAAGCCTTTGAACTCAATGAGTTGATCACCGAGGAGATGCAGTCATTTGAGACGATTGCTGGTTGGATCGCGCATGAAATGGGGCATGTGCCAGTCAAAGGAGAGATTTTTTTATGGAACGACTTGCGCTTTGAGGTCATGCACACCACCGCAGGTGTTGTGAAATGGTTCAAGGTTCGCCCCATCAACATCAGGCCAAAACCCCTCGAAGCCACGCTGTCGAATGCGCCAGTGTTGAACAATTCAAAGCCCGTCTAAATGAACCAACATGCTGACCCAAGCAGGGGAGGCGGTACCTCAGTGCAAGGAACGTCTTTTTTGAGCAGAGCAAAGCTTGATGAGCGCTAAAGATATGACGCTGAGAGCCAAAATACCAGAAAAGAAAATGTATGTGCTGGCCGCTCTTGCTGGGCTCTTGCAGGCTTGGTCGATGGGCTTGCCCTTTCACATGGGCGCCAGTGGAGCCCTGCAGTGGGTGGGCATGCTGGTGTTGTCCTTTTTGGTTTTGGGTTCTAAAACAAGCAAAGCGTGCGGGCGTTTGGCGTTTATTTTTCAAACGACGGCATTGAGCACCACCTTTTGGTGGATTTTCATTTCCCTGTATGTCTACGGTCAGATGCATGCGCTGTTGGCCGCTTTCGCCGTTGTTGCATTGGCAAGTGCATTGGCTGTGTACTGGTGGTTTTTTTCATGGGTGTTTTACAGATTGTGCATGGCGCCTGTCCCATCGCAAAGTGCCTTACCAAGCCCTGTGCAAAAGATGGGCCACACCGCGCTGATGTCGATGGGATTTGGAGCTGCTTGGCTGTTGTCAGAGTTGTGCAGAGGACAATGGTTCACTGGCTTTCCATGGGGATCATCGGGATACGCGCACAATGACACCTGGCTCAGCATTTTTGCACCTTGGGTGGGCGTTTATGGTATGGGTGCGATCAGTGCCGCCATGGCCATGTGGGTGGCCAAAAGTTGCTTAGATTTCCTGAAACCTTGGGTTCAGAATACACCACACGAAGGCGCAGCAGATGTCGAGTTGCAAGCCATCCAAAGTTCTTCTTCTTTTCATCCCCGTCGATGGCGCATCTGTGCTTGGATCGCTTTGCCCTTGTTGAGCTTGGTGCCTTGGACATTTCTAAGGGGTCAGGATCAAAACGCTGCAATGCAGCTCCATTCGGATGGGTATTCAAAGCCTTTGAGCGTTGAGTTGCTGCAAGGCAACGTTCCCCAGCAAACAAAATTTCGTGATGACCGCGTTTCAGCTGCGCAGTGGTATTACGATCAAATCATGGTTTCGGATGCGCAGTTGGTGGTCACCCCAGAGACGGCGTTTGCGATGACGATCCATGAATTACCAAGCACATTTTTAGACTCCTTTCGGCAGCACCTGCAAGCTGAGCAGCAAGCGGTCTTGTTGGGCATGCCCTCCAAAGATGGGTTGGATTACGCAAACAGTGCGCTAGCGATGGTCGGCCAAAGAGAACACGTGTATCGGTACGACAAGAGCCACTTGGTGCCCTTTGGGGAGTTCATTCCCCCTTTGTTCCAATGGTTCACGAATCAGATGCAAATGCCCCTGGGTTTTTTTAAAAGCGGCCCGTCCATTCAAAGCAGTTTGATGTTTTTAAATCAAAGCATTGCCCCTAACATTTGTTATGAAGATTTGTTCGGCGAGGAGTTGGCCTTGCAGTTCCAACATACTGCTCAGGCGCCAAGCATTTTGGTCAACATGAGCAATATTGCGTGGTTTGGAGATACGGTGATCTTGGATCAACACCTGGAAATTTCGAGAATGCGAACGCTTGAGTTGCGCCGCCCGATGATTCGAGCTACCAATTCAGGGGTCAGCGCCATCATTGACCACACCGGCCGAGTGAAGGTCATGGCCCATGTGTTCTCGAGAGAAAAAATCAAAGCTTGGGTGCAAGGTCGATTTGATGAGCCCACTTTTTTTGCTTGGTGGGCCAGTCGGTATGGGTTACTACCTTTGTGGGGGGTGGCTTTGGCCGTTTTGGGCTGGATTGGGTTCAAACGCACCTTTGAGTTGAATCGCAATCGTCCAGACTCAGAAAAGCTTGGGAATTGAACTTTAAGACCCGGGGTCGCATCTGAAGCCCCCTGGGGAAGGTTAAAATTAAGCCATGGTCATCAAGGCACATGGGCAACTGCGTTTGAACATTTCGAGGGTGTGATCAAGTCACCCATGGATGCGCCGTCTGTCTTGAGAGTTTGAGATCCATTTCAATTTATATATGCCAGTGCATGGGAAAACAATGCTTCATTTTCAAGAGTTGATATTGACGTTGCAGTCTTATTGGGCCAAGCAAGGCTGTGCTTTGCTTCAGCCTTATGACATGGAGGTTGGTGCTGGCACCTCACATACCGCAACTTTTTTACGCGCCTTGGGCCCAGAGCCTTGGAAGGCCGCCTATGTGCAACCCAGTCGTCGGCCCAAAGACGGTCGATATGGGGAAAATCCAAACCGACTCCAACACTATTATCAATTTCAAGTGGTGTTGAAGCCTGCGCCACCCAACATATTGGACTTGTATTTGGGCTCCTTGGAGGCCCTGGGCTTTGATTTGAAGGTCAATGATATTCGTTTTGTCGAGGACGACTGGGAAAATCCCACCCTGGGGGCTTGGGGCTTGGGTTGGGAGGTGTGGCTCAATGGCATGGAGGTCACGCAGTTCACCTATTTCCAGCAAGTTGGCGGCATCAATTGCCACCCCATCACGGGTGAGATCACCTATGGCTTAGAGAGGTTGGCGATGTATTTGCAAGGCGTAGACAATGTCTACGACCTCTCTTGGACCGAGGGTTTGACCTACAGAGACGTGTATTTGCAAAATGAACAAGAGCAGTCGGCCTATAATTTTGAACACAGCGATTCAGAGTTCTTGTTCTCGGCATTTTCAGCTTATGAAAAACAAGCACAGCACTTGATCTCTGTCCAATTGGCTTTGCCTGCCTACGAGCAGATTTTGAAAGCGGCGCATACCTTCAATTTGTTGGATGCAAGGGGTTCGATCAGTGTGACCGAGCGCGCAGGCTACATCACGCGCATCAGAAATTTGGCGCGTGCTGTTGCGCAAAGTTATTACGACAGTCGCGAAAGATTGGGCTTTCCCATGGCTCCACCTGCTTGGGTTCAAGCGCTTAACGTCAAGGCGGCTTGAGTTATGCAGTTACATCACATGAACGCTGCCCCCTTGCTCATTGAGTTGTTGGTGGAAGAGCTTCCGCCTCGGGTTTTGGCCAAATTGGGCACCTCTTTTTCACAAACGATGCGTGAGCAACTCTTGGATTTAGAGCTGATCGATGCTGAATGTGCCTTTGAATCCTTTGCCACACCAAGGCGATTGGCTGTATTGTTTCAATCGGTGTTGTCTCAGGCACCTGAGCGCGAGGTCAAGCAAAAGCTGATGCCGGTCAAGGTGGGACTTGATGCCAACGGTCAAGCCAGCCCAGCCTTGGGCAAAAAGCTCTTGGCGCTTGGGTATCCGCACTTGGGCGTCTCGGATCTTGAGATGGTGGAAGAAGGCCAGGTTCAGCATTTGTGGCTCATCAGAGATCAACCTGGGGTGTCGATTGAACTAGGTGCACAAAAAGCTTTGAATGAGGCCATCGCTAAATTGCCCATTCCAAAGGTCATGAGCTATCAGCTGCATGAAAATTGTGAATTGCCAGGCTGGAGCAGCGTGAACTTTGTGCGCCCTGTGCACTCCTTGCTGGTGCTACATGGAGAGAAGGTCTTGAACCTGACGGCCTTGGGTTTAAAGGCTGGGAACACCACCAAGGGCCACCGTTTTGAGGCGAAGAAGTCCATCATCGAACTTGGGGATGCGAAGTCATATGAACAAGTTCTTTTGGACGATGGCGCTGTCATGGCGAGTTATGCAAAAAGACGCCAATCCATCGAAGACCAACTGAATGCTGCGGCCAAGTCTTTGGGCCCGGCATTCAATGTGGCACACGACGAGGCACTTTTGGATGAGGTTTGTTCCTTGGTGGAAATGCCCAATGTATTGATTTGTGAATTTGAAAAAGAGTTTTTGCAAGTGCCTCAAGAGTGTTTGATCTTGACCATGAAGGCCAACCAAAAGTACTTCCCTTTGATCGATGACCAAGGGGCCCTGGTCAATCGGTTTTTGGTGGTCAGCAATATTTCTCCCAAAGACACAAGTGCTGTTGTTGGGGGCAATGAGCGTGTCGTGAGACCACGTTTGTCGGACGCTAAATTTTTCTACGATCAAGACAGAAAAATCAAGCTGACAACCCGAGCCACAGGCTTGTCGAAGGTGGTTTACCACCAGCAACTTGGCACCCAAGCACAGCGGACCGAGCGCGTGCAGTGCATCGCGCAAGGCATAGCGAAAGAGTTGTCGGGCTTGTCTAAGTTGAGCGCGCAGCAAATGCAGTGGACCGACCAAGCGGCTCAAATTGCCAAGGTGGATTTGCTCACCGACATGGTTGGCGAGTTTCCCGAGTTGCAAGGTGTCATGGGGCACTATTATGCCTTGCACGACGGGTTTGCCAAGGACGTGGCCTGGGCTGTTGAAGACCATTACAAACCCAGGTTCGCTGGGGATACTTTGCCCAGGGGGATGCCTGGTGTGGTCTTGGCGTTGGCGGACAAGTTGGAGACCTTGGTGGGCTTGTTTGCTATCGGGCAGCACCCAACCGGGGACAAAGACCCGTATGCCCTTAGACGACATGCGATCGGCGTGATTCGTTTGCTTCGTGAAAAGAGTTTGGGTTTATCGGTGACAAGGCTTCTGGCTCTCAGTGCAAACGCGTTTGAGGGCCACGCCGATGTGATTAAAAAAAGCTGGGCTGAGATCACTGAATCCTTGATCGAATTTATTTACGACCGTTTGAGCATCAATTTAAAAGATCAAGCGTACTCGAGTGTCCAAGTCGAAAGCGTTTTATCTATTCGCCCAGATGTGTTGGACGATGTGGATTTGCGACTCAAGGCGGTTAAATCGTTTGCTCTGTTACCGGAGGCTTTGTCCTTGGCCTCTGCCAACAAGCGCATCAGCAACCTACTGAAAAAGGTCCAAGATCAAGCTATGGACGTGGAGGTCAACCCGATGTTGTTGGTAGAAGGAGCGGAAAAAGCACTCTTTGAGACAATGCAAGATGTTTTGCCGCAATCTAAGTTGAATTTTGAGGCTAAAAATTACACCGAATCCCTCTTGCTGTTGGCGCATTTGAAGAATGCGGTCGATTTGTTTTTTGAACAAGTGATGGTCAATGCACCGGATGAAGCACTGAGGTTGAATCGCTTGTCTTTGTTGTCTCGTTTGCATACGGCCATGAACCAAGTGGCGGATTTGTCTCGTTTGGCTTGAGGCAAATCCAAAGGGCGGATGTTGAAGGCGCTGAAAGCGTTTGCATCTCTAAGGTTCGATGAGAGGCGTGCTCAAGGGTTCGCCATCAGATTGCTGCACAAAGAGGAGTTGTTTCCTCACAGAAGGGATTTGAGAGCATGTTGAAATTGATTATCTTAGACCGTGATGGCACGATCAATGAAGACCGGGATGATTATGTCAAATCTCCTGAAGAGTGGGTGCCTATTGAGGGCTCCATGGAGGCCATTGCCCGATTGAGCCACGCGGGTTGGAGGATCGTGATTGCCTCCAATCAATCAGGCCTAGGGCGTGGTTTGTTTGACATGGCAACGTTGAATGCCATGCATGAAAAAATGCACAAATTGTTGGCCCTGGTCGGTGGCAAGGTGGAGGCGATCTTTTTTTGCCCACACACCACTGAGGAGGGCTGCGATTGCAGAAAGCCCTTGTCGGGCCTTTACGAGCAAATTTCATCGCGTTTGGGGGTGAGTTTAAAGGGCGTACCCACCGTTGGGGACTCTTTGCGAGATTTACAAGCCGGTTATGGTGTTGGGTGCGAGCCCCACCTGGTGCTGAGCGGCAAAGGCGTCGTTTACCGTGATCAAGCCTTGTCGGCTCAATTCCCAAAAGAGACAAGAATACATCAAGACTTGTATGGGTTTTCTGAATGGATGCTTCATGAGCGGGATGCACAATTGGAAGCTCTTAAGGCCGAGAAAAAAGCGTAAGAGGTTGTTGTGAAATTATTAAAGTCGCTCATTCATTTGTTGTGGATGATGTTCACGCTCATTCCTTGTGCGTTGTATGTCTTGTTGCTCAGGGTGGCTGGGGCCTCCAAAGCCCGCCTGTACCGTGGCGCGGTTTTTTGGTTGCGCAATTGTGTGGTGTCTTTGGATCGAATCTGTGGCGTGAAATATGCGTTGCATGGCATGGACAACCTTAAGGGTCTTGAGGGCGTATCGGTCATCGTGTTGGTCAAGCACCAGTCCACCTATGAGACTTTCTTGATGCCCGTGATCATGCCGCATCCGGTGTCTTATGTGTTCAAGAAAGAGTTGCTGAGAATTCCCTTTTTCGGTTGGGCCATAGGATGTTTAGACATGGTTCACATCGACCGTTCTCAGCGCGCCAAAGCATTTGCAAAAGTGGTTGAGCAAGGGCGCATGTTGCTTGAAAAGGGCAACTGGGTGGTGATGTTTCCAGAAGGTACACGCATTGAGCGCGGCCAGGTGGGGGCTTATAAGCTGGGAGGGACTCGATTGGCGGTACAAACCGGTGCGCATGTGGTGCCGGTGGCTGTGAGTTCTGCCAAGTGTTGGCCTAGAAAAGCCTTGCTGAAAAAAGCAGGCACGGTAGATGTTTCAGTGGGGCTACCTATCTCTAGTGTGGGCCGCACGCCTGAGGAGCTCATGGCGCAAGTACAGGACTGGATCGAGTCGGAGATGCGGCGACTCGATCCAAGCGCTTATGCATAAAATCGTCATGACGTTTCTTCGTGCCTAAAGAGATTTGTGGTGGACTTTAAAGCTAAACAACAAGCACCCAAGGATGGGTTCATGCAGTTGGTTTTTGATTTTTTAGCCCCCTTCTCCGCTAAGCAAAGGAACGCCGTCTCTGAAAGAACGACAAGCGCAAGTGTTGAGCCGCCGAATCAAAATCGAGACAGTCCCTCTTCATTGGACAACTGCGCTCACCCAACTCCTCGCTTGTTTCAGCACCCTGACGCAACGCATGCTTTGGAGATCAGGGGTGTTGAAGTCCAATATCTCTTCAAGCGAGCCAAGCGAAAAACCATTGGCATGTTGGTGTCCAAAGACGGGTTGGAAGTCCGCGCGCCCAGATGGGTGAGCTTGTCGCAAGTTCAACTGGCGCTGAAAGAGCGTGAAGATTGGATACTCAAACAATTCAATTTCATGGAGCAAAAACGTGAAGAAAGCAAGCGGTCTGAAATTCACATTGAAAGCGGTTGCATCAGCCCCGTGCTCAGTCATGGCGTGCAGTGGATCTTTCATGGCCTCACAACCCCCTCTTCAAGTCTTGCCTCAACCAGCCTATCGCAACTTCAACGAGAAAACACGCAACGATTACGATCCCCGCTTGAGCACATTGAGGTCCAAAGGTTTGCAGCTGGGCAGTGGTTCGATTGCACATGCAGTGAATGGCTTGAATTTATTCAAGAAGGCGAATCTCGTTCTTTGCCATGGGCGCCAACAAGCGCTGCAGGCAAAGAGGCTCACTTCAAGGTCTATTTACCGATAGAGTCCTTGTGCAAGCAAATCAGTGCGGCATCGATAGCTGGGGTCGCTGGCTTTGGTGGAGCAGAAAAAGCCTGCGCCAAGCAATGGATCGATGCCGTCATGATCCATTTGGCGCGGCGCATCATCGAGCCACGTGTGGCTTATTTTGCGGGGATTTTAGGGGTCCACCCCAGCGCGCTCTCTTTGGGTCAGGCCAAGAGTCGCTGGGGGAGTGCCGGATCCAATGGGGCCATTCGACTCAATTGGCATTTGGTCCATTTGCCCATGGCCTTGTTGGATTACGTGGTGGCTCATGAATTGTGTCATTTAAAGCAAATGAACCATGGGCCAGCCTTTTGGGCCGAAATGCAGGCATTGATGCCTGATTTCGCTGCTCGACGACGAGAGCTGAAATCGGTCTCCATCTCGCCATGGGTCTAAGCCGACTAAAAGTCCATGAAGTCAGTGGTTTTGTAGGGTTGCTCTAGGTGGTGGTGGTGGTGAGAATCAAAGTCTGTTCCAATTTGGAACAGGTCAACGCGTTAAAAGAATGTTGGTGAACAAGATGGATGCATCGCTGAAAAACTTACTTGAAAACAACCAAGCTTGGGCGCTTCGCATGGAGCAAGCGCGCCCAGGTTTTTTCAATCAGTTGGCGTCTCAACAGACGCCTAAATATTTATGGATTGGTTGCTCAGACTCTCGTGTGCCTGCCAACGAAATCATTGGACTGGACCCTGGAGAGATTTTTGTTCATCGCAATGTGGCCAATGTGGTGGTTCACTCGGATTTGAATGCCTTGTCGGTGATTCAATACGCGGTGGAGCATTTGAAGGTAGAGCACATCATGGTGGTGGGCCATTATGGTTGCGGGGGTGTTTTGGCCGCGACACGAGGCACACGCATTGGCTTGGCGGACAACTGGCTCAGGCATGTACAAGATGTGAGACTGCGCCATCGTCAAAGGCTCAATCATTTGGATCAGCACGATCTAGAAAACACGATGTGTGAGATGAATGTGATTGAGCAAGTGGGCAACGTGGCGCTCTCCAACGTCATGCAAGACGCTTGGGGTCGTGGTCAAAAGATCAGTGTGCACGGATGGATTTATGGTCTGCATGATGGGTTGGTCAAGGACTTGGAGGTGACGATGACGTCTTCGGCCGAGGTGGTGGACGTTTTTCGTCAGGCCTTCAAACGCTACCCCAGGCAACCCTGGACCCCAGGTGTGGACCAAGAGGAATGAGTGCACAAAGGATTCGGCGCGAGCGCTTGAAGGAGAAGTTGACGATGGCTTTGGATCCTGAGAGTGAGTTTGTCATCTCACCTTGTATCGCCGTGTGCAAGATGGATACGGTGACGAAACTGTGTGAGGGTTGCTTGAGGGAACTCCAAGAAATCGTCCGCTGGGGCTCACTCAACAC
>CAIMNS010000016.1 GCA_903842945.1 uncultured Burkholderiales bacterium
ATTGAGTTGGTGCAAGCGCCTGAGGAAGTCATTTTGGCTTTTTCTCGGGTTTTGGATGCAAGTGGTACAGAAGCTTTGTAAGTTACAGGCCTATCATTTCAATTCATGACCTCCGATCTTTCACATCAAAAACACAAGACCGCTAGCAGATTTGCTGATGTATTGGTCGTTGGTGCTGGACCTACGGGTTTGTTGCTCACCCACTTGCTTGCCAAGCAAGGTGTCAGGGTCTGTTTGATGGATCAATTGTCTCAGGTCGTGGACGAGGCCAGGGCGGTCAGTATCGATGATGAAAGCTTGCGTTCATTGGCCGATGCGCTTCAACTCGATCGCATGGCACCTCTCATCACACACGCCTATGGTGTGCATTATTATTCTTGGCTTCAGACCTTGTTTGCCAAAGTTGAACCAAGCCTACAAGACTACGGTCATCCCAAAAGAAATGCATTTCGTCAGCAACAATTGGTTCAAACTTTGTTTGAAGGGCTGAAAGTGTACCCCCATGTTGAAGTGTTGATGTCCGCACGCATTTTGACCTATGTCGACGACTCCTCTTCAGGCCTTGACGCCTCAGTTCCCCTTGAACATGCCTTGACCGTGAACTATGAGCGAGATCAACAAATTGACCAATTGCGATGCAATTGGTTGGTGGGTGCAGACGGCGCACGAAGCACGGTTCGCGAGCAAATGGGCACCACGTTTGATGGTCAAACCCATGCGCAAAGATGGCTCATTGCCGACTTGATTGGCCGAGAAGACTCCTTCAGGCACACTCGCACGTACTGTGACCCCAAGAGGCCTGCAATTCGTTTGCCTGGGCCGCAAGCGACCGTGCGTTATGAGTTCATGCTCTTTGACCATGAAGACAGTGAAGACGTGCTCAAGGAGGAGATCTACCGTGCTTGGATCAAGTCGAGAAATGAGGCCGATGCCAAGCTCACCTTGATGCGCAAAGTGGTTTATACCTTTCACGCACGCGTGGCCAAAGAGTGGCAAAAGGGGCGGGTGTTCTTGGCTGGTGATGCGGCGCATTTAACGCCACCCTTTGCGGGTCAGGGCATGAATTCGGGGGTGAGGGATGCGACCAATTTGGCCTGGAAGTTGTCGGATGTCGTCCATGGACATGCCCATCCCGCCTTGCTCGGGACTTATGAGCTTGAAAGAAAGCCCCATGCTTGGGCGCTCATTCGCATGGCTTTGAAAATTGGGGTGGTGATGCAACCGCGCTCTCTTGTCTCGGCCGTCGTCATCCAGACCTTGCTGAAAGTCGCTTGTTGGCTACCCAGTGTCAAAGACTATTTTTTAAACTTGAAATTCAAACCCAAGCCACGGTTTTTTGAGGGATTTTTTGATTTGCAGGCACAGGGACAGGCGCTGATCCCAAGTGGTCAGTTGATGATCCAGCCTGAGCTGGAGGCGGTCAATTCAAATCTTTTAAAAATGGACAGCGTACTGGGATCGCGATTTGCTGCACTGATTTGGTGGGATGCCAAGGACATGGATTGGCCAGCGGGCTTGGATTTGAAGGTCATCAAAGTTCTGAGGAAAGACGAAGACTTTTTAAGACCCAGTGAGCAAAGCCAATGCTACAGAGACAAGGATGGGCAACTTCAAAAGGTGCTGGACAGTGCCAAGGCCTGTGGGGTGATCCTTAGGCCCGATCATTACGTGTTGAGTTATATCTACCCCAATGATGCGAGCAACTTGGTTCGTTTGAAATCCATTTTGTTTGGGTATTACAAATGGTTTGAGCGATAGGTGATTTAGCTAAAAAAATCTTAACTTTTTTGTGCTTGAACGCGGTTCAATGCTTTTTGAAGCAAGGCTGCTTTGTCAATTGGGCTGTGGGCTTCGATCAAGGGTGCGCCGGGTTGTGCCGTTGAAGCATCTTGGCCTGGGGCTTGCTCGTTGAGAGAATGTAGGCGTTTGGCTTGGGTATGGGTTTTGGGGCCTTTAAGGGCTTTGCTGTCTTGTCGTGCTTTGTGTTTTTCGTAGCGCGATTGGGCCTGTGAGGCTTGATGCTTTGACCATGCCGACCAACCAGTTTGCTCTGGGGTGGCCTCTTCAAGTTCGATGCAATCGATGGGGCAGACCGGCACACACAATTCACAACCTGTGCAAAAGGACTCTATGACGGTGTGCATGCTTTTGTGTGTGCCTACGATCGCATCGGTTGGGCATGCATCTAAGCACAGCGTGCAACCAATGCACCACTGCTCATCGATGAAGGCCATTTTGCGACTGCCCTCTGTGCCAAATTCTGGGTTGAGAGCCTGGGGCGCTAGTTGGGTGAATTGGGCCAAGCGTTCGATGCCCTCTTGCCCGCCTGGCGGGCATTGATTGATGGGGGTCTTGTCAAAGGCGATGCTGTTGGCGTAGGACTCGCAGTCCTCAAAGCCACATCGTTGACACTGCGTTTGAGGCAATAGCTTCAAAATGCCTTGAGCGAGCATTTTGGGGTCTGCTGAAGTCATTGAAGGCAAAGCCAAAGGTTCAAGCCATTTCTTCTGGAAGGGCCGTGGTGCAGTTCAAGCCGTCGGGGTTTTTTTGTTGATTCGTTTTGCAGTGGCTTTGGCCTTGGTGGGCAAAGCGCGTGGGGCCGCTTTTTTTGATGTATTTCTGACGCTTGACGTTTTGGGTTGCTTGGCTTTCAGGCTCTCAGACAAAGAAGGTTGATGTGCAAGAATGAAATCTTTGACCGTGGGGTAAACGACCTCTCTCCAACGACGGCCGCTGAAGATCCCGTAATGCCCTGCGCCAGGGACTTCC
The DNA here is from genome assembly GCA_903842945.1 of uncultured Burkholderiales bacterium. Taxonomy (GTDB): domain Bacteria; phylum Pseudomonadota; class Gammaproteobacteria; order Burkholderiales; family Burkholderiaceae_C; genus Limnohabitans. The sequence continues at coordinate 2,770 of CAIMNS010000016.1, forward strand.
AAGTGTCTGTATTGTGAAGGCGCAATGCCTGTGCACAAGCCCTGTGCCGCTTGTGTTTGACCAGATCCAGAGATGTCGTCGAGCTCGCCTTCAATGGTCAAGAGGGCCGTGTTTTTGATGTCTTGTGGACGCACTCGCTCCATCTTTCCATCGGTAGACTTGACGTCCCATGTTCCCTTGACCAAACGCATGTCTTGGAAAACAACTTGGATGGTTTCCAAATAATAAGCCGCATCCATGTCAAGAACCGCATTGTATTCATTGTAGAACGTGCGGTGGTTGTCGGCGCTGGAGTTGTCGCCTTTGATCAAGTCTTTGAAGAAGTCGTAGTGGCTTTTCAAGTGACGCTCAGGATTCATGGCCACAAATCCTGCATGTTGCAAGAAGCCCGGGTAGACACGTCGACCTGCTCCAGGAAAATTCAAGGGCACTCGGAAGATCACATTGTTTTCAAACCAACTGAAGCTCTTGTTCATGGCCAAGTTGTTGACTGCAGTGGGCGAGCGCGAGGCATCGATGGGCCCACCCATCATGGTCATGGAGTAAGGTGTGAGTTCGCCCCTTGTGGCCATCAAGGAGACCGCTGCCAAGACAGGAACCGTGGGTTGGCAGACACTGATGACGTGACAGTTGCCGTACTGCTTTTGCAGGTGTTGGATGAACTCTTGGACGTAGTTCACATAGTCGTCCAGATGGAACTCCCCCTCAGACAAAGGAACCAAGCGAGCATTTTTCCAGTCCGTGATGTAGACTTTGTGATCGGTCAATAAATTTTTGACCGTGTCTCTGAGCAAAGTGGCATAGTGGCCAGACAGGGGAGCAACGACCAAGACCACAGGTTGTTGCTTGAGGTGCTTAAGCGCCTCAATCTCGCTGGTGTAGCGCTTGAATCGAATGAGATCACAAAAGGGTTTGTTGATTTCAATTTGTTCTTGGATGGCAACGTCCGCGCCTTGCACTTTGACACTTTGAATGCCAAATGTAGGCTTTTCATAATCTTTGCCCAAACGATAAATGAGATCGTAGGTGGCCGATATTCTTTGGGCCATGCTCGATTGCGAAAACGGTGAGATCGGGTTGTTGTAAAGCTTTGCCGCCGCGTGAGCAAACTCTGCAAACGGCTCAAACAATGAGCGTTGAGTTTCATAAACTTGGTACAACATACGCGTAAACCCCTAATTTTTTATTACAGACAATATAACAGTTGCCGCCCTTGAAAATTGGGGGCTAGACTCCAATATGCATGAATAAGCATTAATTCATATTGGAAAAGAGATTTACCGTGACAATTAGCCACACTTACCCCTTCCCTGACAATGTGAAAGCTCCTTCGAACAGACAACCTGTCATGTTTGTTGGCCACGGCAGTCCTATGAATGCCATCATGGAGACGCCGTTCAAAACCGAGTGGCAGCGCATTGGAGCTTATTTTGGGGAGCACAAGCGCTGGGCCAAGCCGAAATTGATTTTGTGTATATCCGCGCACTGGTGTACACATGGCACTTCAGTGACAGCCATGTCAAGACCCAAAACCATTCACGATTTTGGGGGTTTTCCACAAGAGTTGTTTGATCAGCAGTATCCCGTGGATGGAGACCCTTTGGCGGCCAAGGCCTTGGCCACTCGTTTTAAGCAAGCCAGCAAGCCCCTGCCTTTGACCTTGGATGAGCAAAGCTGGGGCTTGGACCACGGCACATGGTCAGTTTTAAAGCCCATGTTTCCCCTAGGAGATGTTCCTGTGGTTCAGTTGAGCTTGGACGTCTTGGCCACCTTTGAGCAGCACGTCGCTTTGGGTGCTCAGTTGAATGCACTGAGGGACGAGGGTGTGTTGCTTCTCGCCAGTGGCAACACGGTTCATAACTTGTCTGCCATGCAACGATCAGCGCCTGATACCCAGGCTTACGACTGGGCTGGAGAATTTGATGATTGGGTGGCGCAAAGCATGGTTCAAAGAGACCGCGAGGCCTTGTGCATGAAAGGTGTCAGCGAACAAACCTTCAAGTTGTTCAAATTGGCGCATCCCAACCCTGACCATTACCTGCCTGTCTTGTACGCCCTGGCAGCAAGCCAAGGCGAGGATCAATTGAGTTTTTTCAATGACCAATACCAGTACGCATCGATTTCGATGAGATCTTGCCTATGGGATGCCCCAGCTCGCTAGGCGCAGCCTTTGGTTCAAGAGAGCACTTTTGCAATGCTTGCGCAAACGTGGTCGATGTTTTTGCTGTTCAAGGCAGCCACACACATGCGACCGCTGTCGGTGCCAAACACGCCAAATTCATTGCGCAATCGAACCATTTGCTCTTTGCTCAAACCAGAATAACTGAACATGCCCACTTGTTGGGTGATAAAGCTCATGTCTGTCTTCACACCTGCCGCTTTGAGCCCATCCACCAGCTTTTGGCGCATTGACTTGATGCGAACTCGCATCTCTGCGAGTTCTTTTTCCCAAATTTGCCTCAATGCAGGTGTGTTGAGCACTTCAGCCACGACCGCACCACCGTGAATAGGTGGATTGGAGTAGTTGGTGCGAATCATGATCTTGAGTTGTGAGAGCACACGTTGAGCTTCTTGGGCGTCTTCACACAAAACGGACAGGGCGCCTACGCGCTCGCCGTACAAGCTAAAGCTCTTGGAAAAGGACGTGGAGACCAAGAAATTGAGTCCCGCTTGAACGAAGCGTCCGACAATGGCGCCGTCCTCTTCAATGCCTTGACCAAAACCTTGGTAGGCCATGTCCAGAAAAGCAGTGAGGTTTTTGCTTTTGATGGTGTCAATGACTTTTCCCCATTGCTCTTGGGTGATGTCATACCCCGTTGGGTTGTGACAGCAGGCGTGTAAAACGACGATGGTGGCGGGTGCAGCTTGCTCGAGGCTATGGATCATGGCTTCAAAGTCGACGCCTCTTTGGCTGGCATCGTAGTACGCATAGGTGTCAACCTCAAATCCCGCCTGTGTGAACAAAGCGCGATGATTTTCCCAGCTGGGGTCGCTGATCAAGACTTTCGCATGGGGGAGCAACTTCTTGAGAAAATCTGCGCCAATTTTTAAACCTCCCGTACCACCAAGACCTTGAACCGTCGCCACTCTAGCACTTTGAACGGCTTGTGAATCGGCGCCAAAGACCAAGGACTTGACGGCATTGTCATAAGCCACAATGCCGTCGATGGGCAGGTATCCTCTGGCAGAGGGTGTGGACATGAGTTTCTTCTCGGCTTCTTGGACACATTGCAAGAGGGGAAGTTTTCCATTGTCATCAAAATAAACGCCAACGCCAAGGTTGACCTTGTTGGGGTGTTGACTGGATGCAAATTCTTCATTCAAGCCCAAAATGGGGTCTCTAGGGGCCATGGAGACAGAGGTAAACATTGACATCTTGTGTCCTTAAGTGAGGTCGATCGCTACAAATGGATGAAGAAAGCCCAAATTTCATGTAGGCTATAGGGTTCACCTGATATTTTAATCATTGGACAGAAAGATTTCCCTTGGCGTAGGGGAAATTTTATTGTTTTTTCATTGGATCAAAGGCCCAAAGGTTGGGCTTAAATGTGCTTGGATGTATTCAATGCGCGAAGTTTGAAAGTTTATATGACCAGAGTTGTTGAAAGCAGTGAGCACCAAGTCGAGGGTGAATTTAAAACGTATCCGAACTCACCCTTTGAGTTGTATCAGCCGTATGCTCCTGCTGGAGACCAGCCGCAGGCCATTGAAAAATTGGTCGAAGGCTTGAGGGATGGGGAGTCTTTTCAGACCTTGCTTGGCGTCACCGGCTCGGGTAAAACTTTTACCATGGCCAATGTGATTGCACAGATGGGTCGCCCAGCCATCATCTTTGCACCCAACAAAACATTGGCAGCGCAGTTGTACAGTGAGTTCAGAGAGTTCTTTCCTAAAAATGCTGTTGAGTACTTTGTCAGCTATTACGACTACTACCAGCCTGAGGCTTATGTACCTCAAAGGGATTTGTTCATAGAAAAAGACAGTGCCATCAATGAGCACATTGAGCAAATGAGATTGTCTTGCACCAAAAGTATTTTGGAGCGACAAGATGTGATTGTGGTCGCAACCGTTTCAGCCATTTATGGCATTGGCGAGCCAGAGAGCTACCACCGCATGGTCATGACCCTCAGGAGCGGTGACAAGGTCTCGCAGCGCGATGTCATTGCTCAACTGGTTCGGATGCAATACGCCAGAAACGATCAAGATTTTTCTAGGGGTTGCTTTAGAGTCAGGGGCGACACGGTGGATGTCTTTCCTGCCGAGCACAGTGAGTTGGCCGTGCGTTTGGAGTTGTTTGACGATGAACTTGAGAGTTTGCAGCTCTTTGATCCTTTGACGGGTCGTGTAAAACAGAAAATCCCTCGCTTCACAATTTATCCATCAAGTCACTACGTCACACCTAGGGACCGGGTGTTGGCGGCGGTCGAGACCATCAAGGTCGAGTTGAATGAACGGGTCAAGCAGTTTTTAGGTGATGGCAAACTGGTTGAAGCTCAACGCCTAGAACAACGCACGCGTTTTGATCTGGAGATGCTCAGTGAAGTTGGACACTGCAAAGGCATTGAGAACTACACGCGCCACCTCTCGGGGGCTGAGCCAGGCCAACCTCCCAGTACCCTTACCGATTATTTGCCCAAAAATGCACTGATGTTTTTGGACGAAAGTCACGTTTTGATGGGGCAGTTCGGCGGGATGTACAACGGAGACAGGGCCAGGAAAACAACCCTGGTGGAGTATGGCTTTCGTTTGCCCAGTGCCTTGGACAATCGCCCCTTGAAGTTGGAAGAGTTTGAGAAAAGAATGCGACAAGTGGTGTTTGTTTCAGCGACACCTGCTGACTATGAAAAAACACATGCCGGTCAAGTGGTGGAGCAGCTTGTGCGGCCAACGGGGCTGGTTGATCCCAACGTAGAGGTCCGGCCAGCGACTCATCAAGTCGATGATGTGCTGCAAGAGATCAGGGTAAGAGTGGAGAAGCAAGAGCGGGTTTTGATCACCACGTTGACCAAGCGCATGGCCGAGCAACTCACCGACTATTTGAGTGACAACGGCGTGAAAGTTCGCTATTTGCACAGCGATATCGATACGGTGGAACGTGTAGAGATCTTGCGTGATTTGCGCTTAGGTGCTTTTGATGTGTTGGTCGGTATCAATTTACTTAGAGAGGGCATTGACTTGCCAGAGGTTTCTTTGGTGGCTATTTTGGACGCGGACAAAGAAGGCTTCTTAAGGTCAGAGCGCAGCTTGATCCAAACCATTGGCAGAGCTGCGAGGAATCAAAATGGGTGTGCCATTTTGTATGCCGACGTGATCACCAAATCCATGGAAAAAGCCATCAGCGAGACGCAAAGAAGAAGATCCAGGCAAATTGAGCACAACACCTTGCATGGCATCACCCCCAAGTCGATCGTCAAACGTGTTCGCGACTTGATTGACGGTGTTTACAGCGAGAAGGCCGGCAAAGAGCTTGAACGACTTGAGATGCAGCGCATCAAGATGGAGGACATGAGTGAGAAAGATATTTCAAGGGAAATCAAACGCCTTGAGAAATTGATGATGGAGCACGCCAAGAACTTGGACTTTGAGCGTGCGGCTCAAGTCAGGGATCAACTCGCTTTGCTGCGAGAGCAAGCCTTTGGTGGACCCGGTCACGACAACGTGGTGTCTTTGTTGAGAAAGGCATGAATTTTATAAGTTTGTACTCACTTACAATTTTAGCGAGTAAAAACCTGTAATTACTTGAATCAAAGTTCAAAAAACCTTTCAGAAAGAAGGGTGTGAGCATGAGTACCCGAGCAATTTGATGGGTCTTATGTTAAACTTGACTTTTCTAGTCGAGAAAGAGAATTGTTCTCTTATTTGGACCCTGATCCTAAAAAGGAGCATCTTTATGAGATTAACCACCAAAGGTCGATTTGCGGTCACCGCCATGATTGATTTGGCTTTGAGACAGAACTCAGGTCCTGTCACCTTGGCTGCAATCAGTCAAAGACAACAGATTTCCTTGTCTTACTTGGAACAACTTTTTGGCAAGTTAAGGCGACATGACCTGGTCGAGTCCACGCGCGGACCAGGTGGAGGTTACACCTTGGGAAAAAAGCCCCAAGACATCACTGTGGCCGACATCATCGTGTCTGTCGATGAACCCATCGATGCGACCCACTGTGGCGGTAAAGAGAACTGCCTTGGCGAAGCGGGTCGCTGCATGACCCATGAGTTGTGGTCCTCTTTGAATCAGCGAATGGTTGAGTTTTTGGACTCTGTGACTTTGCATAAATTGGTGGAAGATCAATTGGCCAAAGGCGTACAAATTGAAAACAAGCCCAACATGAAGCGCGCAATTTCTGCCGCTCCTGTTTTAAAGCCCATTCGCGTCAATGCACCCAACTCTGTCTTTGCTTTAGGCAATGTGTTTGCAAAAAATTGACACGCCAACGTTTTAAACTTTGATCGGTATTTGTTCATGACACCTCATTTCCCCATTTACATGGACTACAGCTCCACCAATCCAGTGGACCCAAGAGTTGTAGACGCAATGATTCCTTGGCTGCGAGAGCACTTTGGCAACCCGGCGTCAAGAAGCCACGCTTGGGGTTGGGAGGCTGAAGAGGCAGTTGAAAACGCTCGTAAAGATGTTGCCCATCTGATTGGTGCGGATCCCAGAGAAATTGTTTGGACCTCAGGTGCCACAGAGTCCAACAATTTGGCACTCAAGGGTGCGGCCAACTTCTATGCCTCCAAGGGCAAGCATCTGATCACGGTCAAAACTGAGCACAAGGCGGTTTTGGATACCATGCGAGAACTCGAGCGGCATGGGTTTGAAGTGACTTATTTGGATGTCCAAGCCGATGGCATGCTGGATCTAGATGTTTTCAAAGATGCCATTCGACCCGACACCATTTTGGCAAGCGTCATGCTCGTGAACAATGAAATCGGCGTCATTCAAGACATGTCTGCGCTTGGATCCATTTGCCGTGAAAAGGGTGTGATCTTCCATGTGGATGCGGCCCAAGCCACTGGTAAAGTGGACATCGATTTGAATGTTTTGCCCATCGACTTGATGAGTTTGGCCTCACATAAAACCTATGGTCCCAAGGGCATTGGTGCGCTTTACGTCAGAAGAAAGCCCAGGATTCGTTTAGAAGCGCAAATTCATGGCGGCGGCCATGAGCGGGGCATGAGAAGTGGAACCTTGCCGACACACCAAATCGTTGGAATGGGAGAGGCTTTTCGCCTGGCAAAATTGGAGATGGCGCAAGACAACAAAAAAGCCTTTGAGTTTCAACAAAGGTTGCTTGCAGGTTTGACAGATCTTGAACAAGTTTTTGTCAACGGACACCTTCAAAAGCGCGTACCTCACAATCTCAACATCAGCTTTAACTTTGTTGAGGGTGAGTCTTTGATCATGGGTATCAAAGGCTTGGCTGTTTCTTCCGGTTCTGCTTGTACGTCGGCCTCACTTGAGCCCAGTTACGTTTTGCGTGCTTTAGGAAGAAGTGATGAATTGGCGCACAGCAGTCTAAGGATCACCTCGGGTCGGTTTTCGACCATGGAGGAGATCGACTTTGCCGTTGAGACGATTCGTTTGAATGTCAATAAATTAAGAGAATTGAGCCCTCTTTGGGAAATGTACAAAGATGGCATAGATTTAAGTACGATTAAATGGGCCGCTCATTGAGGTCCGAGCAACTGGAGAAATAAAAATGGCATACAGCGAAAAAGTGATTGATCATTATGAAAACCCCAGAAACGTGGGCTCGTTTGAAAAAGGCGACGATACGGTGGGAACGGGTATGGTGGGGGCTCCCGCATGTGGTGACGTGATGAAGCTTCAAATCAAGGTCAACCCTCAAACAGGCGTGATTGAAGATGCAAGATTCAAGACCTACGGGTGTGGATCCGCGATTGCTTCCTCATCTTTGGTGACCGAGTGGGTCAAAGGTAAGACACTGGATGAGGCTGCATCGTTGAAGAACAGCCAAATTGCCGAAGAATTGGCCTTGCCTCCCGTAAAGATTCATTGCTCCATCCTGGCTGAAGATGCCATCAAGGCGGCTGTAGACGATTACAAGAAAAAACACCTCACAGCGGCTTGATTCATCAAACCTTCAAAAAACTTCATCGAGATATTTTTATGGCAGTGACACTGACTGAATCCGCAGCTCGGCATGTAAGCCGCTACATCAGCAAAAGAGGACATGGCGTAGGTGTTCGTTTGGGTGTGAAGACGACCGGTTGTTCTGGGTTGGCGTACAAGTTGGAGTACGTGGACGATTTGAGTGATGAAGACATTGTTTTTGAAGATCAGGGTGTGAAGGTTCTGATTGACCCTAAAAGCCTGGCCTATCTTGATGGAACTCAGTTGGATTTTGTCAAAGAAGGCTTGAACGAGGGCTTTAAATTCAACAATCCCAACGAGCGCGACCGATGTGGCTGTGGCGAATCCTTTAGAGTCTAAGGTCCAAGGGAAGTTGTTATGAGTGAGATGCCTCTTGATACCTCAAGTCCTTTGGCTCAGGATGATTTCTCACTGTTCAGGTTACCCAAGGCTTTTTCTGTTGATGTTCAAGACCTTGACCGCCGATGGAAGGAGATGCAAAAACAAGTGCATCCTGATAAATTCTCCATGGCTGGGGCATCTGCGCAAAGAGTGGCCATGCAATGGTCTAGCCGAATCAACGAGGCCTACAGGCGCTTAAAAACCCCACTTACTCGAGCCTCCTATCTGTGTGAACTGCTTGGCGCTCCCATTCAGGCGGAGAACAACACCGCCATGCCTGAAGCGTTCTTGATGGAGCAAATGACGCTCAGGGAAAGCCTAGAGGACGCACAAAGCATAGAAGATTTCGAACGTTTGGAGTCGTTGGTGCAAGGGGCCATCGCACAAAGACAGTCTCAGTGTTCCCTCTGCCTTGATGGGCTCAGCAGCGCACAGCCCCAAATGGCAGCTCAAGAGGTCCGTGCATGGATGTTCTTGGATCGATTTTTACAAGACATTCAAAAGCGTATGGCGCAAATGAGCGAGGTGAACCCTTAACGGCATGAGCCTCTTTTGCATGGCTTTTCAAGCCTTTACACATGTCGCGTTAAGCGATGTATCATTCTTCGCTGTGCCTAGCGTACCCTCACCTTTTGCATCTCATTGATCATGGCTTTACTTCAAATTTCAGAACCAGGGCAAGCGCCTGACCCTCATCAACGGCGCATTGCCATTGGAATTGATCTGGGCACAACGCACTCTTTGGTGGCAAGCGTTAGGAACGGCGTGCCAGAGTGTTTGCCCGATCAACAAGGCCGTTATTTATTGCCATCGGTGGTGAGGTATTTACCAAACTCTCGCAGAGCCATTGGACATGAGGCATTGCTCAGCCAAGCCCTCGATCCCAAAAACACCATCGCCTCTGTGAAACGTTTGATGGGCCGTGAGCTTTCAGACCTTGGACACATTGATCAATTGCCCTTTGATTTGATTGAGTCTCCTGGAATGGTGTGTATCGATACATTGGAGGGCCCTAAGACGCCTGTGCAAGTCAGCGCAGAAATTTTAGCGACCTTGAGGCAGCGGGCAGAAGAAACCTTTGATGATGAAATTTATGGTGCTGTCATCACTGTTCCTGCCTACTTTGATGATGCTCAAAGACAGGCCACCAAGGATGCGGCCAAGTTGGCTGGCTTGAACGTTTTGCGCTTGATCAATGAACCCACTGCAGCAGCGATAGCCTATGGCTTGGATCAAGGTTCCCAAGGTATATATGCCGTTTACGACCTTGGCGGTGGCACATTTGACATTTCTATTTTGCGCTTAAGTCAAGGGGTGTTTGAGGTTTTGTCCACGGGTGGTGATTCGGCCTTGGGCGGAGACGATTACGATCAATGCTTGTCTCAGTGGGCCTTGGCCAAAAAGGGTTGGGTTCTCAATTCGTCGGAGGACAAGTCCTTGGTCTTGAGGGCTGCGAGACATGCCAAGGAAGCTTTGAGTGAACATTCAGATGTCGAATTCTTGGCCTCATTGTCGATGGGTGTCTTGTCAGTCCAAATCAGTAGACAAGAGTTTGAAGAGGCTAGCAAAGCCTTGACCTTGAAGACCTGGGTTTGTGTCAAGCAAGCACTCTCAGACGCTCAATTAAAGGTCCAAGATATCAAAGGTGTGGTCATGGTGGGCGGATCAAGTCGCATGCCCCAAATTCAGCGCCATGTCCAAGACTGGTTTCAATCAGAACCCTTGAACAATTTGAATCCAGATGAGGTGGTTGCATTGGGTGCCGCCATCCAAGCCAATCAATTGGCGGGTAATAACCCAGATGGGGACTTGTTGCTCTTGGATGTGATTCCACTGTCATTGGGCATTGAAACCATGGGAGGCTTGGTGGAGAGAATCATTCCACGCAATCAAACAGTTCCTGTCGCGATGGCGCAAGACTTTACCACCTTCAAAGATGGACAAACGGCACTCGCACTGCATGTGGTTCAAGGCGAGCGGGACCTGGTCAAAGATTGTCGCAGTTTGGCCCGGTTTGAACTCAGAGGGATCCCGCCAATGGCTGCTGGAGGGGCAAAAATTAGGGTGACCTTTACAGTGGACACGGACGGCTTGTTGAGCGTGAGTGCGCAAGAGACCAGCACACAAGTGGAGTCCCATATTGTGGTCAAGCCTAGCTATGGCCTGAGCGATGAACAAATCACGAGCATGTTGAAAGAAGGTTTTGATACGGCACAAGAGGACATGCTTGCAAGGTCTTTGGCTGAAGCGCGGCTTGATGCAGAGCGCCTTCACCAGGCAACACAAAGCGCATTGAAAGAAGATGCACATTTACTGAGTGATTCAGAGCTTGAAGAAATCCAAGCGTTGATGCAATCTCTTTTGGATATCAAGACCACCGACTCGGTTCAAAACATTGAAGACGGCGTAAAACGACTGGCCCAAGCCACCGAGTCATTTGCTGCTAAAAGGATGAACCAAGGCATCAGTCTAGCCCTGTCTGGTAAACACATTGAGGAGATATGATGGTGAAAATTAAAATCTTACCCCATGCAGAGTACTGCCCTGAGGGTAAGGAAATCATGGCTTTGCCGGGAGACACGATTTGTGATGTTTTGTTGGATCACCACATCAACATTGAGCATGCTTGCGATAAGAGCTGCGCATGTACGACGTGTCATGTGATTGTGAAAGAAGGTTTTGATAGCCTCAATGAAATAGACGAAACAGAGGACGATTTGCTTGATCGGGCTTGGGGCTTGTCACCCTACTCAAGATTGAGTTGCCAGGCGATTGTGGGTCAAAAAGAACTTCTGATTGAAATTCCCAAGTACACCATCAATCACGCCAAAGAGTTGCATTGAAGGAGTGTTTGAAATGTATAACCAACCATTAGGAGTGACTTCGTGAGACAAGTCGTCTTGGACACGGAGACGACAGGCTTGTCTCCGGAAAATGGAGACAGAATTTTAGAGATTGGTTGCGTTGAATTGATCAATAGAAAATTGACAGGGAACAACCTTCATTTTTATATCAATCCCGAAAGAGATAGTCACGAAGAAGCGCTCAAAGTTCATGGAATCAGTAGCGAATTTTTAAAGGACAAGCCCAAATTTGCGCAAATTTCAAGTGAATTGTTGGCGTATTTAAATAATGCACAAGTCATTATTCACAATGCACCTTTTGACATTGGATTTTTAAACAAAGAGTTAGAAAGACTCTCCCTTCAAAGTCTTACGCACTACGTGACTGGGGTAATTGATACCCTGTCCATGGCCAAAGAAATTTATCCTGGGAAAAGAAACTCGTTAGATGCATTGTGTGATCGACTGGAGGTGGATAATTCGGGTCGCACATTACATGGTGCCTTGTTGGATGCTGAATTGTTGGCCGATGTGTATATCAACATGACACGCGGTCAAGATGCGCTTCTTATAGAAGTTGATCAGTCAGATGCATCGCAAGAGAAGACAAAAAATATCGATTTCACGAACATTGACTTACCAGTCATCTTTGCCACTGAAGATGAACTTCAAAAGCATGAAGATATTTTGTTACAGATTGATAAATCAAGTCAGGGTAAAAGTGTTTGGAGACTTCTTCATTCCGTTTGATCAAGTTACAATCTAAAAATACCTATTGCAAGGCATATAATTACATTTGGGGCGATTAACTCAGCGGTAGAGTGCCACCTTCACACTGCGTAACTACGCTTTTTTGTGTGTGAAAAAAATTCAAAAATTCCTTAATAAATTCAAGCTTCTATAGCTACATGCTGTAGTGGCTTATTAGGACAAAAGTAGTATAATGCGACTATACTACTTTTATTAGATTTTTCTTTGTCTTTTCTGTGATTAATATATAGAAATGATAAATGAAATTTTTTGTGAAAATGATTCATTTCATTCGCAAAAAATATACAAACGCTACTATGTCATAATAGAGGGCTTGTAAATCTGGGTCGTTAACTCAGCGGTAGAGTGCCACCTTCACACTGTGTAACTACGCTTTTTTGTGTGTGAAAAAAATTCAAAAATTCCTTAATAAATTCAAGCTTCTATAGCTACATGCTGTAGTGGC
>CAIMNS010000017.1 GCA_903842945.1 uncultured Burkholderiales bacterium
GACAAGGTAGTAACAAATTGTAGAAATTACTTACAACACTTTTAAAGCCGCTTTGCAGCGCTTACCCGAACTCGGGCAAGACCGCTATTCTAGCAAAAAAATCCTGCCAAGTCAGAGATTTATCTGCTTTTGCAGCATTTAATGCAAGCTGCAGAGCAATCCGCGCCCTGGGGGCTGAAAGGCTGCCTGATGACACACAATTGAGGCCATCACCTACAAAGTTACCCTGTATAACTCCAGCACCAGTTCGTGAGGCTCTCACTAGAGCAGTACCTTTCACTTCAGCCTGATTCAAAGCCCCCATCCAGGCCAGATGGACTCCACCAAAGCCAGTACCCGCAAGAATCAAGCCCTCTACGCCCAAATCCAGCAAGCTTTTTAAGGCCTGGGCTCTTGCTCCTGCATGGCTAGTCAAGATCTCCACCCAAGGCCATTGTTGTGTGGGAATGGGTAAATCTTCGCCTGAAGCAGCCTCTACTGCCTTTAAACGAGATAACCAAGAAGGGTTGATTAGGCCGAGGGGGCTACAAGGCGCATCCATTAATGGGGCATTAAACGCCGAGGTATGGCGCTTGGATAAATCTCGAGCTAAACACACTTTACCGGCAAATACTGCAAAAACCCCACCCGGACAACTCTCGGGAGGGTTAGCAACCCACTTTAGGGCATCTAATAGGTTTAAAGGGCCATCGGCTTGTGGTGCATTTGCGGGTAACATGGCGCCCGTCACAACCACCCTTTTGCCTAATTTTTCAGCAAGCTTGCCGCAGGTGGCGCTTAAGAAAAACCCTGTCTCTTCAACCGTGTCCGTACCATGGGTGATTACGATCCCTTGAACGTCAGGCTGACTCAAAGAAGCCTTTACAGTATTGCCTAACAGGGTTAGTAGATCTTCACTGAGATCGCGGCTATCAATGTTAGCTAACTGCTGAGAAACCAGTTTTAACTCCCCAGGAATAGCGCCCTCAACCTTCTTTAAAAGCGTCTCAAGCTCCAACTCACCCGCCTTGTAATTGCTAGGGCTTTGGTCTGGGTTTGCAGCCAATCCAGCAATAGTGCCCCCCATTCCGATCACCAAGATATGGGGAGCTTGTTCGAGTGTATTTCGGTTTGTACTCATCACCAAAAAGAGATCGATAAAAGCGAGTCCCAATCAGAACGTGCCGAAAACGTCGCTGGGCAAAATATTGAATAATCATGGTCTGAAAATCGATCTTTGCCTGAACGATAGAGGCTTCTTTCTTCAGCTTGTTGTTTGCCATGGTGCTTCTGACGTCGGAAAGGGCTTCTTTGATGGGCTCAACTCGGGCCTCATCTTCCGGAGAAAAGATGGAGCTTTGGGTGGTTGGATTGGTTCCCGTTTGGGTTGCTATTTTTGTGTTTGGGCCAATGTTCATCCGATAATTCCATTCCAATGCCGACTTTTCTTTTTGAAGGGTCCGGTTCGCCATTTCAAGCCGGGCAACTTCGTTCTTTGCCAACCACACGCTGTAGACCACATCGGCCATGGCATTGCAAAGATTGGCGTCACTACGGTACTCCGAGGCCTTTGGCAAAAGTTTCCAGGCAGCATCAAGGTTATCGGTATTGACCTTCCCCGGGCTAAGTAAGCTCAAGATTTCATTCATGACTTTTTCATACTGCTGGTCAGCTTCCGATGTCTCGGCAGGGGCATTCAGATATTTCTCAAAGCGAGATCGAAAGAGACGATTGTTATTCAGGTTCCATAATTTCCCATCAAAGGCGGAGTTGTCGGATCCGGGATCCAGGACCGGAACATCACGACCGAGAAAGCCCTGATTCATTTGAGGAGGTCGTGCTCCTCCGGTGGCTGCCTTGGAGTCACCCTCTTGCGCGATAAGGGCGACAGGCAGGACCCATCCGACAAATAGGATCAAAGGAGTGAAAATATTCATGACTTTTGAATCTCTTCAGCCACAAGGATACCTGCATCGTCGACTTTAACCTTGGC
>CAIMNS010000018.1 GCA_903842945.1 uncultured Burkholderiales bacterium
ATTGAACCGAATGCCCGCATATTTTTACCCACCATGAGCACACCCCACACCCCTGAGAGCCCTCAACACGCCAGTGACCCCAACTGCATCTTTTGCAAGATCGTACAAGGGCAGATCCCCAGCAAAAAAGTCTATGAAGACAAAGACCTCTTGGCCTTTCATGACATCAACCCATGGGCCCCCATTCATGTCTTGATCATCCCCAAAACCCATATCGCCTCGATGGCTCAATTGAGCTCGGCGCATGAGGCGATCATGGGCAAAATCATGGTCAAAGTCGGTGAGTTGGCCCTGCAAGAAGGGGCCTTGCCCTATCCTGAAGGGGGGTTCAGGGTGGTGGTCAACACGGGTCGTCACGGAGGGCAAGAGGTCCACCACTTGCACGTGCATGTGCTGGCCGGTGAGCGCCCTTGGCAGAAAATTTAAGCCCAAGCGGCGAAGCGTGTTTTAATCATCTCAGCGTGTGTTTTGATTGTAAAGAGCCCTCGCGGGCTCTTTTTGTCATGGGCTTTTGTGCTTTTTAAAGGTTTTTAAAGCCTGCAGGTGGTTTACGCCCCCACATGGATAATAGAATAAGGACTGAGTGCACAGGGCGGCCACACACGTGTCGACGCTTGTCGCAGCGTTTTAATACAAGCTTAAGGGAGAGAGTTTCATGGGTTCATTTTCGATATGGCATTGGCTGATCGTTTTGCTGATCATCATTTTGGTGTTTGGAACCAAAAAACTCAAAAACATTGGCTCAGATTTGGGTGGAGCGGTCAAGGGCTTTAAAGATGGTGTGAAGGACGGGCAAACCACGCCTGAAGAGCATCCCGCTCCTGCGCAGAACACGGCGACCCCTCCCGTGGCTCACCAAACTGAGCAAAACACCATCGATGTTCAAGCCAAGCAAAAAGTTTAAAACCCCAAGCGTTTTCAATTGATGTCCTCACCTCCTGCATGACGCCATGATTGACCTTGGAATTTCAAAATTGGCTTTGATCGGTGCGGTGGCATTGATCGTGATTGGTCCAGAGAAGTTACCCAAAGTGGCGCGCACGGTGGGCACCTTGATTGGCAAGGCGCAACGCTACATGGCCGATGTCAAGGCCGAGGTCAACCGTGCGATGGAGATGGATGAGCTGAAGAAAATGAAAGAAAGCATGGAGTCCGCAGCCAACCAAGCTCAGCAAAGCTTCAACGACACCACCCACGCTTTTGAGAAAGACTGGAAAGACGCGACCAGCGGGTTTGATGGCACCGATGTGATGACGAGTTCGGCCTTGTACGAGACGCCCGTTTACATGCCGCAATACCGCCACCCTGGTAAAAAATGGCGCTTGAAGCAGTCCACGACGCCCAAATGGTACAAAGCCCAGCAAGGCGTCAGGACCAAGGCTTTGTCGGGTGCCGCACGTGTGGCTCGTTTTAGACCTCGAAAGGATGTGGCAGGCTCCTCCCTCACGCCTTGAATGTTCAAAGGCGCATGAGCCCTGTTCCCTCAGCTTGATTTGCCTACACCCTAATTCTTAACGCCCCTATGTCTGACCCCTCCAAGCCCTCCAGCGCCACGGTGACCCCCACTGAAACGGCAGGTGAGCAGGTGGCTGCGCCCCAAGAAACACCGCACCCGAGTGAAAAGGACGAGTTGTCAGGCTCTGAGCAACCCTTTGTTCAGCACTTGGTTGAACTTCGTGACCGCTTGGTCAAGTCGGCCATTGCCATTGCGCTGGCCTGTTTTGTGCTGTCTTTGTACCCTGGGCCTGCGGACTTGTACGATATTTTGGCCGCCCCTTTGGTGGCCCATTTGCCAGCAGGCACCACGCTCATTGCGACATCGGTGATTTCGCCTTTTTTGGTGCCCTTGAAGATTTTATTGATGGCCGCCTTTTTGCTGGCACTGCCCGTGGTGCTCTACCAGGTTTGGGCCTTTGTGGCGCCGGGACTTTATTCACATGAAAAGAAGTTGGTCTTGCCCTTGGTGATTTCCAGCACCTTGCTGTTTTTTTTAGGCGTGGCCTTTTGTTATTTCTTTGTCTTTGGTCAGGTGTTCACCTTCATCCAAAGCTTTGCGCCCAAAAGCATCACCGCAGCACCAGACATTGAGGCCTATTTGAGCTTTGTTTTGACCATGTTTTTGGCGTTTGGTATGGCGTTTGAAGTGCCCATCGTGGTCATTGTCTTGGCCCGCATGAACATCTTTTCGATCGAAAAACTCAAGTCGTTCAGGTCTTATTTTGTGGTCCTGGCGTTCATTGTGGCGGCGATCGTCACCCCCCCGGATGTGGTCTCTCAACTGGCCTTGGCCATTCCGATGTGCTTGCTCTATGAGGTGGGTATTTGGGCGGCGCAAATTTTTATCAAAAACACCCAGGCCCCTGAGGACCAGGATTGAGGCCACGTTTGTCCCTCAGGGCATCGATCTTTTGTTGAGGATCTTGACCCCCAACAAAGAAGGCCATGGTGACTCGCACGAGTCGCCTAGGAGCTGTGTGATTTAAACTCTTTGGACGACTTCAACACCAATGCAACGATTATGAAAAAACTCTGGATTTTGTTCTCACAAGTGGTGACTGTTTTGTTGGCGGTGTGGTTCATTGTGGTGACCCTAAAGCCCGAGTGGCTCAACCAGCGTCATGGGTTTTCTGGTTTAAGTCTCTCGCAAGCACCGGAGGCGAACGCGGAGCTTCAGGCGTCCTCGCCTGGCAGCTTCAGTCAAGCGGCCAAAAAAGCGTCTCCCGCGGTCGTGAGCATCAACACCAGCAAGGTGCCTGAAAAAGGCATGAACAAAAACGATCCTTGGCAGCGTTTCTTTTTTGGCGAGCGCGAGGAGTCTCCAACCGCAGGTCTTGGCTCTGGGGTGATCGTGAGTCCCGAGGGCTACATCTTGACCAACTACCACGTTGTTGAAGAGGCCGATGAAATCGAGGTGAGTTTGACCGATGGGCGCAAGGCCAAAGCGCAAATCATTGGGGTCGATCCAGATTCGGATTTGGCAGTTCTGAAAGTGAAATTGGACAATTTACCGGTCATTGTTTTGGGCAAATCTGAGAAATTGCAAGTGGGTGACCAAGTTTTGGCCATTGGCAACCCCTTTGGGGTCGGACAAACGGTCACCAGTGGCATCGTGTCAGCCTTGGGTCGCAATCAACTGGGGCTCAACACGTTTGAGAACTTTATCCAAACCGATGCGGCCATCAACCCTGGCAATTCAGGCGGCGCGTTGGTGGACGTGTATGGCAATTTGATGGGCATCAACACCGCGATTTTTTCCAGATCCGGTGGCAGCATGGGCATTGGTTTTGCGATCCCAGTGTCCACGGCTCAGCAGGTTTTGGAGGGCATTGTGCGAGACGGTCAGGTCACCCGTGGTTGGATTGGTGTCGAGCCCACAGAGCTCACGACCGAGCTCATGCAAAGTTTTGAAGTTAAAAACACCCAAGGCGTTGCCATCACCGGTGTCTTACAAAACGGCCCGGCCGCCAAGGCCGGGATCAAGCCTGGGGATGTGATTGTGCAAGTGGCAGGAACGCCAGTCACTCAAGTCGCTGAACTCTTGAGCAGCGTGGCCGCATTGAAACCCAACAAAGCGGTGGAGTTCAAAGTCAAAAGAAAAGACCAAGACTTGGTCTTGTCGGTGACGCCCGCACAGCGCCCCAAAAGCAAGCCACAACAGCTTCGTTGATGCATGGGCATGGGCTTGGGCTTGGGCATCATTTAACTTTTTAAATTCAAGTCAGAAAGGGGAAAAGATGCTGCGCGATGAGCTCAACAAGACTTTGGAGGTCCTCTTGGAATGTGAGAGGTTCAAAGACCATTGCCCCAATGGCCTGCAAGTCGAAGGCAAAAAAAACATTCGCTTGGTGGTGAGCGGTGTGACCGCCTCCTTGGCTTTGATTGAAGAGGCCATCGAGTTAAAAGCAGATGCGCTCTTGGTGCACCACGGCCTTTTTTGGAAAAACCAAAGCGGGGTGGTGACCGGATGGATGAAGCAGCGCTTGTCGAAATTGTTGGCCCATGACATCAGCTTGTTTGCCTACCACTTGCCTTTGGATGCCCATCCGAGTTTGGGCAACAATGCACAACTCGGTGCTGCCTTGGGTCTGGAGCCAAGGGGACATTTTGGTGAGCAAAACTTGGGGCTGCTTGGCACCAGTGCCAGCCCTCTTAAGAGCTTGGACGAGCTCATCCTTCGTGCGACGGCGGCGTTGAACAAAGCGCCTTTGGTGGTGATGCCTCAGCCCTTCAATGCGCAAGCAGATTTCAAAACGCAAGTGGGCCAAGAACCCGTGATTGCGTGGTGTTCGGGCGGTGCACAGGGGTATTTTGAGTCGGCCATTCAAGCGGGCGCCCATGTGTACATCACGGGGGAGATCTCAGAGCCTCAAGCCCATTTGGCCAGAGAGTGCGGGGTGGTGTACCTGGCCTGCGGCCACCATGCCACCGAACGCGGCGGTGTGCAGGCCTTGGGTGAACATTTGGCGCAAACGCATGGACTTGAACACCGCTTTGTCGATATCGATAACCCAGCTTGATGGGACGCAGCAAAAAACACTTGAGCAGCACATGAACCATTCATCAAGTCCGCCCACCGATAGGGAGCCTACTCCGGGACATCTTGCGCCTCTTGAGCCTTCTTGGATCGGGGTGAGCATGGGAGACCCCAATGGCATTGGCCCAGAGGTGATCTTAAAAGCCCATTTGGCAGAGCCGCACACCCTGCAAAACGCCATGGTCTTTGCCTACAAAGAGGTGCTCTCTAGGGCCATGGATGTTTTAGGAGCACACTCGCAGTTGCAGCTCGTGCCCATGGAGCTTCAAAGAGACCCCAAGGGGCGCCAAGCATGGAGCTTTGTACCGAGTGCCCACTTCAAGAGAGACCCAGGATCCCAGCCGGTGTACCACGTGGACATGGGCGGTTTGTCCCAGGAGGCCAGGGAAGTTTTTTTAAGCACACGAATGAAGCTCCCTGATGTTGGTCAAACTCGCTTGAGTGCGATGGGGCAAGTGGACGCTCAAAGTGGGGAGATGGCAGCAAGAGCCATTGTGCTGGGTGCTCGGGCCGCCTTACAAGGCTTGACCCGTGCCTTGGTCACCGCCCCCATCCACAAAGGCTCCTTGGCTCTCGCAGGCTGGCCCTACCCCGGACACACCGAGATGCTGCAAGCCGAATGTGCGCGTTTCTTGGGTAAAAGTTTGGACGAGATGCCAGTGCGCATGATGCTCAAAAACCACGAACTTGCGGTTGTGTTGGTGAGTATTCACATCTCTTTAAGGCAAGCCATAGAGCGCGTCAACTTTGACAATGTGCTTCAGACTGTGGTGATCACCCACGAGGCCTTGCAGCGCAGTTGGGGCCGCTCCCCGAAGATCGCGGTCTCGGCTTTGAACCCCCATGCGGGTGAGGGGGGCTTGATGGGCGAAGAGGAGCAAACCATCTTGGGGCCGGTGGTGTTGAAGGCCCAGTCCATGGGCCTGGACGTGAGTGGGCCCTTCTCACCTGACACGGTTTACATGCGCGCGAGGAGCATGCAGGTGTCCAAAAGGGCGGGTGGGGTGTTGAGCTCAGAGCCTGAGCCCTTTGATGTGGTGATTGCCATGTACCACGACCAGGGCTTGATTCCTGTGAAGTACCTGGGGCTTGACGCGGGGGTGAACATCACCTTGGGCTTGCCTCTCGTGCGAACCAGCCCCGATCACGGCACGGCCTTTGATCTTGCTGGCACAGGGCGCTGCGACGAGCGGAGTTTTTTAGAAGCGTTCAGGCAAGCGCAAAAAATGGCTGGTGCCTGATGCCTGATGCCCGATGCCCGATGCCTTGCGCAAGGCACGGTGAGACATTTAAAAAAGATAAATCAACCCAATAAACAACAACAAGTTGCCCAGAGGCGTCCCCTTGTCAAAGCAGAGTTGTTTACAAAATTAAAGGCCCATTGACATGGGGCTATTGAATCTGGGGTGCACTCTCAGATACAATTAGAGGTTAACCCTAGATGTGTGGTTTTTGTGTGAGGACCTTCATGAGTGACAACAAGTCGATCGATTCAAGTAAAAGAACCTGGCTGATTGCCACCTCCTGCGCTGGCGCAGTGGGCACCGTTGCAACTGCGATTCCTTTTGCGAGTTCAATTCAACCCTCTGAGCGCGCAAAAGCGGCTGGTGCTTCCATCGAAGTGGACATCTCAGGCGTGAAGCCTGGTGAAAAAATCACGGTCGAGTGGCGCGGCAAGCCCGTTTGGATCGTCAGAAGAACGCCCGAGCAAGTTGCGGCCCTGGGCCAAGTTGAGGGTCAATTGGCCGATCCCCAGTCTCAAAGAAAACCCTCTGAATTGACGCCCGACTATGCGCGCAATCAGGCCCGTTCCATCAAGCCTGAGATCTTCGTGGGTGTGGGCATTTGCTCCCATTTGGGTTGCTCACCGTCCGACAAATTTCAGCCAGGTGCTCAAGCCTCATTGCCCGACGATTGGACGGGGGGCTTTTTGTGCCCATGCCATGGATCCACGTTTGACATGGCCGGGCGTGTTTACAAAAACAAGCCCGCACCCGATAACTTAGAAGTCCCGCCCCATATGTACCTCTCTGACAACAGGTTGTTGATCGGTGAGGACAAAAAGGCTTGATAGAGGTACATAAAGAACATGGCACAGTTTAAAGAAATTTCTCCAAATGCCCCAATGGCTGACAAGTTGTTGAATTGGGTGGACAACCGCTTCCCGGCGTCTAAGCTCTACAAAGAACATTTGTCGGAGTACTACGCACCCAAGAACTTCAATTTCTTTTACTTCTTTGGTTCCTTGGCCATGTTGGTCTTGGTCATTCAAATTGTCACGGGTATTTTCCTGGTCATGCATTACAAGCCTGAGGCCAGCATGGCCTTTGCCTCTGTGGAGTACATCATGCGAGATGTCCCCTGGGGATGGCTCATTCGCTACATGCATTCCACGGGCGCATCGGCTTTCTTTGTGGTGGTGTACTTGCACATGTTCAGGGGCCTGATTTATGGCTCCTACCGTCAACCTCGGGAGTTGGTGTGGATCTTTGGA
>CAIMNS010000019.1 GCA_903842945.1 uncultured Burkholderiales bacterium
CCACGATCCTCAGTTCAGACTTTCTGAACCTGCATTCTCCGCCCACGGGCCCACCGTCCTTGCTTTGAAACACGGCTCTCGCGAGCTTTTTGTGCCTTGTTGCCGTGTGCGCTTCAAGGTCCCTTGGTTTCAAGCACCCTTTCATGGTTGATCGCTGAGCGTCTTCTCAAGTCGTTGAGAGACGTCGATCTTGATGCCCTTGCATGCACCCGACCACAGACGGTCGTGCAAAAGACGCATCAACTGAAGGGGTGCCCCTTTGTCTTGATGGTTCAATGAACAAACCCCCAACCCAGTTGCCCAAGAAGCGCATCCCTCAGGGATGGACGGCCTCCATGATCTGCATGGCATGCTTGAGCTGCACGCTCAGTCGAGCTCAACCCAAGCCCGAACTCCCCCCTGAAATCTTTGACACCATCACGGTCACGGCGTCCAAAAGAGACGCCAGGCTTCAAGACATGCCCTTGCACACCACTGTCCTTGGTGCAGAGGATCTTCAAAAATCATCGGCCAGCACCTTGGATCAGTTGCTCAAGAACTTGCCTGGTTTGAACTTCACATCGCTGCCCAGCGCTCAAACGGATCCGACGGGCCAGTCGACCAAGATGAGAGGTCTTGGCAATGCTAAAGTGCTGTTGCTCTTGGATGGTGTGCCGGTGATGGATCCGTTTTACTTGACCACCCAATGGTTCAAATTGCCGCTCTCCAACATCGAGCGCGTGGAAGTCGTTCGTGGCGGAAACTCCTCGCTATGGGGCAACATGGCCGTTGCTGGGGTCATCAACGTGGTGAGCAAACGCGTCAAAGACGATGCGGGTGAGTGGGGCCTGTCTGTGGGCTCGCGTGGCATGAGCGAGGTGTCACTGAGCCAAAACATCAAGGTCTCTGACGTCTTGGGCTTTCATGTCTTTGTCGAACACATGAACGCCACGGGTTACCCAATGACCGCCAGCGATCAAGCCTGGCGATTTCCGCAAAAGGGCAGCAACGACGCCAAAGACAGCAACCTGCAGCTCACCTCCTTTTATACCCCCAGCGCTGATCTAAAAGCCTACGCGCGAGTCGGTGTCCACATCCAGGACCAGGCCATCAGTTACCACTGGGGACGCAATCTTCAAAAAAGTCCTGACCTGTCCTTGAGCATGACCAAGACCTTGGACACCCAGACGAGCTTGAGCATCCAAGGCTGGCACCAAAGCGTGGACTTCAGCAAATACAATGGCGCGAGCTGCTATTGGCAAAGTGCTTCCAGCACCCCATGCCCCTCTTTTGCGTCGCTCAACAGCTCACAAGTCAACAACACCGTGGTGCAGTACTACACCCAGCATGGCCTACAAAACTATTCAGAAAACGGCGCCTCTGCCCTTTTGGCCAAACGCTTCACGAACGACTGGAAAGACCTGCAACTTGGCGTGGACCTGCGGCAACTCAAGGCCGATGACCGAGAAGCGTTCTATGCAGCTCCTTTGAGTCTATCGGCCCTCCAAAATCCAAGCAGCACCACCACGGGTGTTGGACAACAAACCTTTGCAGGTCTCTTTGTACAAACTCGCGTGAGCCCCGTGGACCCGCTGCCAGACTTGGAACTGACCCTCAGCGCACGCTATGACTCCTACAGCAATACCCAAAGGGAGATCACCCGCACGACGCCTGGCGGCCCTAGCACAGGGGGCAAGCCAGCCGATGGCCTGAAGAGCGCGATCAACCCAAGCCTTGCAGCGCGCTACAGCGTGAACGAGCACTTCAATCTCAGAGCAGCCTCCTACAAGTCTTTCCGCGCACCCGGCTTTAACAACACCTTGCGAACCTACGGCTCTCCCAACCCAAGCATTGCCAACCCTGACTTGAGCCCAGAGACCTTATGGGGCAAAGAAATCGGCATGGATTATGTCAAAGAAGGCTTGAGTCTTTCTGCCACGTACTTTGTCTACGACATCAAGAACATGATCGCCACCAGCAACTACCAATACCTAGGCGCCAACAACCCCAACAACAGTCCCTTTGTACCGAGTCTGGTTCAAACCCTATGTGCTGGGCCGACCTTGAGCGCTTGCGCTGGCCGGGCCAGCTTTTACTCCAATGCCCAAGACGGACAATCCCAAGGCTTTGAATGGAGTGCCAAATGGACCTGGCGCCCAGGTCTTCAGTGGGACGCGAGCCTCACCAGAACAAGCTCCGTCTTGACGCAAAACCAAGCGTCGACGGCGCCCTTGGGCGTTCAAATCGCGGGCCTACCCTGGAACACCGCACACCTCGGACTCGATTGGCAAATCACGCCCACGACCAAGGTGTACCTGCAAGCACACCACATCGGTAAAATGCCGATCGACGTCACCTCCACCTTGGGACAGGTGTACGAACAAGGTGGGGTCAGCACCTTTCACGCAAGCGTGAAACATCAAGTCAACCGTGACACCGATCTCAGCGCCTACATCAGCAATGTGTTCAACCGTGTTTACTCAGAAAACGCCTACGCGTTCAACCAACCCTGGTCGGCCACGCTCTCAGAGCCACAGACGGTTCACGTGAGCTTGAGGAGACGGTTTTGATGAAGCTTGAGCACCTTAGGCTATTGAGCTTGAAAGGCCGCAGAGCCCTTTTACGGGACTTCATGCTGCTGAGCACGGTGCTGGGCAGTCTGTCATGGTGCCAGACACAGGACCTCCATGCCCAGGGCCTCCCAAGCCCACAGCACACCAACAAGGCCGTTCATGGGGGGTGCGACACCAAGGCGATTGAGTGCGCCAATGCGGCCAGCCCTTTCATCCAAGCCGATGGGACGGTGTTGCTGGTGTGGACGGCCAAGGGCTCGGTGATGGTGGCCAAGTCCAAGGACGGGGGTCAAAGTTTTGCTGAGGGCATGGAGATCGCACACCACGACAAGTTCCTGGACACGGGCGCTGACGCCAGGGCACAAATCACCGGGGATGCGTTCGGACGGGTGATGGTGGCTTATGCTTTTTTCAAAGACAGCCAATGGAATGCACAAATCAACATCTCCACCTCTCTTGACTATGGGGAGCATTTCTCCCCACCCAAGCCCTTGATCCCCAAAGGCGTGAGTGAACGCTTTCCAAGCCTGGGCTTGGATCAGCGACAACGCCTCTTTGTGACCTGGGTGGACAAACGCTTGGTGCATCAAGAGCGTTTGAAAG
>CAIMNS010000020.1 GCA_903842945.1 uncultured Burkholderiales bacterium
AATTGCTAAATGGCAAGCCCTTGGGCAAGATCTCCGACAAAAGGGCACGGCCAACCGTCGTCTCCACCATCGATGTGTGGGGCGTGAATTCACCACTCTCTTTGTCTTTGGTCCACTCGGTCAAACGCACATTGATCTTGGAGGTCAACTCCACGACATTGGCGTCCAACGCACGTTGGATTTCGGGCACGTTCGCAAAGATCATGCCTTCCCCACGTGCGTTGATGCGCTCGCGGGTCGTGTAGTACAAACCAAGCACCACGTCTTGTGAGGGCACAATCGAGGGCTCTCCATTGGCTGGGAACAGTACATTGTTGGAGGCCAGCATCAAGGTGCGGGCTTCCATTTGCGCTTCGACCGACAAGGGCACGTGCACGGCCATTTGGTCGCCATCAAAGTCGGCGTTAAAGGCGGAACACACCAAAGGATGCAATTGAATGGCTTTGCCTTCAATCAAAATCGGCTCAAAGGCTTGGATGCCCAAACGGTGCAAAGTCGGTGCGCGGTTGAGCATCACGGGATGCTCTTTGATCACCTCTTCCAAGATGTCCCACACCACCGCTGAGCCGGATTCCACTTCCTTCTTGGCCGCCTTGATGGTGGTCGCAATGCCCATGGCTTCTAGTCTAGAGAAGATGAAGGGCTTGAAGAGTTCCAAAGCCATCAACTTGGGCAAACCGCACTGATGCAGTTTCAAAGTCGGGCCCACGGTGATCACTGAACGACCGGAGTAGTCAACACGCTTACCCAGCAAGTTTTGACGGAAACGTCCGCTCTTGCCTTTGATCATGTCGGCCAAGGACTTCAAGGCACGCTTGTTGGCACCCGTCATCGCTTTACCGCGGCGTCCGTTGTCTAGGAGCGAATCGACCGCTTCTTGCAACATGCGCTTCTCGTTTCGGGCGATGATCTCAGGCGCCTTCAACTCCAACAGTCTTCTCAGACGGCTGTTTCTGTTGATCACGCGGCGGTACAAGTCGTTCAAGTCAGAGGTCGCAAAGCGTCCTCCATCCAAAGGCACCAATGGACGCAAGTCAGGTGGCAACACGGGTAGCACTGAGAGCACCATCCACTCGGGCTTCAAACCCGACTTTTTGAACGCTTCCAAGACCTTGAGTCGCTTGGAGTTCTTCTTGACCTTGACTTCAGAGCCCGTCAAGTCGCCTCTCAAGCGCTCAATCTCCACATCCAACTCCATGGCTTCAAGCAAGTCCCGAACACCTTCGGCACCCATCTTGGCAATGAACTCGTCGCCAAACTCTTGGCGCTTGGCGTCGTAATCGTCTTCGGACATGATGCTGAATTTCTTCAAAGGCGTCATGCCGGGATCGGTCACCACATAGGCTTCAAAATAAAGCACACGCTCGATGTCACGCAAGGTCATGTCCAAGACCAAACCCAAACGGCTCGGTAAAGACTTCAAGAACCAAATGTGAGCGCAAGGAGCGGCCAAATCAATGTGACCCATGCGATCGCGCCTGACTTTGGTCTGGGTGACTTCAACACCGCACTTCTCGCAAATCACACCGCGGTGCTTCAAGCGCTTGTATTTGCCGCACAAACATTCGTAGTCCTTGATGGGGCCAAAAATCTTTGCACAAAACAAACCATCGCGCTCAGGCTTGAAGGTCCTGTAGTTGATGGTCTCGGGCTTTTTGACTTCGCCAAAAGACCAGGAACGGATTTTCTCAGGAGAGGCAATTCCGATTTTGATGGCATCAAAATGCTCATCGGGGGTGAACTGTTTGAACAGGTCGAGGAGAGATTTCATAGTTTTAAATCCTTTGCTACTTCCTGCTTGACTTTAAGAACGCTCGAGCTCGATATCGATACCGAGTGAGCGAATTTCTTTGACCAGCACGTTGAATGATTCGGGCATGCCAGCTTCAATCGCGTGCTCACCCTTGACGATGTTCTCGTAGACCTTGGTCCTGCCTTGAACGTCGTCGCTCTTGACGGTCAACATTTCTTGCAAGGTGTAGGCGGCGCCGTAAGCCTCCAACGCCCAAACCTCCATCTCCCCAAAACGCTGTCCACCAAACTGCGCCTTGCCACCCAGCGGCTGCTGTGTGAC
>CAIMNS010000021.1 GCA_903842945.1 uncultured Burkholderiales bacterium
GCAGAAATGACGGGGTCAATCAGCAGAAATGCATAGGCAACCACAAAACTGATGGCACTGATGAAGTGCAATGATTGGTTGATTCGGCTGTGATGGTAGTAACGGTGGTCGTCAAAACGCTGAATTTTCAAGGCTTCGAAAAATGTAGTCACATCGTCTCCTGGTGAGAATTTGGGGGCAGCACGAATTGTGCATGAACGCATAATTCCCGTAAATCATGAAATTTCAATGACAAGATTCATTTGTCACTGAAATTTCATCATTTATTTTGTTGTTAACCTGATTGTCATCAAGCTGTTAAATCTAAGCCGGATGATTGATGGATGGAAAATTCAATTGATTCCCCCATCGTCCTTGAAGATTATCCAGCCACAAGGCCATCATTGCGCATAGCCGTTGTGACAGAAACCTGGCCGCCTGAAGTCAATGGCGTTGCCATGACGCTGGCGAAATTGGTTCAAGGCTTGAGTCACCGCAATCACGATGTGCAATTGATCCGTCCGCGTCAAACAAAAACTGAATCCCCCTTGAATGACGCATCCCTCGAAGAGGTTTTGATGCGTGGCATGCCAATTCCTAGGTATCCCGAATTGAAGCTGGGCTTGCCCAGTAAAAAAACACTGGTTAAAACTTGGACATTGAGACGGCCGGATGTGGTGCACATTGCAACTGAAGGCCCTTTGGGTTGGTCTGCACTGCAAGCTGCCAAAGTCTTAAAGTTGCCAGTGACCTCTGATTTCAGAACCAATTTTCAAAGCTATTCAAAACACTACGGTGTGGGATGGTTGCGCAAACCTATCGTTGCCTATTTGCGCAAATTTCACAACGCAACCGCTTGCACCATGGTACCCACCAGAGAGCTGATGCGCACCCTGAGTGAAAATGGATTTGCCAATCTCAAAGTTGTGTCCAGAGGGGTCGACACAAAATTGTTCAACATATCCAAGCGCAGCACAAGCTTGAGAGCTTCATGGGGTGCCACCGAAAACACCACGGTTCTGATTTCTGTTGGAAGAATGGCGCCTGAAAAAAATTTAGACCAAGTTCTCAAGACTTATGAGGCGCTGAAGAACACGGGCAAAGCGTTCAAATTGGTCATGGTAGGTGATGGCCCCTTGAAAGAGCAATTTCAACAGCGTTATCCAGAAATCATTTTCCCTGGCATGTTGTCACAGTCTAATTTGGCTGCCTACTATGCAAGTTCTGATTTGTTTGTCTTCCCGAGTCAAACTGAAACTTTTGGCAATGTGACTTTGGAGGCGTTGGCCAGTGGCATCCCTGTATTGGCATTTGATTGCGCTGCTGCCCGAGATTGGGTTCAAAGAGGCATCAATGGATGGTTGGTTGCAGAAAACAACCCAGATGGCTTTGCTGCCCAAGCTGTCTCTGTAGTTAACAACAAAGAGGTGCTAGATCAAATTACACACAGCACCAGGCAGCAAGTGGTGCACTTAGACTGGGATCAAATTGCCGAGCAAGTTGAATCGGTTTTATGGGATGCCATTCGCATCAGGTAAATCATGCCCATGGTCATGACAGATCCCATGATGACCATCACCCATTGAAGCGGCAACTCCAAAGCCAGCAAACCGCTGTAAACGGCCAGCATGATCATGACGCTGGCATTTTCATTAAAACCTTGA
>CAIMNS010000022.1 GCA_903842945.1 uncultured Burkholderiales bacterium
CGGTGGCAAGTTGAAAGATTTCTTTGACGTCTTCATTGGCGTATGGGTTTTGATCTCTGTCATCGCCGTGGTGCTTGAATCGGTCGCATCTGTCAGCTATCTCATCAACATCGAGTTCGTTATCCTGGACTCTATAGCCGTTGCGGTGTTCACCATTGAATACATGATGCGGATTTATTCTGCGGTAGAAGAGCCCGGGCATCGAAACCCCTTGACAGGGCGCATCAAGCAAATGACCAATCCTTCGACCTTCATCGATTTGTTGGCCATCTTGCCTTTCTTTTTGGAAGTGTTTTTGCACCATGTACTGGACTTGCGCTTTTTGAGGGTGTTTCGATTGGCCCGCTTGCTCAAGCTCACTCGAGGCAGTGACGCGACAGCCACTTTGTTCAAAGTGATCAAAAGGGAATGGCCTGTGATGAGCGCTGCGGCCTTCATCATGATTTTGCTCATCGTGCTGACCGCGAGTTTGGGTTATTTGTTTGAACATGCCGCCCAACCTGAAAAGTTTGAAAACATTCCCACTGCAATTTATTGGGCTGTGATCACCCTGGCTTCTGTAGGCTATGGGGATATTTCTCCCATAACACCGATTGGACGCGCTATGACGGTGGTCATGGCCTTGTTGGGCATTGGCATTTTTGCTATCCCTGCTGGTTTGTTGGCTTCCGCCTTCAGTGACCAATTGCACAAAGAGCGTGACGCACTGAAAGCCAGTATTTTGAAAATGCTGGGCGACGGCGAACTGGACGAAAAAGAAATCACCCTTTTGCGTTCTGAAGCCAAGCGACTTCATTTGACGGTGGAGGAAATGAACTCGATTTTGGAAGTGTTGAATTTGGAAATGGAGAATGCTCGCAAAAGTTTAATGCAACTGCCTGTCAATGTCATTGCGCAAAACCCTTTGCACTCGGTGGAGCACTACAAGTATTTGATCAACCAAATTTCCCAGCTCAGCATTTATGTGGATCAAACTGCATTTTTAGAAAAAGCTCAAGCAAGCGACAAACTGACCGCAAGCGAACTTGAGATCTGGAAACGCATCAACGAGCAACGTTAAACCATCGCCTCTCGACGCGACCCTGATGGGTCGCGTTTTTTCTTCATTTATGGATTTGACGTGACTATTACTTCTCAGAAACAAAGCCTCCAACAAACCGTGATGGAGGTCATGGACGGCTCACCCAAGCACGTCCTCAGCAGATACGTGGAATGGGTGATCACGATCGTGGTCTTGGTCAATTGCTCAGCCGTGATTTTGGATTCCATCCCCGAGGTGCATGCTGATTACAAAGATTTTTTTCACGAGCTAGAGTTTTGGAGCGTGATGTTTTTCACACTCGAGTACGTGCTTCGCGTTTGGTCTTTGGGTGTGAAATTCAAGGCGGATGAAGGTGGCGCTTGGAAAGGACGCAAAGGATATGTCTTCAGTGCCTTTGGCTTGATTGACTTTTTTGCCACCATGCCTTTTTACATGCATATGTTTTTCCCTACATTGGACCTGCGCATTCTGCGTGTGTTGCGTTTGTTGCGCATCCTTAAACTATCCAAATACAACACTGCTTTGCAAGATCTGTTTACGGCAGTTCATTCAGAGCGCAGGGCTTTTGGTTCAGCCGCTTTTTTGCTGGTGATTGTCAGCATCGTTTCGGCCTCTTTGATGCACTTCGCCGAAGGCCATGAGCAACCGGAGCACTTTGGATCCATCCCACATTCAATTTATTGGGCCATCATCACCATCACCTCAGGCTACGGCAATGTGGAACCCGTGACCAAGGCAGGTGAAATCATTGCATTGTTGACAGGTTTCTTAGGTGTTTGCATGGCCGCGATCATGACGGGCATTGTGGCCTCAGCCTTCTCCAACCAAATGTCTCGCAAAAAGGCCGCTTACCTAAGCCAGTTGCGTCAAGTGTTGGACGATGGTGTGATCACAGAAGCTGAACAAGAAAGCCTGCGCCGCCTACAACAACAATTTCGGTTGTCTGACTCTGAGGTCAAGGCCATGATCGATGAACACACTGCGGAGAAATCTTCATGAGAGAAGAACTAACGCAACCTACTTCCAATTACCAAAGACTTCAAAGACGTGTGTTCGAGGTTTTGGACGGTGCGGTCTTGGACAGCACCAGCAAAGTCGTTGAAATTTTCATTGCTGGCTTGGTGGTGGCCAATGTGGTCGCCATTATCTTGGAGTCCGTCCAATCTTTGCACGACCAGTATGAACAATACTTTCATGTCTTCGACACCTTCAGTGTGGTTGTTTTCTCCATCGAATACGTGCTTCGGGTGTGGTCTTACGGTCGTAAATACATGGGTACAGAACCTGGTTTGGCGTGGCAAGGTCGAAAAGAGTATTTGTTCAGCATGTTTGGTATGGTGGACTTTTTCAGCACTGTACCCTTTTACCTGCAATTGATCATGCCAGGCGCCGATTTGCGTGTTCTTCGAATGTTTCGTTTGCTTCGCATCTTCAAGCTGTCGCGCTACAACAGCGCCATGGAAGACATGTTCGAAGCGATCAAGTCTGAGCGCGACTCCTTTTCTTCTGCCCTGTTTTTGCTCCTCATCAGCTGTTTGTTGTTCTCGTCCTTGATCTACATCATCGAAGGTCATGATCAGCCAGATATATTCCCGTCCATTCCTGCAGCGATGCATTGGTACATTTTGACCATCATTTCAGGTTGGGGTAATGTAGACCCAGTCACTTATTTTGGTGTGGCGTTGGTGGTGGTCACGCAAATTTTGGCCATCGCATTGGCTGCCATTCTCACCGGTGTGGTCGCTACAGCCTACACCGCACAAGTGCAGCGGCGCGAGTCTCTGTACGAAATGGAAGTGCGCGAGGTCTTGGC
>CAIMNS010000023.1 GCA_903842945.1 uncultured Burkholderiales bacterium
GCAGACGGACCGCGAAGCACCATTCGCCATCAATTGGGGATACCCTACACAGGTGAAACCGGCGTCAAAAGAAATTACATGGGAGGCGAAATGTTTGCCGTGTACCTGCGCTCAAGCGAGATCTACACACACATTCCCCACCCAAGGGCTTGGATGTACGTCACCGTGAACCAACAAAGACGCTGCTTTTTAGCCGCCGTCGATGGTCACGAACAATTTGCCTTTCACTCAGCGCTGCACGAGGGTGAAAGCGCGGAGCACTGGGGCATTGATGAAGTCAAGACCCGACTCAGAGAGTTGATGGGCTGCGATGTGGCCTTTGAGATTTTGTCCATGCAGTCTTGGATTGCAGGTCATTCGTTGGTGGCCGAACATTTCTCCAAAGACCGTGTTTTTCTGATGGGAGACGCGGCCCACTTGTTCACCCCAACGGGCGGCTTGGGCTACAACACGGCTGTTGAAGATGCGGTCAATTTGGCTTGGAAATTGTCACATGTGATCAAAGGCCTTGCTTCAAGCGAGCTCTTGCAAAGTTATGAACTTGAACGTCGACCGCTTGCGCTTAGAAACACCACCTACGCAAGGCAATTTGCCGACTCGGTGGGACTCTATCCGGTGAGCGATCAGTTTGAACTGAACACTGAAGAGGCTCAAGAAGAGCGGGCTCGCGCCAGCGTTCACTTCAACGCACACGTGAGGCTTGAATTCAACATCCCTGGGGTCACCTTTGGTGGACGCTATGACCAGTCCCCCATCATTGTCAAAGATGGGAGTACTGCGCCCAAAGATGAAGCCAACCACTACGAACCCAGTGCATGCCCAGGAGGGCGTCCACCGCACATATGGCTTGAAGATGGTCGCTCCTTGTACGACGCTTTTGGCCCAGAGTGGACACTGCTTTGCAATCAGTCGGGCGAGATGGATTTCTCCACGTGGATGGCGGTCGCAAACAACAAAGGCATTGAACTGAAGTGCCTACATCTTCCCTTAGAAGAATTACAAGAACTCTATCTCGAACCCCTGGCGCTCATTCGACCCGATCAAATGGTGGGCTGGCGAGGGAGAAGCCCTTCACCAGAAGAAATGGCAGATCTCTTTGATCAACTTTTAGGCAACAAGCTCGCTCCTATTTAAGGTCTTGCTCACCTAGAGCATGACGGCGAAAAGAACCCAGGGGGCCCAAGCGGGACTTTCGTCAGAGAAATTTTTCTAAGGTCGCGGTTTTTGGACTGTTAAAATAGGTACATCGACCATCTCTTGACTTTCTAAGAGGTGGTTTCTTACTTCTCCACCCACCTCTAGCCCCTCACAACACCATGAGCGCCATGCATCAAGAAAAGGTTTTGTCTGTTCACCATTGGACAGATCGTCTCTTTAGCTTCACCACCACCAGAGACATGGCGCTACGTTTCTCTAACGGCCACTTCACCATGATTGGCCTCATGGTCGACAACAAGCCCTTGCTGCGCGCTTACAGCGTGGTCAGTGCCAACTACGAGGAGCACCTTGAGTTCTTGAGCATCAAGGTGCCCGACGGTCCCTTGACTTCAAAATTGCAACACATCCAAGTGGGCGATATGATCATTGTGGGCAGAAAGCCAACGGGCACCTTGCTGATCGACTACTTGTTGCCCGCTCAAAATTTATATTTGATTGGCTCAGGCACAGGGATTGCGCCTTTTTTAAGCATCATCAGAGACCCTGAAACCTATGAGAAATTTCAAAAGGTCATCTTGATCCATGGCGTGCGTGAGGTCAAGGAACTCGCTTACCACGACTACCTCACCCAAGAGTTGCCCCAGCACGAGTTGCTTGGTGAAATGGTCAGTGA
>CAIMNS010000024.1 GCA_903842945.1 uncultured Burkholderiales bacterium
ACAGACCCTGCAAACCATCCACCAAGATTTGCCCGGTGACTTGTCCGCTGACAAAGCCGTTGACAACTATGTCAAAGCGATTGGCAAGGGCCTCTCCAAAATCATGTCCAAGATGGGGGTGTCCACGTACATGAGCTACTGCGGCTCACAACTCTTTGAGGCCATCGGCATCAACACGAGCACCATCGAGAAGTACTTCACTGGAACCGCCTCAAGGGTCGAAGGCATCGGTGTCTTTGAAATTGCCGAAGAGTCGATCAAGTCTCACTTGGCCGCCTTTTCAAGCGATCCGGTGCTCGCCCACATGTTGGATGCGGGCGGCGAGTACGCATGGCGCGCCAGAGGCGAGGACCACATGTGGACGCCTGATTCGATTGCAAAGTTGCAGCACAGCACGCGCACCAACAATTTCAACACCTACAAAGAGTATGCGCAGATCATCAACGACCAAAATCGGCGTCACATGACCCTGCGTGGTCTCTTTGAGTTCAAGGTCGATCCAAGCAAAGCCATCGCTATCGATAGCGTGGAGCCTGCCAGTGAAATCGTCAAACGTTTCGCCACAGGTGCGATGTCCCTGGGGTCCATCTCCACGGAAGCGCATGCAACCTTGGCCGTGGCCATGAACCGCATTGGCGGCAAAAGCAACACCGGTGAGGGCGGCGAGGATCCTGCTCGCTACCGCCAAGAGCTCAAGGGCATCCCCATCAAGGCGGGTGAGAGCTTGAAGAGTGTCATTGGAGACTCTCAGATTGAAGTGGACATGCCCCTGCAAGATGGTGACTCTTTGCGCTCCAAAATCAAACAAGTCGCATCCGGTCGATTTGGTGTAACGGCCGAGTATTTGAATTCTGCAGATCAGATCCAAATCAAGATGGCCCAGGGTGCCAAGCCTGGAGAAGGCGGCCAGTTGCCAGGTGGCAAAGTGTCCGAGTACATCGGTAAATTGCGCTACAGCGTGCCAGGTGTGGGATTGATTTCTCCTCCCCCCCATCACGACATTTATTCGATTGAAGATTTGGCGCAATTGATTCACGATTTGAAAAACGTCGCCCCCCATGCCTCCATCAGTGTGAAACTGGTCTCTGAAATTGGGGTGGGAACCATTGCTGCAGGGGTCGCCAAATGCAAGAGCGACCATGTGGTGATCGCCGGCCACGATGGGGGCACGGGTGCCTCACCTTGGTCGAGCATCAAGCACGCTGGGAGCCCTTGGGAGATTGGACTGGCCGAAACGCAGCAAACACTGGTGATGAATGGGCTCAGAGACCGCATTCGTGTGCAAGCCGATGGGCAGATGAAAACAGGTCGCGATGTAGCGATCGCTGCCTTGCTCGGTGCCGATGAGTTTGGCTTTGCCACAGCGCCTTTGGTGGTCGAGGGTTGCATCATGATGCGCAAATGTCATCTGAACACCTGCCCCGTGGGGGTCGCCACCCAAGACCCCGTCCTCAGACGCAAGTTCTCCGGCAAGCCCGAGCATGTGGTGAATTATTTCTTCTTCATCGCTGAAGAGTTGCGCCAAATCATGGCGCAATTGGGCTTCAAAACCATGCAAGACATGATTGGCCAAGCCCAACTCTTGGACATGAAAAAAGGCTTAGAACACTGGAAGGCGAGTGGCTTGGATTTCTCAAGACTGCTCTTTAGCCCTGAGGTGCCTGCCGATGTGCCGCGTTACCACGCGCACAACCAAGACCATGGTTTGGACAAAGCCTTGGACCACCGCTTGATTGAGAAATCAAAAGCGGCAATTGAAAAGGGTGAAAAAGTTCAATTCATGGAGGTCACTCGCAACGTGAACCGTTCTGTGGGTGCCATGCTCTCAGGCGCATTGACCAAGGTGAGACCTGAAGGTTTACCAGATGACACCTTGAGAATTCAATTGGAAGGCACGGGGGGTCAGTCCTTTGGGGCCTTTTTGGCCAAGGGCATCACCTTGTATTTGATTGGAGACGCCAACGACTACACCGGCAAGGGCCTCTCAGGCGGGCGGGTCGTGGTACGACCCAGTTTGGATTTCAGAGGCTCCTCTACCGACAACATCATTGTGGGCAACACCGTGATGTATGGAGCCACCTCCGGTCAAGCGTATTTCAGTGGGGTGGCGGGTGAACGATTTGCAGTTCGTTTGTCCGGTGCGACTGCGGTGGTCGAGGGCACGGGAGACCATGGTTGTGAGTACATGACGGGCGGCACCGTGGCCGTGCTTGGTAAAACCGGGCGCAACTTTGCCGCCGGTATGAGTGGAGGCATTGCTTATGTCTTTGACGAAGACGGACAATTCGCCACCAAAGCCAACACCGCGATGGTCAGCTTGGAGCCGGTGCTGAGCGAGTCAGAACAAGAAGCCCGTGTGCCCAAAACCGTTTGGCATTTGGGGCAAAGCGATGAGGTCAACTTGAAGAAACTCTTAGAGGATCACCACCGTTGGACCGGCTCCAAACGCGCGCGCGATCTCTTGGATGCTTGGAGCGAGTCCAGAAAACGCTTTGTGAAAGTCTTCCCCAACGAGTACAAACGTGCCTTGGGTGAGATGGCGGCCAAGGCCAGTGCGGTGGCACCTTCAGCATCTTCATCACCTGCATCGAACTCAGCGCCCTCAGCGTCCACCAAGGCGCCAAAGGCAAGCAAAGCAGCAGCGGCCAAAGCCAAAACACCTTGAGCGAGCTCGCACCTGAAATGCTAAGGCTGCTTGAAACTATCGTTTGAATGTATCAATGACAAAGCCCCAAGTCTTCCAAGCTTGGGGGTTTTAAGAGGATGGAAATCATGGGAAAAATCACCGGTTTTTTAGAAATTGAACGTCTCGAAGAAGGTTACAAACCTGTGGCCGAGCGGCTCAAAAATTACAAAGAATTTGTCCTCACCTTGGACGACGCGAGTGCCAAGGACCAAAGTGCGCGTTGCATGGATTGCGGCACGCCCTTTTGCAACAACGGCTGCCCGGTCAACAACATCATCCCCGACTTCAATGAGTTGGTGTTTCAAGGCGATTGGCAAAACGCCATCGAGGTTTTGCATTCGACCAACAATTTTCCTGAATTCACCGGCCGCATCTGCCCCGCACCTTGTGAGGCGGCGTGCACCTTGAACGTCAATGACGACGCCGTGGGGATCAAATCGATCGAGCACGCCATCATCGACAAAGCTTGGTCTGAGGGCTGGGTCAAACCTGTCGTCTCCAGCTTGAAGACGGGTAAAAAAGTGGCCATCGTTGGCTCTGGCCCTGCAGGCTTGGCCGCCGCGCAACAACTCTCGCGTGTGGGCCATGCGGTGACGGTGTTTGAAAAAAATGACCGTGTAGGCGGCCTGCTTCGCTACGGCATCCCCGACTTCAAGATGGAGAAGACGCACATCGATCGCCGTGTTGAACAAATGAAGGCCGAGGGCGTGGTCTTTAAAACCTCGGTCACCGTAGGCACATGGCCCAAGGATTCCAAGGTGACCAATTGGTCCAAGGAAAACATCAGTGCACAGGAGCTTCAAAAAGACTTTGATGCGGTGCTGTTGTGCGCGGGCTCTGAGCAATCCAGAGACCTGTCCATCCCAGGTAGAGAGTTGGCAGGCGTTCACTTTGCGATGGAGTTCTTGCCCCAACAAAACAAGGTCAATGCAGGTGACAGTTTAAAGGGTCAGTTGCGCGCCGATGGCAAACACGTGATCGTGATCGGTGGCGGTGACACGGGTAGCGATTGTGTGGGCACGAGCAACCGCCACGGCGCTTTGTCGGTCACGCAGTTCGAGGTGATGCCTGAACCCCCCGTGGAAGAAAACCGTCCTTTGACCTGGCCCAATTGGCCTTTGAAGCTCAGAACAAGTTCCAGCCATGAAGAGGGGTGTGAGCGCGTGTTCTCCATTTCCACCAAAGCCTTTTTGGGTGAAGGTGGTCAAGTCAAAAATTTGCAAACCGTTGAAGTTCAATGGAAAGACGGAAAAATGCAAGAGGTGGCGGGCAGTGAAAAAACCCTCAAAGCCGATCTGGTCTTGCTTGCCATGGGCTTTGTGAATCCGGTGGCCAGCGTGCTGGATGCGTTTGGCGTTGAGAAAGACCCCCGCGGAAACGCCAAAGCGGCCACGGACAACGAGCGGGCTTACTTCACCAATGTGAGCAAAGTGTTTGCTGCTGGGGATGTGCGTCGTGGCCAATCCCTGGTGGTTTGGGCCATCCGTGAGGGCCGACAAGCGGCCAAGGCGGTCGATGAGTTCTTGATGGGCGTGTCAACCCTACCCAGATAAGTGTCAACGCTAGTCGGATCAGCGACAACCTGACCAGAAGTGATCAAGTGTTGTGAATTCCTCACAAGGGCCATCAAACCTTTACAATGAGGGATCACCATAGCTTTGCTACCCACTTGGAACCCCCCCTTCGTGAACACCTCACTTGAACCGTCCTTGGTTGAATTCAAAAGCGTTCGCTTTGGCTACGGCGAGCGCATCATTTTGGACGATGTGTCCTTTCAAATCCCAAGAGGCAAAGTGACGGCCTTGATGGGGGCTTCAGGGGGCGGCAAGACCACGGTACTGCGCTTGATTGGCGGGCAGTACTTTGCGCAATCGGGCGCGTGTTTGTGGCAGTCTCAAGAGATTTCAAGTCTCAGCCCCAAGGAGCTCTACACAGCCAGACGCGAGATGGGCATGCTCTATCAGTTTGGTGCTTTGTTCACCGATTCAAGTGTCTTTGACAATGTGGCCTTTCCTTTGAGAGAGCACACGCCCTTGAGTGAGGCCTTGATCAAAGACATCGTGCTCATGAAGTTGCAGTCCGTCGGTTTAAGAGGTGCCAAGGATTTGATGCCCAGCGAAATTTCAGGCGGCATGGCCAGACGGGTGGCCTTGGCCAGAGCCATTGCCCTGGATCCCCAATTGGTCATGTACGACGAACCCTTTGCGGGCTTGGATCCGATTTCTCTGGGCACGGCGGCCAGGCTCATTCGCCAACTCAACGACAATTTAGGGCTCACCAGCGTGGTCGTCTCCCATGACTTGGATGAAACCTTTCACATTGCAGACCAAGTCATCATTTTGGCCAATGGTCGCGTGGTGGCCCAAGGCACCCCCCAAGAGGTGCGACAAAGCACCGATCCCTTGGTGCATCAATTTGTGACGGCCTCTCCCGAGGGCCCTGTTCAGTTCCATTACCCAAGCGTGGCTTTAGAAGAAGACTTTGGCGCCAACTTGAACGCCAAAGTCGAAAGCTCAAATGGGCCCGCCCCTCAACAAAGGGGGCGTGCCTGATGCAAACCTTCTTAGATCAGTTGGCCCATTTGGGTGCTGTGGTCAAAACCTTCTTGAAGGACCTGGGCCATGCATCGACTTTGTTCTTGAAGTTGCTGCTCTCCTTGAAGGCGAGCTTTAAGCGCTCGGTCTTGATTCGCGACCAGATTCACTTTTTGGGCAATTACTCCTTGGCCATCATCTCGGTCTCTGGCCTCTTTGTGGGCTTTGTCTTGGGCCTTCAAGGCTACTACACCTTGCAGCGCTATGGATCGTCTTCGGCCCTGGGGTTGCTGGTGGCTTTGAGTTTGGTGAGAGAGCTCGGACCTGTGGTGAGCGCACTGCTCTTTGCCGGTCGTGCGGGCACGTCCCTTACCGCGGAGATTGGACTCATGAAAGCCGGAGAACAGCTGAGCGCCATGGACATGATGGCGGTGGACCCCATTCAGCGTATTTTGGCGCCCCGCTTTTGGGCCGGGGTGATTGCCATGCCGATCTTGGCAGCGGTCTTCAGTGCGGTGGGTATTTTGGGGGGATGGGTCGTGGGTGTGGTGATGATCGGTGTGGACTCAGGCTCCTTTTGGGGTCAAATGCAAGGCGGCGTGGACGTCTGGAAGGACGTTGGCAACGGTGTCTTGAAAAGTTTTGTTTTCGGGGTGACGGTGACTTTTGTGGCCCTGTACCAAGGCTATGAGGCGCAAGCCACGCCAGAAGGTGTTTCAAGAGCAACCACGCGCACCGTGGTGATGGCGTCTTTAAGTGTGCTGGGCTTGGACTTCATCTTGACCGCTTTGATGTTCAATATTTAAATGGCAGTGAAAGAAGCAAATGCAAAGATCTAAAAACGATACATGGGTGGGCCTCTTTGTGGTGATTGGCATGGTGGCCGTTCTCTTTTTGTCCCTGCAGTCGGCCAATTTGATGAGTGTGAGTTGGCAAAAGAGCTACAGCATTTCAGCCAATTTTGACAACATTGGGGGACTTAAAAAACAAGCCGCCGTTAAAAGTGCTGGGGTGGTCGTCGGTCGGGTCGAGCGCATCAGCTTTGATGACAAGAGCTATCAAGCTCGGGTCGACATGGCCTTGGACGAGCGCTTCGCTTTCCCCAAAGACAGTTCGCTTAAAATATTGACCAGTGGTCTTTTGGGCGAGCAGTACATTGGGATCGAAGCGGGCGCAGAAGCTGACAATTTGAAGGCCGGTGACAAAGTGCAAGCCACGCAGTCGGCCGTGGTGCTAGAGAATTTGATCAGTCAGTTCCTCTACAGCAAAGCCGCAGACCCTGCACCCGCCAGCAAATAAAACGACGTTCATGCTTTTGGCCTTGTGGGCTTGTGAAGCTTCTCCATTTGAAAAGGACTCCCCATGGGACCGTACATGAGCCAAACAGGGCCAGAAAAAAACTTCCAGTTGAAGTCCTTCTATGCCCTATTGTTAGTCGCTGCTTTGATGGGGTGTCTCTTGACCGGTGGGGCGAGTGCTCAATCGGTTGAAAAGGATCTGCCCCAAAACCCCAGGCAAGCCAACCCCAAGGACCCGTGGGAGAGTTTCAACCGTTCGATGTTTCGCTTGAACGATCAAATCGATCAAAGCGTGACCAGACCTTTGGCCCAGACCTATGTGGACGTCACGCCAAGCTTGGTTCGCAAGGGGGTCAGGAACTTCTTTGGCAACATCTCCGACTTTTGGTCTTCAGCCAACAGCGCACTTCAATTCAAACCCGTTGAGGCCGCGCACAGTTTGGCGCGTGTGTTGATCAACACCACAATTGGTGTGTATGGTTTGATCGATTGGGCCACGCCCATGAGGTTTGAGCGCCACACCGAGGATTTTGGCCAAACCTTGGGTGTGTGGGGGGTGCCCAGTGGCCCTTACTTGGTGCTGCCGCTTTTGGGTCCATCGACACTCAGGGATTCCAGCGCACTCTTGGCCTTGGACGTGAAAGCCACACCCATTCAACGCGTGAGGCCCAGTGAAAACAAGTACGAGCTCACCGCCTTGAATTTGACCGACAAGCGTGCCAAGTATTTGGGTATGGAGCAAGAGTTGGAGGAGGCGGCACTGGACCGCTACAGTTTTGTGCGCGATGTGTACCTGCAAAAGCGCCGCTCAGACATCTACGACGGGGAACCACCGACTGAAAAAGAGGAAGATTTCAGCCAGTAAAGCCTCCCTCTGATGGGGTCGTCTCGAGCTTTTGGCGCGCAAAGTGCTCAGCGGACAGGCAAAATAAGACCTTGGGCGGCTGAGACGGGCGGAACAAGGGATAATACGGGGTCAACGCCTATGTTGTCTCGTTTAAAGGGCATCCTTTAAAAAGAAGTTCCCAAAAGCTTTGGGGCCACCAAGACAACAAAAAATAGGGATCCTTGTACACCCGGGCTCCAAGCCCTTCTCAAAATGTGAATGTCATGAGCGTGAATAAATTGATTGCCAAACGAGCCATGCTTGGCGTGCTGAGTTGTTGTTTTGCGGGCCTCATGATGGCGCTGCAACCGGTCCATGCCGCAGATGAAGGGCCAGATGAGTTCATCAAGCGCTTGAGTGTGGAGCTCTTTGACATCGTTCGCAACGACAAATCCCTCAAAAATGGGGACATGGGCAAAATTCGCGCTTTGGTTGACACCCAGGTCATGCCGCACTTGAATTTTCAAAGGATGACCGCCTCGGCGGTTGGGCCCGCTTGGCGGCAAGCCTCTGACGAACAAAAGGCCAAGTTGCAAGAGGAGTTCAAGACCCTTTTGATCAGAACCTATGCCGGCGCCCTTAATCAAATCAAGGACCAGTCGGTCGTGGTCAAGCCTTTGAGAGCCAGTGCGCAAGACACAGAAGTGCTGGTGAGAACCGAAGTCCATGGCGGCGCTGAACCCATTCAAATTGACTACAGGCTAGAAAAACCGCCTGGGCAGTCCAGTTGGAGAATTTACAACTTGAATGTTCTAGGGGTTTGGTTGGTGGACACCTACCGCACGCAATTTGCCCAAGAAATCAATGCCAAAGGCTTGGACGGTTTGATCGTGAGTTTGAGTGAGAGAAATAAAAACAATCTTGCTAAAAAATAAATCCCAATACCTATGCACCCCTTCATGAGCGGAGCTCCAAGATGAACACGTTCTCACTTCCCGTCAAGATCACCCATCAAGAGGCAGAACTGGTCTTGACGCGCTTCAATGAAAGCCTGAAAGCCTTGAAGGCGACTGACTTGAAAACCTTTGTCGTGGACGCCAGCGATTTGAAGGAGTTCAATTCAAGTGCGCTGGCCCTTCTCTTGGCCTTTAAAAGACAGTTGCAATCCAAGGGCTTCCTGTTGGAGGTGACCCACTTGCCGGCTCAACTGCACAACTTGGCCAAGGTGTATGGTGTCGATGTCTTTTTAAGGCTTGCATGAAGCGTCTTGACGCCTCACAAGCCCTGAGCGGATGAGCCTCCTTGTGGACATCTTCACGTTCAGCACCCCAGTCCCTTAAGCCTCAACCACCACCCGCCCTCAAGAAGCCCCCTACATGTCCGCCATCTCCATCCAGTCCGTCAGCAAAACTTTTGAAACGTCAAAGGGGCCCTTTACCGCCTTGAACAAGGTGAGCTTTGAGATCGAGCCAGGTGAATTTTTTGGTCTTTTAGGCCCCAACGGGGCTGGTAAAACCACCTTGATCAGCATCTTGAGTGGCTTGGCTAGAGCCACGTCGGGAGAGATTTTGATTGAAGGCCACAACGTGCGCACAGACCCCGCCCAAGCCAGGCGTCAACTGGGTGTGGTGCCACAAGAATTGGTGTTTGATCCGTTCTTCACGGTCAAAGAGGCCTTGCGTTTTCAGTCGGGCTACTTTGGCATCGATGACAATGCCTTGTGGATCGAGGAGTTGCTCGACAGTTTAGGTTTGGCTGACAAAGCCCACAGCAACATGCGCCAGTTGTCTGGGGGCATGAAGCGACGCGTGTTGGTGGCACAAGCCTTGGTGCACAAGCCCCCCGTCATTGTCTTGGATGAGCCGACCGCTGGCGTTGACGTGGAGTTGCGACAAACGCTTTGGCAATTCATTGCCAAATTGAACACCGCAGGTCATACGGTCTTGCTGACCACCCATTATTTGGAAGAAGCGGAGGCCCTGTGCTCGCGCATTGCCATGCTCAAAGGCGGAGAGGTGGTGGCCTTGAACACCACGAGTGAGCTTTTGAAATCTTCCACCAGCAATGTGCTCAGGTTCAAGCTCGATGGCAAGTTGCC
>CAIMNS010000025.1 GCA_903842945.1 uncultured Burkholderiales bacterium
TTAGATGAGGTCGATATGAAAAAATACAAGCCCATCTCATGGGCACTGTTT
Organism: uncultured Burkholderiales bacterium; assembly: GCA_903842945.1. Taxonomy (GTDB): domain Bacteria; phylum Pseudomonadota; class Gammaproteobacteria; order Burkholderiales; family Burkholderiaceae_C; genus Limnohabitans. The sequence goes on from CAIMNS010000025.1 coordinate 52, forward strand.
TTTATAAACTCAGCTCTAGAACTCGCCAACACCTCAAAACATGTTCACGTCCATCCTTGAAGAAACGACGTAGGGGTGGAGGACTCCTTTCATGTCTCGCAAGAACAAAGTTCTTGCAACAAGAGCCTTTCAAGGCGCACGCTTGAAAATCAATGTGCCGTTGGTGCCACCAAAACCAAAGTTGTTTTTCATGGCATAGTCGATCTTCATGTCTCTGGCCACGTTGGCACAATAATCCAAGTCGCACTCGGGATCTTGGTTGTCGATGTTGATCGTAGGCGGACTGATTTGGTTTTGAAGCGCCAAGACGGTGAACACACTCTCTATGCCACCCGCACCACCCAGCAGGTGACCGGTCATGGATTTGGTGGAATTGACAACCACACGGTGCGCATGCTCACCCAAAGCCGCTTTGATGGCCTTGGTCTCATTGACATCTCCCAAAGGCGTGGAGGTGCCGTGAGCGTTCAAGTAGTCGATTTGGTCGGCATTGATGTTGGCATTTTTCAAGGCATTGACCATGGCTCTTCTTGGGCCGTGCATGTCTGGTGCAGTCATGTGCCCTGCATCTCCACTCATGCCAAACCCTATCACCTCGGCGTAGATCTTGGCCCCCCGAGCTTTGGCGTATTCATACTCTTCCAGCACCATGGCACCAGCGCCTTCACCCAAAACAAAACCGTCTCTGTCTTTGTCCCATGGACGTGAGGCCAGTTGAGGATGGTCGTTTCGCGTAGACAAGGCCCTCATGGCGGCAAAGCCTCCAACACCCAAAGGTGAAATGGTGGACTCGGCTCCTCCAGCCACCATCACATCGGCGTCGCCAAATTCGATGATGCGAGAAGCTTGACCAATGCTGTGCAGCCCAGTTGTACAAGCTGTGGCAATGGCCAAATTAGGCCCTTTGAATCCAAAACGAATGGAGACATGCCCAGAGATCATGTTGATGATGGATGCGGGCACAAAGAAGGGAGAAATGCGTCGGGGTCCTCGGTTGGTCAACTCCGTGTGCATCGACTCAATCAAAGGCAATCCACCGATGCCAGAACCAATCAAACACCCAATTCTGGCCGCGGCCTCTTCGTCCAAGTCTGCGCCTGTGGGCAAACCGGCGTCTAAAACCGCTTGGATAGAAGCCACGATACCAAAATGGATGAACGCGTCCATCCCCCGCGCATCTTTAGGAGAGATGTAGGCATCCAAATCCAAGCCCTTGACCTCACCAGCGAATTGGCAGGCAAAAGAGGTGGCATCAAATTTTTTGATGAAGTCTACGCCAGAGCGTCCGCTCAGCAAGTTACTCCAGGATTCTTGGACTGTGTTGCCCACGGGGCTGACACAACCCAACCCAGTGACAACAACGCGACGTCGAGTCATGCAAACGAACCTTTTAAATCAGCTTTTTTGGTGGGCCAAAGCGTAATCAATGGCATTTTGTACAGTTGTGATTTTTTCAGCATCTTCGTCAGGAATTTCAATGGCAAACTCGTCTTCAAGTGCCATGACCAATTCAACTGTATCTAAAGAATCGGCGCCCAAATCGGCCACAAATGCCTTTTCATTGGTCACTTGAGATTCTTCGACACCGAGTTGCTCGGCAATAATTTTTTTGACACGTACTTCGATATCACTCATGTTTTACTCAGAGGGTTGTAAAGGAACTATCGATTTTACTCGAAAACCAAGGGCAAATATCCAAATCAGGGCTCTTGGGCAAATGTAATCCTAAGGCATTAACATGCCGCCATTGACATGCAACTCTTGTCCCGTGATGTAACCCGCTTGGGGGCTTGCCAAAAAACTCACCGCATAAGCCACATCTTGAGCCTGCCCCAGTTGGCCCAGTGGAATTTGCGCCATCAAGGCCTGGGTTTGGGCCTCACTCAAGGCAGCCGTCATGTCCGTTTGAATAAAACCCGGGGCCACGCAATTGACGGTGATGTGACGGCTTCCCAATTCTCTTGCAAGTGCGCGGCTCATGCCAGCCAGACCCGCTTTGGCCGCAGCGTAATTGGATTGACCAGGATTGCCACTGGCTCCCACGACGCTGGTGATGTTGATGATGCGCCCATAACGCTGCTTCATCATGGGTCGAATGGCAGCCCTGCAAAGCCTAAAGACCGAGCTCAAATTGGTCTGGATCACTTGATCCCAATCATCGTCCTTCAAGCGCATGGCCAACATATCTTTCGTGATGCCTGCGTTGTTGACCAACACGTGCAAAGCACCATGTTCTTTGACCACCCCATCGATCAAAGCCTCGCCTGCCAACTTGTCGTTGACATCCAAGACGACGCCTTTTGAGCCAGCATAGGACGACAAGGCCTCGCTGATGCGATGCGCACCGGCTTCAGATGTAGCCGTACCAATGACTCGCATGCCTTTTTGCGCCAATTCAAGCGCAATGGCCGCACCAATACCACGGGTCGCACCGGTGACCATGGCCACGTGTTCAGACATCAAAGAGCTTGTCATAAGGCGTACGTCTTTAATAAATCTTTCAAGGATTGAACACCCTGAGGGTCTTTCAAACTCGCGCTCTCTAAACTGGGATCAATTCGCTTGGTCAAACCGCTCAAGACTTGACCCGGTCCACATTCGACCACCAAACTCACACCCAAGGATTTCAATGCTTGAACACACTCCACCCATCTCACAGGCATGTAAGCCTGCCTGTACAAAGCATCTTTGATCTTTTCCGAGTTGGAGTACGAGGCCACATCCACATTGTTGATCAAGGGTATCAATGGAGCGTTCAATTCGATCGAGTTCAATTTTTCTTTCAAACTGTTGGCTGCAGGCCGCATCAATGTGGAGTGAAAAGGCGCCGAGACCGGCAAAGGCAAAGCACGCTTGGCGCCCTTTTCTTTTAACACCTGACAGGCCCGCTCAACCAGCGCTTTGTGGCCGGCAATGACGGTTTGCAGGGGGTCATTGAAATTGACCGCTTCGACAAGCTCATGTGCATCTTGTGTTTGTGTGAGCTCTTGGCAAATTTGCGAGACCACTTGTGCGTCCATGCCCAAAATAGCCGCCATGGCGCCGGTACCAACCGCCACAGCGTCTTGCATAGCTTGTGCGCGAAAGCGAACCAAGGGAATGGCTTGAGACAAGCTCATCGCACCCGATGCAACCAGTGCAGCGTACTCACCCAAAGAATGACCCGCCACGGCAACGGGTGGCTCACCACCTTCTGCCACCCAAGCTCTGTAAATGGCCACATCCGCAGCCAGCATCACGGGCTGGGTATTGGTGGTCAAGGCCAGGGTCTCCTTCGGACCTTCTTTGATCAAAGTTTCTAAA
>CAIMNS010000026.1 GCA_903842945.1 uncultured Burkholderiales bacterium
ACACCTTGGTGATCTCAGGCATCGGTTCACACATCATCGCGCCTGCTGAAAATCCCAAGTCCTTTGACCCCGTGAACGATTTCACGCACATCGCCATCTTGGGCGGGCCTCCCATAGCGTTGGCCATCAATGCATCCTTGCCGATCAATGATTTAAAAAGCTTCATGGATTATTCCAGCAAGCAAAATGGGGGTTTGAGTTGGGGCTCTCCTGGCAAGGGCACGCATGGCTATTTGATTGGCGAGAGTTTTCAATCGGCCACTAAAATTCGCCTCGAGCATGTGGGCTACAAGGGGGCAGCGCCCGCGATGACGGATTTGATCGCGGGGCACATCTCTGCGTCCTTCACGACCCTGAGCACGGCCAGTCCGCACATTCAAGCCGGGCGTTTGAAGCTCATTGCCACCACGGGCAGCAAGCGACTCAAGGATTTTCCCGGCACACCCACTTTTGCAGAGTTGGGCTACCCCAAGTTGACCTCGACCACTTGGTTTTCATTGTCGGGTCCGGCTGGGATGCCCAAGGCGATGGTCGACAAAATCAATCTAGAGGTTCGCAAAATCATGCACAGCCCTCACGTGAGCGAGCAATTGTCCAAGGTGTCGATGGAAACCTTTGACTGGGATGTGCCCAAGTTCAACACGTACTTCGCGAGCGAACTCAAGCGATGGGCGCCGATGGTGAGTGCCGTTCAATCAGAGTAACCCATCGGGTGAAGATTCTCGCCTGACCAAGTAGGGGCTCCAAGGATCGAAGTTTTTCCTGGTGAGAGGTTTGGATTTTTTTGATTTAAATCAAAAAACCAAAAGGACACTGGCCTTAAGCTTCGATGCTGATGTCGTCTGAGTCGATTTTTGTCTTGTACACTTTCAATGGAATCATGCACGGAGGCGCAACCGGTTCACCGGTTTTGATGTTGAAAGAGCCATTGTGAAAATCGCACTCCACCACATCACCAGAGATATCGCCTTCTGACAATGAGCCTGGTCCATGCGTACAAAGATCGTCCGTCACGTAGAACTCACCTTCAATGTTGAACACGGCAAGGGTGAGACCATTTTTTTCAATCTTGATGGCTTTCCCTTCGGAGACATCTGATTTCTTACATAAAGAGAGGTATTGGCATCCTGCCGACATTTAAAACTCCTGTTGACAAAAACTGTGCCTCAATGATACCCTTGTTTCTAATAAAAGAACCACGTTCTTCTATATTGAACAATAGATTGTGGGGTCTTTTTCAGATCCTTTGACCCTCCCAAAGATTTCCCTTTTAATTTTTTTGAAAACCTGTAGCGGAGCACTTTCCATGCTTAAAAAAGAACAAAACGATTTAGTGACACAAACGGCTCCTGGCACCGCCATGGGCAATTTATTCAGGCGCTATTGGCTGCCAGCGCTTTTGTCAGAGGAGTTGCCCACGGCGGATTGTGCACCTGTCAGGCTTGAGTTGTTGTCTGAAAAGCTTTTGGCTTTCCGAGATTCTTCTGGGAACTTAGGCCTCATCGATGAGTTTTGCGCGCACCGAGGTGTGTCCCTTTGGTTTGGACGCAATGAAGAGAATGGAATTCGCTGCCCCTATCACGGATGGAAGTACAACGTCAAAGGCGATTGCGTGGAAGTGCCCTCAGAGGATGCACAAAGTGGCTATTGCGAGAAGATCAAGTTAAAGGCCTACCCGATGATCGAGCAAGGCGGGGTCATTTGGGTCTACATGGGACCTCCTGAGAAGCAGCCCGCCCTTCCAGCCTGGGAGTTTTGTACGGTCAAACTCGAGCAGACCTACACCTCCAAGCGCTTACAAGAATGCAACTGGCTTCAAGCCATGGAAGGCGGCATCGACTCCAGTCACGTCTCCTTTCTTCATGGTGGCAGTTTGAACAGCGACCCCTTGTTCAAAGGCTCAAAAGGCAATCAATACAACCAAAACGACTTCAAACCTGTTTTTGAAGTGGTCGATACCCAAGGGGGCCTCTTTGTAGGCGCCAGAAGAAATGCGGAAGACGAACAATATTATTGGCGTGTCACACCGTGGATCATGCCCACCTTCACCATGGTGCCCCCAAGAGCGGACCATCCCTTGCATGGGCACTTTTGGGTGCCCATCGATGACACCCGTTGTTGG
>CAIMNS010000027.1 GCA_903842945.1 uncultured Burkholderiales bacterium
CCTGTCGATGATGAAAACACGCTTCATCTTTGGTACAACGCTTATGTACCACCTCAAGGCAAGAAGGTGCCCACACATTTGCTGGATAAAGTCCATCAGTACACCGTGCCCTTTAAGGATGAAAATGGAGATTTCATTGTTGACAATGTGGACGGTCAAGACATCATGGCTTGGATTTCACAAGGCACCATCGCAGATCGTTCTGCAGAAAATCTAGGCGCGACCGATCGAGGCGTAGCCATGTACCGCCGCATGCTCAAGCGGGAGATGAAAAAGGTGGAAGATGGACTCGACCCCATCGCTGTTGTTCGTGACGCCATGAAAAATGAGAGAATTGACTTGCCCAACGAAAAGAAAAAACATCACAACAGCGATGGTTTTGCAAGCTTTATGCTGAGAACCCATGCCAAGTACTCACCCATTGCCAAAGACTTGGTGGAAATTTTTGAGGGGGCTGAGCACCCTGGCATCAAAGAAGCACAAGCGATACAGGCAGAACTGGCCAAGCTTTAAAGCTTTGGTTTTTTAGCATCCATTGATCAACCTATTTAGAGAGAAAAACCCTGTGAACAAGCAAGAAATTACCGATAAATTAATCGCCGCTGGACGTATATTGGAAACCAATGGACAAGGTGACTTGACCCGTGGGCATGTTTCCATTCGAGTGCCTGAGGATCCTGAACATTTCTATATGAAACCACATAGTTTTGGTTTCGATGAGATCACCCCTGAGAACATGGTGGTGTGTGATTTGACAGGTGAAAAAGTCTCAGGTGGCGGCAGACGCCACAGTGAGGTTTTTATCCATTCCGAAATTTACAAGGTCCGCCCCGACGTCATGAGCGTGATCCATACGCATCCGACCTTTGCGGTTGCGCTGTCAGCCACTGGCAAGACGCTAGAGTCCATCAGTCAACCTAGCGTGGCCTTTGCCGATGGATTGCCCTATTTCACGGAGACCATCGATTTGATCCGTACCCCCGAAATGGGCGCCGGTGTTGCTAGAGCACTCGGCTCATGCAAGGCGGTGTTGATGCGAAACCACGGCGTGGCTGTTGTGGGGCAAAGCGTTGAAGAGTCGACCATTTTGGCCATCATGTTGGACAACGCTTGCCAGATTCAATTGCAAGTCATGGCCGCTGGCGGGGTGGGTGAAAAGTTCACGGATCAAAGTATTCAAAGGCTTCATCACAACATCACACGCCATGAACAGTATGTGATCAATTTTGATTATTTGAAAAGAAAAGCCGACCGCCTCTACAAGTAACTTCAGCATAGCTGATGTGCTGATGGCTTCTGCGCTTCAAACCACCAGGGGAATTTCATGAGTTGTCGTTCAATCGTTGTGGGTATGGTGAATTTGTGTTTGACTGTCCTCAGTGCCAGTGCATTTGCCGACACTTTGAAACCCGTGATGACGGGCGCTGAGGCAGCCTTGTACAAGGGTAGCGATCGATTTGAAAGGCTGGTGGACGCGGCTAAAAAGGAGGGAGTGGTCTCGGTTTATCACGTCTATCCAGGCTTGCCGGCCTTGCTGGCTGAATTCACCAAAAAATATGGTATCAAAGTCAAGGTGTGGAGATCTGGCTCGGAGACGGTTTTACAAAGAATCGTGACCGAGGCCAGGGGCAACAAATTTGAGGTCGACCTGGTTCAAAACAACTCTCCTGAAAATGAAGCGGCTTATAGAGAAAAGCTTCTACAAGAGGTGAGGTCGCCGTTTCAATCCGATTTGATCCCTCAGGCGCTTTCAGCGCATCACCATTGGGTTGGACTCTCCGTGGATGTTTGGGTGGCCGCTTACAACACCAACAAAATCAAAAAAGACGATCTGCCCAAAACCTATCAAGATTTGATGGATCCCAAGTGGAAAGGTTTGCTTGGCATTGAGGCAAACAACCAAGCTTGGTTTGGCTCATTGCTTGGTGAAATGGGCGAAGAGGCTGGACTTAAAACCTTCAATGGCATCATGAACACCAACGGCATGTCCTTTAGGAAAGGGCACTCTTTGTTGACCATGATGGTCTCGTCTGGAGAGGTTCCTTTGGCCTTGACGGTTTACAGTTGGATCCCCGAGCAGTCAAAACAAAAGGGTGCCCCCATTGATTACTTTGCTTTGCAACCGTTGATGGCTCAAACCAGTACCATTGCCATGCTTAAAAAAGCACCCAATCCGAATGCAGCTGTGTTGCTGTATGACTTTTTAATCAGTGACGGACAAAAACTTTTGGCCGATGCCGCCTTTATCCCTGTTTCCAAAAAAATCAACAATCCTTTTAGCAACGTGTCGATGAAATTTGTTGATCCTGCTCTGGCCATTGATATGCAGGCAAAGTGGTTGAAAGTTTTTGAAGAGACGATCACCAAAAGAAGCAAGTGATGCGCGATAACGATGCATTGAGTCGAGAGCGCTTGGCGCATCTGGTCAAAGAGGTCTTTCGCTTGACCTCGGGTGCATTGCAGAAAAAATTACGAACACACGATGTACAGTACAGCCATTGGACCTTGCTCAGAGTCCTTTGGATGGGAGACGGTTTGACCCAACGACAATTGAGTGAACAAGCCGGCATCAGCGAGCCGTCTACCTTTGCCGCTCTTCAAGTCATGCAAGCCAAGGGCTATGTCACACGACAAAAAATGCCTGACAACAAAAAACAAGTCAGGGTTTTTTTAACCCACACGGGCTTGCAACTTAAAAATTCAATTGTGCCTCAAGCCGAGGCCATCAACGATCAAGCGCTGCTAGGGATCGATCCCAAGGACATTCAGGCCACCCGCAGGACGTTGATTGCGATGGCTGACAACTTGAACCTTGAATTGATGGGATCCGTTCATGAAGGCGACTAAAGTCATCAAGATAGGGATCGTGGGTTTGGGTGCTGCGGCACAGGCTTTTTTACCCAGTTTTGACAAACATCCCATGGTTCAATTGGTGGGAGTTTGTGATCCCAATGGCGCAGTGAATGATCAGGTTCAGTTGCTTCAGGGTGTATCCTACTACGCCAGCTTGGAGGCAATGCTCCAAGGCCAAGCTGAGATGGATGCGGTCTATATCGCTACACCTACCGACCTGCATGTGAGCCATGCCTTGCAAGCCATGCAAGCGGGCAAGCACGTCTTGGTCGAAAAGCCCATGGCCAACACCTTGAGCGATGCTTTGAAAATGGTACAAGTTGCAAAGCAGACGGGTACCTTGCTCATGGTGGGGCATTCCCATAGTTATGACCGACCCATCTTGGAGATGAAAAAACTGATCGATTCTGGTGACCTGGGTGCCGTTCAAATGGTCAACACTTGGTGTTACACCGACTGGATGTACAGACCTAGGCGTGAAGAAGAACTGGACCACCGTCTTGGAGGTGGGGTGACGTATCGACAAGGTGCCCATCAGTTTGACATCATCCGCTACTTGTGTTCTGGACTTGCTAGAAGCGTGAGGGCCAAGACCTTCAACATGGATCCCCAAAGGAGTGGCATTGGCGCGCACTCAGTTTTCATCGATTTTGAGGGTGGGGCCAGCGCAACCGCGATCTACAACGGATACGCCGGTTTTTCCACCATGGACATGGGCTTTGATATTTCTGAATGGGGTTTTGAAGAACCCTGGGGAGTGAGAAAGTGGTTGCAAAAACCCTTGAATGCCATGTCTGCATCTGAGGAGTTGAAAGCCAAAAGAGATCGTGCAAAGGGGGCCATTCCACATCAAGCACCTTTCCAGCCTTTTTTTGGTGTGACCTTGGTCAGCTGCGAGCTAGGTGACATTCGACAAACACCGCGTGGCTTGTTGATCTGTAAGCGCAATTCTCGACAAGAGATGGTGCTCTCAACAGAGCTCAGCCCGCGTGACTTGGTGGTGAAAGAGCTTTATGATTCTTTGAGCCAAGGTCTGAAACCCGCCCACAGTGGAGAGTGGGGGGCTGCCAATTTAGAGATTTGTGAGGTGGCCATTGAGTCATCTCTTCAAAGAAAAGAGATCTCTCTGAGGCACCAAGTGAGCCTCTAGCCTGGCATGGGTGTGATGCTTGAAATCTTGGCGCCTGTTTTTTCGAAATAAGCCTCCCAAAAATCCATCAAACTGTCGGTTTGGAACTGGGGTGAGTTAAAGAGAAGGTACAAATCGACTTGTACATCTTTCAGCTCGATAAAAGTTCTCCTTGCATAGTCACTTGACTCAAAATCTTCAACGCTTGGTAGTTTCTTGTACAAGCTCAGTTCTGGCGTGTTGTGCAACAAGTCTGAGACCAGCAACAAGTGTCTTTCGCCCTCCAGGGGAAAGCGTTGAAAGGACTGAAGACTGACCATTTGCAGCATTTCAAAAATAGGCGAATACTTGGCCGATTGACTGCTCACCATCGCTTGCATTTGTTGCATCAGTGGCGTGATGAACTTTTTATTGTATTGTCGCTTGAGTTGTTTGAGGTTGGCGGTGAGTTCGCTTTTGCCGTCACCCTTGCCGGGATTGCAAATCTCTACCAGAGGTTTGGAAGCCTCTTTGTAGTCTTCACCCATTACAAAGACGGAGATCAAATATCCTTCAGGAATTTTTCTCTCGACAAGGTCTTTGAGCAAGGTCTCCAAAGCCGTTTTTTGTGTGAAGGTCATGGGATCGGTTTTGTCGACCAGCAACACGTAGTGGCCTTTGGGGCCTGTGACGGGACACAAGGTGTCTGGATCAAACCCTTCTGAGCGATGTGTAAATTGATAAAACAAAAAAGTCGCAATCATGGCGATCAAGATCAAAATCAGCGTGCCGTAGAGGAACTCACGTCTTCTTTTGGCTCTTTCGCGTCGACTCAGGCGTGCCATCAGTTGTACCTTTGCTGCAGAGGGTCGAGTTCGTCGATGGGCACAAAGACCAATTGATCCAGGTATTTTTGAAACGTTTGGTGCAGTTTGTTTCGAATGTCTTCTGATTGAGAAGTCAGAGTTTGCATCAATCGAGTGTGCAAGATGAGTTGCTGTTCATCTTGCTCAACCCAAGGGATCTCGAGTTTTTTCAAGCTGGGCAAATGATCGTAATACAAGGGTCTGAGGCCATCGGTTCGGTGCATCTCATTTTCGGCCCGGAAGTGTTGGATGAGCAAAACCAAGGCACGATCTGAGTCACTTAGAATTTGTTCGTATTTGAGTTTAATGGTTTTTTTACGATCAATGTAACTTCTGTAATTTGAAATAGAGGATTTGGCTTTTTCAATCGATTTTTCCAGATCAAGCAAGGCGCTCAATTTGTACTCTTCAAGTTCTTGCCTCACTTCATCGAGTTCTTCAAAATAGTCGTTCAAGGCGGCCTCTGATTTTCTGGCCAAAGCGCCATAACCAGGATAGAGATCATCGATAAAGAGACCGTCCATGAGGGCTCCAAACGCAAAGGAGACGCTCACCGCGAACAACAGCCAAGAAAAAAGATCGGCGAATTCAAGCGGATTGTTTTTGAGTTCTATCAGTGCCATTTTTGCAGGCTCTAAAGACTCCATCACCAATTGGTCTCGGATATGTGCAATGGCACTGGCCATCGTGAGCATGAAGGTGATGGTGAAAAAAAGTGCAATCAAACCAGCGACTTTTTGAGAGATCGTTCGGTGGTTGATCAGGCGAATGACACTTTTACCTAAAAAGAAGGACAAAAGCACATTGATCGCTGCCAGTGAGGCTGCATAGGTAAAGCCACCAAGAAGTCCTGTGCTCAATCCTTCAGAGAAAAACTCTGCGTTGAACAAAGCTTCAACCACAATCAAAAAGATCAGCAAGCAGTAACGCAGAAATTGACTTGAACTGCTGGGGTATTCGGGTTCCCTTTGGAGGTTGTTTTGCTCTTTGAATCTATTTAACTCCCGTACTTTCTTTTGTGCGTTGCTGGCCAAGGACCGAATGAGTTGACTTTGTTCAGAGACCAATTGAGTAGCCTCACGTTCAAAATTTGTTTCTATGAGCCATACGTTTTGCAGATCAGGGAGCTCATTGAGTTGTGTAATTTCATTTTGAACACTTTGCATCTCCACCATGGTTTGATCGAACTTCTTTTGTCGATGGCGTTCGATCGCTTGAACAATTTGAGTCTCTGTGCTGCTCAGTGATTGTGATTGTGGATTGGGTAGATTCGAAGATGCCAATTGGCGCGCTGAATCAGAGACGCCCAAATGCTCGTCCATATCGGATACATCCAGCACGTCAGAATTACTGGAGTATTGCTGAGTTACCAAACTGGATTTGGAGTGCCACAATGAGGAGACGTTTTTTTTCATCAAAAATGACTCATCAATAGGGTGGTGAACAATCGGAGGGCAAGGATGCTGTTTTGCTCAGGGCTCACAGGCCAGAAGCATCATTTTGTTGGCCACAGAGTCATGTGAAATGGGGTGCCAATTGCCTGCTTTGAGGCTTTTAAAGATGGGTTTGCCTCCCGCCATGCTCTCTTTGTGTGAAGTGAAAGCAAGGGTTCTTCTTTGTTGTTCTTCACAATTGAACTCGTTGAGGACCTGGGTCGAGAGCACGCCTCTTTTGTTTTTGGACTTGAAGTCAGAGAGCGACCAGGCCGTCGGAAATTGTGCGTTTTTGGCCACTCGTTCATGGTCAATGTAGATCACCGCCAAGGGCGTTTCTTCGAGTTTTTCCCATTCGGCCTTGGCGCAAAGGGGGAGAACTACAAGCAAAGAGAATGAAAAGAATTTGTTCATGTCAAAACGAATTTTAAGGGCTAACCGCCAAAATACGCTCAAAAACCCACGGCTCAAAGTGTCATTTGTGATTTTGGCAAGCCGTGGCGTTGCATTTTTGTTTTTTTGCTTTAACTTGGGGCGTTTAGGGCATTGACCAAATCACCCGAGCTAGTGGTGTTTTGAGGGATCAATCGATTTTTTGCTTCATTGAATTGCTTTTACGGGCCTGCGCGGGATATGATCATCCTTGCATGAGACAAGTGCTTTTGCACACTAGGAGCATAAATGGAGAATATCGATGTCATGGTTTTGCGCTCTTTAAGGGATTGGCGCACCAAGGGACAAAGAGCCTTTTTGGCAACGGTGACCAGAACTTGGGGTTCTTCGCCTCGACCCATTGGTTCTATCATGGCCATGTGTGAGACGGGTGCCGTGGTGGGGTCGGTCTCTGGGGGGTGCATTGAAGACGACTTGATTGCGCGGTTCACAAGTGCTTATGCCTCTGGCTCGCAACATCAAGCGCAAGTCAAAGAGCCTTTGGACGGTCAACCGCTCAGGCTTAAGTATGGCATCACGGCCGATGAGGCCCATCGTTTTGGGTTGCCTTGTGGTGGAACCTTGGAGCTGGTCATTGAATTCAATCCCCATGCGCAGTTGTTGGACAGCTTGATCGACGACCTAGAGCATGGGCAACTGGTGAGTCGGCAACTTGATTTGATGACCTCTGAAGTGGCGCTCAAGCATGTCAGCTCCCCCAAGGATTTAGAGATCACAGATGCTCTTTTGATCAACACGTTTGGTCCTGAGTACAGAATGCTCATCATTGGCGCTGGTCAAATGTCAGAGTACTTGGCAACGATGGCCTTGTTCAATGGCTTTTCAGTGACGGTTTGTGATCCAAGAATTGAATACAAAGGATCGTGGACCTTAAAAGGAGTGCAGCTGAGCTCTGAGATGCCCGATGATGTGGTGTTGTCTTTCAAGCCCGATCAGAGAAGTTGTGTGATCGCTCTCACGCATGATCCCAAGTTGGATGACCTGGCCTTGCTAGAGGCGCTCAAGAGCGAGGCTTTTTATATAGGTGCCATCGGTTCTCGTAAAAACAATCACTCACGCCATGAAAGAATGATCGAGCACTTTGAGCAATCCAAGGAAAGCCTTCTAAGGCTCAGAGGACCCATAGGCCTGTACATTGGCAGCAAAACCCCTTCCGAAATCGCTGTCAGCATCATGGCTGAGGTGTTGGCCGTGAAGAACAAGGTGGTTTTACCAAAAGAGATGGATGTGGCTCAGGCCAAGAGCAAGCTGTCTTGAGGTTTTATCGCTCAATGGGGCAACAACAATGAAGCGGTTTTGATGCCTAAAAACGTCAAGACCAATGAGCCCAATAAATGCAAACCACTGACCAAAAGGGCTTTCAAAAATTGTTGGGTGATCAAAAAACCCATGACCTCAGCGCTGAAGGTGGAGAACGTGGTCAATGCACCTAAGAATCCCGTGATGAGCATGTTTCGCCAAATGGGCTCGAGGTGGGGAAGCGCTTGAAAAAGACCTATCAATAGGCCAATCAAATAAGCTCCAAACCAGTTGACCATCAAGGTGCCAAGAGGGATGGCCCACATGGGGTTGAGCCACAAACCGACCTGCCAGCGCATGAGTGCACCGATACAAGCCCCAAGACAAATGGCAAACACATCGTACATAAAACTGCTGACCTGTTCTTGAACGTCATCAAAAACTTGAGTTTAACGGCAAATGGTGCAGACCAAGGAAGGGAAAGCCAAGTTCATGCCTTAAAAAGATAATCGGCCATTATCTTTTTTTGTGGGCTTTCTATGAGGCAAGTAAATAAACTTATAATCTCAATTAAATAATGTTGGATTATTGAGCAACAAGAGTATATTCAATAGATTAATTGTCCGATAATCACTTCTTTGATTATATTATTATATCGGCTATATAATCAAATCTAAATAACATTTATAAAGGCACATGAACCATGAGCACTCTATCCATTGCATCTCAATTGGCCAAGCTTAGGAAAGAGAGACAAGCCATCGAGAAAAAAGAAAAGGCCTTGCTCTCTAAAACCAACGACCAAGCTGTGGCGCAAATCAAGGCCATCATGAAAGACAGTGGCTTGTCGGTGGATGATTTGCTGGCTGCCTTGAAGGTGAGCAAGGTTCAAAAAATCAAAAAAGTGTCCGAGGCCAAGGCCAGCACAGGCGTCAAAGCGGGATTTAAAGTGCCCATCAAATACAGGCATCCGACCCATCAAGGCTTGGAGTGGACCGGGCGAGGAAAAACACCGGTTTGGATCCAAGAGCTCAAAGACAGCGGGCAACTTGAGCAGGCTTTGGTGTCTTGAATCACTGAGTCGCTAAGTCGCTACGTTTGCGTTCATTGAGAATCTGCCATCAAATGGTCAATGTATTGGCTCACACCGTCTTGCACGTTCGTAAAGTGGTGTTCGCAACCGCTTTGTCTTAAAAGATGTAAATCTGCTTGTGTGAAACATTGGTATTTACCAACCAAGGAGCTTGGAAATTCAATGTATTCAATCAATCCCTGGTCGACGGCACCCTTGAGCGTTAAAGGGGGTTGGGATTGGTGTCGCAGGTGAGCGTTCACCACAGACAGTGCCACATCGTTAAAAGGCTGAGCCCGGCCTGAGCCGAGATTAAAAATACCTGATTTTTCTGGGTGGTCAAAGAACCACATTTTGACGGCGACCAAATCTTTGATCCAGATAAAGTCTCTCCTTTGTTCTCCGCTTTCATAGCCACCGTAAGGCCCAAAAAGTTTCACCACCCCGGTCTCTTTGAATTGAAAATGTTGGTGGTAGGCCACACTGGCCATGCGGGCTTTGTGCTGTTCATGCGGTCCGTAGACATTGAAATATCGAAAACCTGCGACTTGGACACTTTGTTGGTCCCACTGCGACGAGCAGTGACTTCGCACCACCTGGTCGAAGAGCAATTTGGAATAACCATAGACGTTCAAAGGCCGTTCGTTTGCGGGGGTTTCAGCAAAGGCGTTGCTGCCCCCATAGGTTGCGGCAGAAGATGCATACAAAAGTCGTGTACCTTGAGACTGCGAGGCCAGCAACAAGTCCCTAGATGTTTGGTAGTTGTTTTGCATCATGTAATGACCGTTGTGTTCCATGGTGTCGCTACAGGCGCCTTCATGAAACACGGCTTCAACCTGACCAAATCCTTTTTCTGAAAACCGTTGATAAAAGACTTGCTTGTCCACGTAATCAGAAATCTTCAAGGAGCTCAAATTTTTAAATTTTTCTCCTTTGGTCAAATTGTCAACTGCGATGATGTCTGTGAAACCTCGCGCATTGAGCGCTTGAATGATGTTAGAGCCAATGAAGCCGGCAGCGCCTGTCACGATGATTCTCATGCAATTAGTTCCTCAAAACTCAAAGATGCAGTCCCAAATTTACCCACCACAATGCCTCCCGCTTTGTTGGCCCACGGCAGGGCTTCGCGAATCGAAAAGCCACAAGCCATGAGGCTTGCTAGTGTCGCAATGACGGTGTCTCCCGCGCCTGTCACGTCAAAGACCTCACGCGCTTGTGCTTTGACGTGGTAGTCGCCTTGCTTGTCAAATAGACTCATGCCTTCTTCACTTCGAGTCACCAAGACCGCGTCCAGGCTGAGGGCTTGTCTGAGGTTTTGGGCTTTGGCTTGGAGCTCTTCTTCGCTGCGCCACATGCCCACCACCTCTTGCATTTCGCTTTTGTTGGGTGTGATGACGCTGGCGCCCTTGTATTTGGAGTAATCCGTGCCTTTGGGGTCTACCAAAATAGGGCATTTCGCAAGCGCTGCTTGCTCGATCATGTCTTTCACGTGGGCAAGACCTCCTTTGCCATAATCGGAGAACAACACAGCTTGATGGGTCTTGACCAGTTGAGCAAAGCGTTCGGTTTGAGAGGCCAATATTTCCTTTTGAGGCTTGGCCTCAAAGTCGGCTCTCAACAGTTGTTGTTGACGCCCAATGATTCTGAGTTTGACCGTGGTTTTAAGGTCCGCATCTCTACCTAAAAAGGGCTCGATGCCGGTGTTGAACAAAATCGCTTCCAGTTTCTGACTGGCTTCATCTTCTCCCACAACGCTCAAGAGCGAGGCTTTGGCCCCTAGGCTAAAGACATTGAAGGCCACATTGGCGCTGCCACCCAATCGGTCCTCTTCGCGCTGAATTCGAACGACCGGTACGGGTGCTTCAGGGCTGATGCGTTCAACATCTCCATACCAGTAACGATCCAGCATGACGTCGCCCACCACCAGAACGCGGGCCTTGGAAAATGTTGGATGATCAATGGGTTTCACAATTCTTCCACTCTAAGATTGGGATAACTGTCCCAGGCTTGACACCCAGGACATTGCCAAAAATGTTTTTGAGCTTCAAATCCGCAAGCGGCGCACCGATAGCGCTTGAGAGGTGCCGTGGCCCTGACCAAGGCTTTGCCAAGTGATGCGCGATGTTCTTCGTGTTCAATTCTCTCATGCTCTAGCCACCAAGAGGCCACCAAAAGAGAGGGGTCCCTTTGCAGGTGTTGACTCAAGAGGTTTTGAGCCTCGATGGGGGAGGGTTGAAGTCCAGCCAACGCTTTCAGAACATCAACAGAGGCGTGCATGTCATAGGCCTCTTTCAACAAGGCTTGGACCTTCTCTTGTTGACCCAAAGCCAAGGCCCAAGCGACCATCTCTTCACAAACAAGTGGCAAGGCTTGGGGGAGTTGAGAAACAAGTGCCAATAAAGTTGTCAAAGCTTCTTGTGTGTTGCCAAGTTGATGCTCCAGTTGAGCCAAGGCAATGCTCGCCCTGGCGCTTTGCGGGGCCATCAGAATGGCTTTTTCAAGCAAGGTCTTGGCTTGATCCGCTTGGATGGACTCTAGCGTTGGTGCTGACCTCAACAGTTGATCGACTTGTTCGCACAAATAATGTGCTTGCCTGGTTTTGAATTCGCCAAGTCCTGCGTGATCGAGTTCTTGGGCCATTTGTTGGGCTTGTTGCCAGTCGCGGGTGCGCTCAAAGATGCTCAGCAAAGCCAGTTGGGCTTGAACTTGAAAGGGCGTTTGTAGAAGCTTTCTGTAGCTTTCTTCTGCGCGGTCCAACAAGCCAGCTTTGAGGTAATCCATGGCCAAAGCCAATTGAGCCCGTTGGTGCTCCTTGAGCGACAAGTCATCTCTTGCCAGCAAATGTTGATGAACACGAACGGATCTCTCAAACTCTCCGCGTCGACGAAATAGGCTGCCCAGCGCAAAATGCAGCTCTGAGGTGTCTGGGTCTTGCTGGACCGCTTGGATGAATGCGTCGATGGCTTGATCTTGTTGTTCATTCAAAAGATAGTTCAAGCCTTTGAAATAGGCCTTGGGATTTTGACGGTTTTCAAAGCGAAGTTGCCTTAGATCCATTCTCGAGGCCAGCCACCCCAACACAAATGCCAAGGGCAATCCCAGCAAGATCCAACCCAAGTCAAACTCCATGAGGCGCTCCTGTTGGAGCGCCAGGCTCGGTAGGGCGAGGGTAGAGTTTTGCGCTTGAAGGGGGCTCGCTCAAAGGTGCAAGGAACGGCGCTTTGGCGTGTGGGCTTGAAGGTTGATGTGCTGCGTGAACATCTTGTATGTTCTTGAGTGCTTTTCGGTGTCGCCACCACTTGGGCAGCATGCCTAAAACGCCTGTGATCAGACCCAGCGTGAACACGCCCAAGACCATCAGCACGATTGGCCCCGTCCATTGGGTGCCAAAAAAGAAATGCACGGTGACATCCCCTGGATTGTTCAAGGCAAAGGCAAAGAGAGTAAAAAATATGGCCACTTTGAGAGACCATTGAAAGAGTTGAAGGATCTTTTTCACGTCACGCACTCCTGCTTCATCTGAAGCCATTCTAAATGGACAATGAGCGCCGAAAGGCGACTCAAATAGAAAATAGCGGTAACGGCAATGTAGGAAAAGATCAACGCTTATTTTTTGGGCGAATGATCCACAGCCTCGCGCAGTGCTTTGCCTGGTTTGAAGTGTGGCACACGCTTTTCAGGAATAGAGACACTCTCACCTGATCGTGGGTTGCGGCCAATACGCGGAGCACGGCGGTTGATGGTGAAGGTGCCAAAGCCACGCAATTCAATTCTGTGGCCTTTGATCAACGCTTCGCTCATGGCATCAAGCAAAGTCTTGACCGCGGACTCTGCGTCGGTATGGGTGAGTTGCGAGAATTTTGAAGCCAACTCGCTGACCAAATCACTGCGTGTCATGATGAATGTAAAAGCGAATTGAAAAAGAGCCCGCAGACACCTAAGGCTTTGCAGAGCTCACCTTTGAAGGGGTGCAATGAAGTCGTAGATGTCATAGGGGCTCTTGTTTCGATCAACGTTTAATTGTTGTCCAACTTGGCTCTCAGCAAAGCACCCAAGCTTGTTGTTCCAGCGTTTTCTTTGCTGGATTGTTGAGTAAGGGTGGCCATGGCTTCTTGCTGGTCAGCTGCATCTTTGGCTTTGATGGAGAGCTGAATGTTGCGAGTTTTTCTGTCCACGTTGACAACAACGGCGGTGACTTCATCGCCTTCTTTGAGCACGCTTCGCGCATCTTCAATGCGTTCACGTGAAATCTCACTGACTCTCAAGTAGCCCATGATGTCTTCGCCGAGTTCGATCTCAGCACCTTTGGCGTCAACCGTTTTCACCTTACCCGTGACGGTTTGACCTTTGTCATTGACGGATACAAAAGCGGTGAAAGGATCTGCATCGAGTTGTTTGATGCCAAGGGAGATGCGCTCACGCTCAACATCCACTGCCAACACCACGGCCTCAACTTCTTGACCCTTCTTGTAATTTCTAACCGCGACTTCGCCGGTTTCGTTCCAAGACAAGTCGGAGAGGTGAACCAATCCATCGATGCCAGCGGCCAAGCCCACGAACACGCCAAAATCAGTGATGGATTTGATGGGGCCCTTGACCTTGTCGCCGCGCTTGGTCAACTCAGCAAACTCTTGCCATGGGTTGGCCTTGCATTGTTTCATGCCCAATGAAATGCGACGCTTGTCTTCATCAATCTCAAGGACCATCACCTCAACTTCGTCGCCTAAAGCCACGATCTTGTTGGGCGCAACATTTTTGTTCGTCCAGTCCATTTCGGAGACGTGCACCAGTCCTTCAATGCCTGGCTCGAGTTCAACAAAGGCACCGTAATCAGCGATGTTGGTGATTTTGCCAAACATGCGTGTGCTTTGTGGGTAGCGGCGGCCCACACCCATCCATGGATCGTCGCCCATTTGTTTCAAACCCAAAGAAACACGGTTCTTGTCGGTATCGAACTTCAAAATCTTGGCGGTGATTTCTTGTCCGGCTTGGACCACTTCGCTTGGATGGCGAACACGTCTCCAAGCCATATCGGTGATGTGCAGCAAACCATCAATGCCGCCCAAGTCAACGAAGGCACCATATTCCGTGATGTTTTTCACCACGCCATGCACCACAGAACCTTCTCTGAGTGTTTCCATGAGTTTTGCGCGCTCTTCGCCCATAGAGGCTTCAACCACAGCGCGGCGACTCAAGACGACGTTGTTGCGTTTTCTGTCCAATTTGATGACCTTGAACTCCATGGTCTTGTTCTCATAGGGAGACAAGTCCTTGATGGGGCGTGTGTCAATCAAAGAGCCTGGCAAGAAGGCGCGGATGCCGTTGACCAACACGGTCAAGCCACCTTTGACTTTGCCACTGGTCGCACCGGTCACAAATTCGCCGGATTCGAGAGCTTTTTCTAAGGACAGCCATGAAGCCAAACGCTTGGCGATGTCACGGCTGAGAATGGTGTCACCGTAGCCATTTTCTACGCTGCCGATTGCAACAGAGACAAAGTCTCCTGCTTGGACTTCAATTTCACCTTGATCGTTTTTGAATTCTTCAATAGGCACATAGGCCTCGGACTTTAAGCCCGCATTGACCACCACGTGGTTGTGTTCGACACGAATGACTTCAGCGGTGATGACTTCACCGGTGCGCATTTCTGAGCGTTTGAGGGATTCTTCAAACAGGGCTGCAAAAGATTCTGACATTGATAACTTCCTTGGAACTCAAGCAAAGACAAGACA
This sequence comes from uncultured Burkholderiales bacterium, assembly GCA_903842945.1. Classification (GTDB taxonomy): domain Bacteria; phylum Pseudomonadota; class Gammaproteobacteria; order Burkholderiales; family Burkholderiaceae_C; genus Limnohabitans. The sequence goes on from CAIMNS010000027.1 coordinate 14,757, forward strand.
TCCATGCAGCCCAAAGGGGCTGCAAACATATTCAAGTCGGATGGATCGAGTTTGAATTGCGGTAAACCGCGGGTTAAATTTTAAAAATCCGATTCACCAATGTGCATGCTGCACGACAAGGGGCCAATCGGTCCGAACCCATCGCTTGAACGCTCAAGCGATGTTTTTGCTTTGCCACCAGTTCAAGACCCATTCGACGGATTGTTCAATCGATAAGTCAGAGTTGTCCAGTAGCAAGGCATCTGCTGCGGGTTTTAAGGGCGCGACCAGGCGAGTCATGTCTCGCTCATCTCGAGCCTTTAAATCTTCATACAGGTTGTCGATGTTAGCAGTAATTCCCATAGAAATCAATTGCTTATGTCTTCTTTTTGCACGCGTCAAAGCGTCTGCAGTCAGGTAGATCTTTAACTTTGAGCCAGGAAAGATGACGCTTGCCATATCCCGTCCATCAGCGACCAGGCCTGGAAGGCACTTAAAACTGCGTTGTAAATCGATCAATGCGGCTCTTAGCATGGGCATGGCCGATACTTTTGATGCATTCATTCCCACCTCTTCACTTCGAATGAGTTGACTGATTTCTCTGTCATCGATAAAGATCAATGGACCCTCGAAACGAAGTGAGAGCTTACTAACCAAGTCGACGATAGCGCTTTCTTGGGTCAATGCCAGTTCAATTCCGTGTTCAGTGGCCAAAAAGGCGCTGAGTCTGTAGAGTGCACCAGAGTCCAGGTAATGAAAGCCCAAACGTTCAGCGACTTTTGAGGCCAGGGTGCCTTTGCCAGAGGCCGTGGGTCCGTCAATGCAAATGACAGGGATGACGTCGCCTTGGGTCTGAACCAAGTTGAACAGGGTTTCAAAGTAATTGGGAAAAGTCTTGCCCACGCACCTGGGGTCTTCGATGCGAATGGTCTGGGCGTTGGGATTGAACGCGGCCAGAGAAAAACACATGGCCATACGGTGGTCATCGTAGGTATGGACACTGGCAGCGCGCCATTGTGAGGCCTCGATGGGTTGGATGCGAAGCCAGTCGGGTCCTTCTTCAACCACAGCGCCTAATTTTCGGCACTCCTTGGCCATGGCACTGATGCGGTCGGTTTCTTTCACACGCCAACTGCCGATGTTTCTCAGATGGGTCTCACCCTTGGCAAACAAAGCCATCATGACCAAAGTCATGGCTGCGTCTGGGATGTGGTTGCAATCCAAGTCGATGCCGCGCAGCTGTCTTTGATTGGCTTTGATTTCCAGGTGTTGGGGGCCCATGGTGATTTGGGCGCCCATGAGCCTTGCCGCTTCCACAAAACGGATGTCGCCTTGTATAGAGTGCGCTCCAATGCCTTGGATCTTGAGCACCTCTGTGCCTTCAGACAAGGCAGCGGCTGCGATGAAATAGCTGGCCGATGAGGCATCGGACTCAATGTGAATTGCGCCTGGAGAGATGTATTTGGAGCCTTTGGTGATGGTGAACGTGCGCCACTCATCTCGTTGGACCTGAACGCCAAATTGAGCCAATAAATTGAGGGTGATTTCAATGTAGGGTTTGGAGATCAACTCACCCACAACCTCGATGTGAATGTCCGAGTCCTGGCTGACCAAGGGAAGAGCCAACAGCAAAGCCGTCAAAAATTGACTTGAAACGTCTCCCCTGACCCTGATGGGGCCGTTGATCTTGATGTTTGATCTTTGCAGCCTTAGAGGAGGAAATCCAGGTTCTTGCAAGTACTCAATGCGTGCTCCTATTTGCTCCAATGCCGAGACCAAATCTTTGATGGGGCGCTCATACATGCGTTGCACGCCTGTCATGCTCACATTGGCACCTAGCAATGACAAAGCTGCACACAAGGGCCGCATGGCAGTTCCTGCATTGCCCAAAAACAAAGTGAGCTCAGCGGTATTTTTGAGGGAACCTCCAAGACCGGTGATGCGCACGCTGTGTTGCTCTTTGATCAAATGACAGCCTAGTTGCTCCAATGCATTGAGCATGACTTGCGTGTCATCGGAGTCCAGCAAATCATGGACCCAAGTTTGCCCTTCGCTCAAGGCCGCTAAAAGAAGAACTCGGTTGGAGATGCTTTTGGAGCCTGGCAAGGCGACGCTGCCACTGGCTGACTTCAGTGGGGGTAGATCAAGGTAAGGTTGAGAAAACATGAAAGCTCAAGGGGTGATCATCAAGGCCGTACGAGTAGGGGTCTAATTTTTGGAGCCGTTGGGCGTCCAATTTTTTCTGACGGTGCTGGCTGTTTCAATGAGCTTTTCAACTTCTTTGGGGTCGTTGCTCTTGAGGGCCTGCTCAAAATCAGCAATGGCATGTTTGAACAACGAGAGTTGATCCAAGAGCTCATGTTGATTGGAAAAAAAGATATCCAACCATACAGATGGAGCGCTGGCCGCAATCCTTGAAAAATCTCTAAAGCCTGGCCCAGCTAGAGAGAGAAACAAGTCCTTTTGCTCTTGGTTCGCAATGGCGTTGACCGCGGCAAAAGCAATCAAGTGAGGGAGGTGACTCATGGCGGCCAAGGCTTGATCGTGCGCATGGGCAGACATGATGCTGACGGCTGATCCAAGGGCTTGCCAGGTTTGCTTTGCAAGCTCAACTTTGCTTGCATCGCTTTCAGATGTGGGTGTGAGGATGGTTTTATGGTGATCAAACAAAGTCGCCTCAGCGTGCTCAACGCCATGACGCTCTTTGCCAGCGATGGGGTGAGCTGGCACGAAACAGTCAAAGCGCTCTTGCAGGGCTCTTTGTGCGGCAAGGGTGATTTGGGTTTTGGTGGAGCCCACGTCCATGACCAAGGCCTCAGCACTGAGGTTTTTTCGAACGCTCACAAGACAGGCTTCTATGGCATTGACGGGAACGGCAACAAGGACCAAATCAGCTCCTTGAACAGCGTCTTGAATGCTAGAGGCTGACTCGTCAATGACGTTCAGGGACAGTGCTTTTTCTCGACTGCTCATGGACGCACTGAACCCACTCACCCGATCAACGGCTTGCGCACGTTTGAGGGCCAGCGCAAAGGAGCCGCCAATGAGTCCGCAACCTATCAGTGCAAGTTTCTTAAAGTGCATGGCAGTTCACTCACCAACTGGGTAGGAGCCCAGAACCTTGTAATAAGCACACAGGCTCTTCAACTCTTCCAAGGCCTTGCCTACGTTGGCGTCGGTGATGTGGCCTTGCAAATCAATGTAGAAGAAATACTCCCATTGCCCCGATTTAGCCGGTCTTGATTCAAAGCGGGTCATGGACACACCGTTGTTTTTCAGCGGTACCAACAAATCATGAACCGCACCCGGACGATTGGGCACGGAGACCACCAATGAGGTGCAATCTCGCCCTGAAGCTGGGGGTGTGGCCAGTGTTTGAGGCAGGCAAATGATGGCAAAGCGAGTTTTGTTGATGGCTTCATCTTGAATGGCATGCGCCACAATGTTCAAGCCAAATTGTCTTGCGGCCCTCTCACCAGCTAAAGCGGCCCATTGGGGATGGGTGGCAGCCAAGCGAGCCCCTTCGGCATTGCTGCTCACCGCACGACGCTCAACATTGGGCATGTGCTTGGAGAGCCAGGATTGGCATTGACCCAAGGCTTGTGGATGAGCCATCACGACTTGGATGTCTTGGAGTGTATCTTTGAGGCACATGAGATTGTGTTTGACCAACAAGCTCACTTCGCCAATGACGTGAACAGGGGAGCGCAAAAAAAGATCCAAGGATCTGGCCACCACGCCTTCGGACGTGTTCTCCATCCCAACGACACCAAACTGCGTTGTGCCAGCGGCTGTTGCGTGAAAGACTTCGTCAAAGTTTTGAAAGTAGTCAAGCTGACATGAGCTTCCAAAAAATTCAATCGCCGCTTCCTCGGTGAACGTGCCTTGAGGTCCCAAAATGGCGACCCTTTGTGGCGCTTCAAGAGCTAAGCAAGAGGACATGATTTCTTGCCAAATATGGCCGACGTGGGCGCTTAAAAGGGGACCTGCATTGGCAGATTTTATTTTTTCGATGACTTGTGCGACGCGATCGGGTCTAAAAAAGGGACTTCCTTCTTCTCGTTTGATCTCGCCGACCTGGAGTGCAACTTTGGCCCTTGCATTCAAAAGGTCGAGCAGCTGTTGATCGATTTGATCAATCTCGTGTCTGAGTTTGGCGAGTTCTTCAGATTGAATGGGATTGATCATGTTGGTGTTTTATTTTTGATGGAAAAGTCATTGGATCGTTCAAAGGACATGGCGGGCTCGTGAGGTTCGGATGCTCGGGTTTAAGCCTCATTGGCTTCAAAATCTTTTAAAAAATCAACCAAAGCTTGAACCCCTTCAATGGGCATGGCGTTGTAAATGCTAGCCCTCATGCCGCCAACGGATTTGTGCCCTTTGAGTTGAAGGAGTCCTCTGTCATGGGCCTGCTTTAAAAAAGTGGCATCTTTTGCAGGGTCTGCTAAAAAGAACGGCACATTCATCCATGACCTTGATGGCAAAGACACTGGGTTGGAGAAAAAGGAGGAGGCGTCAATGGCATCGTACAAAAGTCGAGCCTTCTCTTGATTTCTTTTTTGCATGGCCAAGACGCCTCCAAGAGAGCCCTCTTGTTGTGTCAAAAGCCATTCAAACATCAAGCCTGCCATGTAGATGCTATAAGTGGGAGGCGTGTTGTACATGCTCGAGTTTTTAGCAACCGTGGCGTATTCAAATGCGCTGGGGCAAATGGGCAAGGCCTGCTCCAGCAAGTCTTCACGCACCACGACGATGGTCAGACCCGCAGGTCCAATGTTCTTTTGCGCTCCAGCAAAGGCCAGTCCCACACGATGCCAGTCAACGGGTTGAGAGAGCACATGGGAAGAAAAGTCAATCACCAAGGGCGCATCGCTACCCAGGGATTTTAAATCGGGCAAGGCATGACACTCGACGCCATGAATGGTTTCATTCGTGCAAATGTGCAGGTACTGGGCTTTGGGGTTCACGTCCCAAGTGCTTGGGTGTGGAAAATCACGAAACCCATTGGGTTCAGAGGAGGCGGCAATGCGGGGGGAGCAATAGCGCATGGCCTCTTTGAATGACTTCTGACTCCAGCTGCCACTGAGGACAAAATCTACATCGAGGCCACGACTTAAATTGAGCGGCACAATCGCGTTTTCTGCAAGACCGCCGCCTTGCATAAATAAAATCTTGAATGCTGGAGGGACGCTTAACAGAGTTCTAAAGTTGCTCTCAGCTTGCTCATAAATAGAGATGAACTCTTTGCCTCGATGGCTCATCTCCATCACCCCCATGCCACAACCGTGCCAATCGGTCATTTCTTTTGCGGCACGCTCAAGCACCTCTAAAGGAATGGCGGCAGGTCCTGCTGAAAAGTTATAGGGACGCATCATGTTCATACCATTTTAAAGCGAACGCAGTACGACACTGAGTGGCTTGCGCCCGGGCTTAGAAGATTTAAAACGAGGGGGCCGCAACATTCACTCAAGCATGGGGAGTTGATTTTAAAATTCAGGTGGGGTCGCTAGGCTCTTGGTTGTTGGAGGCGTCCGACTGCAATTCATCACCTTCAGATTCTTCAGAAGCGATGACGGCATCGTTTTCAACGATTCTTTTAAGTCCGCTCAATTGAGAGCCTTCGTCCAAGGCAATCAACTTGACCCCCTGTGTGGCGCGACCAAGCTCTCTGATTTCAGAAACGCGTGTTCGAACAATCACGCCGCGATCGGTGATCATCATGATCTCCTCTTCTGGCAAGACCAGTGTCGCTGCAACCACTTTGCCATTGCGTTCGGACTGTTGAATCGCAATCATGCCTTTGGTGCCACGGCCGTGTCTGGTGTATTCTGCAATGGATGTGCGTTTACCAAACCCATGTTCAGTGGCGGTGAGCACGCTTTGCGTTTCGTCGCCTGCGACCAGCATGGCAATCACGCTTTGCCCTTCTTCAAGCATCATGCCGCGCACGCCCCGAGCATTTCGGCCCATGGGACGAACATCATTTTCATCAAATCGCACGGCCTTGCCCCCGTCGCTAAAGAGCATGACGTCATGGTGCCCATTGGTGAGTGTTGCGCCGATCAAAAAGTCTCCCGCGTCCAAGTCCACTGCAATGATGCCGGCTTTTCTTGGATTGCTGAACTCATCGAGTGCTGTCTTTTTGACCGTCCCTTTGGAGGTGGCCATGAACACGAAATGGTCTGCAGGAAATGTTCGCATGGCGCTTGTCAAAGGTAAAACGACATTGATTTTTTCATCGTCTTGAAGCGGGAACATGTTGACAATGGGGCGGCCCCTGGAGCCCCTGGAGCCCACTGGAACTTCCCAGACCTTGAGCCAATACAACCGTCCTTTGTTGGAGAAACACAAAATGTAGTCATGGGTGTTGGCAATGAAGAGTTGGTCAATCCAATCGTCATCTTTGGTGGTGGTCGCTTGCTTGCCACGCCCGCCTCTTTTTTGTGCGCTGTATTCTGACAAGGGTTGGCTCTTGAAGTAACCGTTGTGCGAAAGGGTCACAACCATGTCGTTGGGCGTGATCAAATCTTCAGTTCCAAGATCTTGGGCATTGAGTTCAATGACGCTCCTTCTGGCGCCCAGTTTGGTTTGTCCAAACTCCAATTTCACTTCAGTGAGCTCTTCTGAAATGATGTTGGACACTCGCTGAGGCTTGAGTAAGATGTCTACAAAGTCATCGATCTCGGCCATCACTTCTTTGTATTCGTTGACAATTTTGTCTTGTTCTAGGCCTGTGAGGCGTTGTAGGCGCATTTGCAATATCTCTTGCGCCTGTGTCTCGCTCAAACGGTAAAGTCCATCTGCGCCCATGCCAAATTGCACTTCTAGACCATCGGGCCTGTAGTCTTGCGGGTTCACCGCCTCTCCATCAAGGCGAGCACGCGTGAGCATTTCTCGCACCAATTGACTGTCCCAGGCCAAAGTCATCAATTCGGCTTTGGCAACGGGTGGGGTTGGTGCTTGTCGGATGATTCTGATGAACTCATCGATGTTGGCCAAGGCGACAGCCAAGCCTTCAAGGACATGGCCTCTTTCGCGGGCTTTGCGAAGGTTATAAACGGTGCGCCGAGTCACCACCTCTCGGCGGTGCTGAAGGAATATATCGATGAGTTGCTTTAAGTTGCAAAGCCTGGGTTGACCGTCCACCAAGGCCACCATGTTGATGCCGAAAGTGTCTTGCAGTTGAGTTTGCTTATAGAGGTTGTTTAAAACCACCTCAGGCACTTCACGCGCTTTGAGCTCAATGACCAAGCGCATGCCCGACTTGTCGGATTCATCTTGAATATGGCTGATGCCTTCAATTTTCTTTTCATGCACCAACTCAGCCATGCGCTCTTGAAGCGTCTTTTTGTTGACTTGATAAGGCAACTCGTCAACGATGATGGCTTGGCGTTGACCTTTGTCAATGTCTTCAAAATGGCATTTCGCTCGCATGACCACGCGACCTCTGCCGGTGCGGTAGCCATCCTTAACGCCATTGATGCCATAAATGATACCTGCCGTAGGAAAATCTGGTGCAGGCACTATGCCCATCAAGTCGTCGATGCTTGCATCTGGATTTTTTAAAAGATACAAGCATGCATCAATGATTTCATTGAGGTTGTGTGGCGGAATGTTGGTGGCCATGCCCACTGCAATGCCCGCTGATCCATTGACCAAAAGATTTGGAATGCGGCTGGGAAGAACAAGGGGCTCTTTTTCGGAGCCGTCGTAATTCGGTCCAAAATCAACAGTTTCTTTGTCGATGTCGGCAAGCATTTCATGTGCGATTTTGGAAAGCCTGATTTCCGTGTATCGCATGGCCGCCGCATTGTCACCATCGACAGAACCAAAGTTACCCTGTCCGTCGACGAGCATGTGCCTCAAAGAAAAGTCTTGTGCCATTCGAACGATGGTGTCGTAGACTGCGCTGTCACCATGGGGATGGTATTTACCAATCACGTCACCCACGATACGGGCAGATTTTTTATAAGCTCTGTTCCAGTCGTTGTTGAGCTCGTGCATCGCAAAAAGAACTCTTCGGTGTACGGGTTTTAATCCGTCTCTAGCGTCTGGAAGTGCTCGCCCGACGATCACACTCATGGCGTAATCGAGGTAGCTGCGGCGCATTTCCTCTTCGAGGCTGATGGGCAAAGTTTCTTTAGCGAACTGGGTCATTGAATTTGGCCGATCTTCATACAAACTTCATATTTTAGAGCTCTTCATAGCGTCATTGTTGTGTATCTTTAAAGCAACAGCGCTCGTGCTGCCGATCAATTGACATCCAAGTAAGTCGATGCTTTTCGATTCGAGCGCTTCAGTGTGGCACAATTGGATCACTAGGGAGACTGTATGTAGCCCTCAATTTCGCAGTTTGACTGTATATGTTTCGTTCCAAGAGGAAAATATGAAGAAATTCACTCGATTCGCATTCGCACTTTCAGCTGTTTTACTGTCAAATATTGCAAGTGCACAATCCATTGACAACTGGCGCTCAGCCAACGGGGACACTTGGAAAAACAGCACAGGTTTGTGCTACAGAGACAGCAACTGGACACCTGCAACTGCAGCGCCTGATTGTGATGGCGCCATCAAGCCAGCTCCAGCACCGGCTCCTGTTGCCGCTCCAGCTCCCGCTCCAGCACCAGTGGCTAAAGCCGCTCCTGCACCAGCTGCTGCTGCGCCGGCTCCAGCTGCTGCTTCAAAAGTGACCTACGCTGCAGACACCTTCTTTAACTTTGATAAATCTGTTTTAAAGCCAGAAGGCAAGGCCAAGTTGGATGACTTGGTCAGCAAAATCAAGACCATCAATCTAGAGGTCATCATTGCCGTTGGTCACACAGATTCCGTAGGATCAGATGCTTACAACCAAAAGCTGTCCGTTCGCCGCTCTGAGGCTGTCAAAGCTTATTTGGTGAGCAAAGGCATTGAGAAAAACCGTGTTTACACAGAAGGCAAGGGAGAAAAACAACCCGTTGCTGATAACAAAACAGCTCAAGGTCGCGCCAAAAACAGACGCGTTGAGTTGGAAGTTGTTGGAACACGTGCCAACTGATTCAAGCTTGCTTTGAATTAAAAGCCCCGCTTTTGCGGGGTTTTTTTATAGGGTCAAGCCATTTCAATTTGGCGAGACAAGATGTTTGAAGGACAATGCTCCGTCAACGAAATTTGTTGTTCTGTTGTGGTGTCATTGAAGTGGGGCGTTTTGTATGGCTAAGCTGGATAATGTGGATCCCTCGGAGTTGAGTAAATTTTCTGATTTGGCCCACCGTTGGTGGGATCCACAAAGCGAATTCAGGCCGCTGCATGAAATCAACCCCTTGCGCCTTGCTTGGATTTCTGAGTGCTCTCCTTTGTCTGGGCTTAAAGTTCTAGATGTGGGGTGTGGTGGCGGTATCTTGACGGAGGCCATGGCTATGAGTGCCATGAGCGTCAAAGGCATTGACTTGGCGACCAAGTCTTTGAAGGTGGCACAACTGCACGCGCTTGAGTCTGGCTTACAAAATGTTCAATACCAGGAGGTGAGTGTTGAGACCTTGGCGCAAAGTGAAGCAGGGCAATACGATGTCGTCACCTGTATGGAAATGCTTGAACATGTGCCGGATTATGCCTCTGTGGTGAAAGCCTGCAGTCAATTGGTCAAACCGGGTGGGTACGTTTACTTCTCGACCCTGAACCGTACGCCCAAATCATTTCTATTTGCCATTTTGGGTGCCGAATACATTTTGAACATGTTGCCCAAGGGCACGCATGAATATGCCAAGTTCATTAAACCTAGTGAACTTGCCAGGGCCCAGAGAGAGAATGGTTTGCAAGAGCTAGACATCAAAGGCCTGAGTTACAACCCCTTGACTCGACGTTACTGGGTCAACCAAGATGTGGGTGTGAACTATTGGGTCGCCACGCAACGAGGTCAAGCGTGATGCAAATGCCCGTAGAGCTGAAAATACCTAAAGCGGTGCTTTTTGATTTGGATGGGACCTTGGTGGATTCTTCTTTGGATTTGGGCGCAGCCGTCGATGTCATGAGAGAAAAAAGAGGCTTGAGGCCGCTAGGAGCTGAGCATTACCGTGAAGTGTGTGGTGCGGGTGCGCGAGGTTTATTGCGCTTGGCATTTGATATGTCGCCGGATCATGATCTGTATGACTCAATGAAGCATGAATTCTTTGATCTCTACCAGTCCAAGTTGACTGAGCAAACGGACTTTTTTGCAGACATTCCCGAGCTGTTGACGGCCCTGATGGGCAAGGGGCTGCACTGGGGCGTCGTGACCAACAAAATGGAGCGATTTACAACGCCTTTGACGAAAAATTATCCTTTGTTTGGTCTCTCTAAGGCGGTGGTTTCTGGAGACACCACCGCCCATTCAAAACCACACCCTGAGCCTTTGTTGGAGGCGGCTAGGCGAATGGGCCTCAGTCCTCTTGAGTGTTGGTACGTGGGAGACGATCACCGAGACATGCTTGCTGCCAAGGCGGCTGGAATGGTTGGGGTTGCGGCACTGTACGGCTACATTGGCGGTGGAGAGCCCATTGAGTCTTGGGGTGCTGATTTGCACATCAAGAGGCCATTAGAGCTGTTAAATTATCTCTAAATGTACTAAGATAGAGTTTCTGGGGCTGCACTGGTTTCGACATGGGTTCGGACGCGGCGCAGGGCATGTCGAGGTTCTGTCACCTCGTTAATCAGCAGAAAAAAACTTAACTGCAAACGACGAACGTTTCGCACTCGCCGCTTAATCCGGTGAGCCTTGCAACAGTTGGCCGATAGGCTGGGCAAGGGGGCGTAAAAACCTCCAGGCTGCAAGGTAATCAATATGGGCTGGCACCACTTCGTGTACCTTGGAGTGGTGTGAGATTCAAGGGTACTGGCTTGACACAGAGAATGCCTTTGTTCGCTGTTTTGAGTGAGATTCAAATCAATTGGCTAAACATGTAGAACTGTTCGAAAAAGACTTATGGACGGGGGTTCAAATCCCCCCAGCTCCACCAAACCCCTGAAAAGCCAACCGGCAACGGTTGGCTTTTTTTTGCCTACGACCGCTTGTTTGCGCGGGTTCCTGCGGGTTCTTGTGGACTTCGGAGTGAGCCAATTCTGCCAGCAACCGGCAGTTTTTACTCTCCGTTTGCACATTCTCTCTCAGACCCTCCCCACCCAGTGCTTGTCGAACTGGCTTGCAATGAGTTCATGGCAGGCCATAAACTTCGCCTGAACCTAGCTCAGCTTGTCGTCCTCCGCGTTATCCATCGAAAAAGGGGTGTAGACCGCGCAGCACTGGGGTGGCGGTGGTGTTGACTCCAGCAAATCGGTGGGGATGTCGCTCATAGCCTGAATCATCTCGGGAATGCAGGTCAGCTGAGCAAGGCCGCCCCCATCTGCAGCGACCTGCTTGGGGTTGCATCTTGATGGGTTTATTTATGGACTTGACGACATATGGACTTAAAGCCATAATTGACCCCAATGAGTTGGACCGTACTGCTTCACGATGACTTTGCTGATGAGCTGGCGGCGTTCGATGAAAAACTGCAAGACGAATTGTTCGCGCATGCCAAGTTGCTGGCGGAGTTTGGCCCCAATCTGGGACGTCCAACAGTAGATACGCTCAAAGGTACTTCGCACGCCAACATGAAAGAGATGCGATTTAACTGGATGGGCAAGGTCTGGCGCATAGCTTTTGCATTTGACCCACAGCGTCAGGCGGTTTTGCTTGTGGGCGGGGACAAGGGCGGCGCAGATCAAAAACGTTTTTACAGGCAATTGATTTCTGTGGCGGATAGCCGGTACAGCGAGCATCTGGCAACGTTAGATGACGCAACAGTAAAGGAGCTTAAAAATGGCAAGAAAACTCGATGACATCATGGCAGCATTGCCCGCACAGCGCCGCGCTCGGATTGAGGGCCGTGCCATGGAATTGGCTACCCTCAAAGACCTTCGCAAGGCTGCAGAGCAAACCCAAGAAAGTTTAGCCGTAGCACTTGGGGTGGGGCAAGACACGATTTCGCGCTTGGAAAAGCGCAGCGACATGCTGCTCTCCACGCTGCGTCATTATGTGGAAAGCATGGGCGGCAAGCTAGAGCTGGTAGCTCAATTTCCCAATCGCCCGCCTGTGGTCATAGATCATCTTGGCGTTGAAAAATCCTCAAGCGACCTGGGTTCGAGTCGAACTGGCCGTGCCCGTTCCGCTCGGGTTGTTGCTTGATTTTTTGGGCGAACGTTTCATCAAATCCAGTGTTTTTCGCTGGGCTTGACGTTGGCATTCATATTCCTGCTTGCCACCTATAAAGGAAAAACCAACCCTTCGGGGTTGGCTTTTTTTGCCTGCTACCGCGTGTTTGCGCGGCTTCCTGCGGGTTCTTGCGGACTGGTTTCCGGGTCAAGCGGATTACCTAGCCTCTGCGTTGGCGCAATGGATGGTGAAGAAGCAGCTCGGTGCGATTCCTGTCGTGGTGCGCAAGAACCTGAAGTTCGATCAGACGGTGCCATTGGCGCTGACTCCCAAAGGTGCGAAGACCTACTGAGACCGCATCTGAATAGGTCCTCAGCTCGACTTTTACACCCTAAAATGGATCATCTGCTCCATGACTGCCTCTATTTACTTGCTGCCGCAAAAGCGGTGGCGGCAATCCGGACCATGCTCGGATGCAGAGTTCCGAGTTTTGGGATTTGGCCGTATGGCGCATGCGGTGGGACCGAGAAGTAGGCGTCGTTGAACGGGAGCTCAAGAACGTTTCTCAGGTCGAATTTGGTGTCGTTGCTCAAACCGGCGCTGGTGTATGCACTAGCTTGC
>CAIMNS010000028.1 GCA_903842945.1 uncultured Burkholderiales bacterium
CAGCGGCTTCAATGCCACCAAAGCTGGATGATTTCGAGGTGGCTGTTTTTGCGAATTGTGCCAACATGATGTTTTCAAGTTCCAGCATCGCAGAGGGTTGAACGGTGTCCAAGCTGGCCACGCGTTGAATGACCTCGGCTCTGATTTCTGGAGGCAAGTAGATCATCACGTCTGCCGCGACGGTGGGCTCAAGCAATGACAAAATAATGGCCACCACCTGTGGATGCTCGGTACGGATCATCTCCGCAATGCCTCTGGCATCCATCCAGCTCAAAATATCCAATCCCTTGGAAGCTTGGTTGGGCATGATTCGGCCCAACACCGATGCTGCCTTGCTCTCGCCCAAGGCTTTTTTCATGACATTTTCAACGTAGTCAGAGTTCCCAAGGCTCAAGGATGTTTGCTTTTTGAGCATGTCGACAAACTCGTCCAAGACCACGTTGACCGCGTCCTGTGACAGTTCAGCGGCTTGAACCATGGCGGCCCCCAGGGCTTGCACTTCCTTGGGACTTAAATATTTGATGATGTCAGCGGCCTGATCCTCACCCAACAAGAGCATCAAAACTGCCGCTCTTTGCGTAGAGGTCATCGCCTCCATCTCAGCCCTGAGCGCTGGCGACCAGTTTGCGGTTGATAAATTATTGACTTCAGCCATACTAAGCTCCGAATCCTGTGAATCTGATTTGACGTGTGTTCATTGGATCATTTGATCATGTTCTTTAAAACACTGGCCATTCTGGCTCTGGTGTTTTCTTCAGAAACAATCATCCGTATTAAAGCAACTTTATCGTCATAAGTGTTGGCCGTGTTGAGCATATCGGCAGAAATTGAAGGTTTTTTGGGTTTCAAGTGAGACATTCTCGCCTTGATTTCTTCCAAGGTCTCGCCCTCTTCCATCTCAATGTCTTCTGAGGCCTCTAGTTCTGCGGCTGCTTTGGCCGCTTCCTCTTCTTGTCGAACGCGCTCAGCTTCTTGGGCTTCCATGCGCATTCTTTCTTCAGTTTCTTGTTGCGCCTGCTGCCTGGCTTCCTCCAGCATTCGCAGTCTTTCGGCCTCTGCCGCTTCCTCAGCCGCAGCTCGGTCAGCCACCACCTTGGCGGCCGCTGCTGCCACGGCCTCTGCAATGCGCTCGGCCTTGATTTTCTCAGCCGCAGCGGCTTCTCTGGCTGCAGCCTCGGTAGCAGCCGCCGCCATGGCCACTGCATCAAAGGGAGGTGCCGTGAGTTTTCTGACCATGGGTCTGACCACCACGACCAAGAACAACAAAAAGAGAACAGCAATGACGGAGCTGTTGGCAACGCCTGCAATGGTTTCATCCTTGTACCAAGGAATCGCATCGGGGTCGATTTGTGGCTCAAAACGTGTTGATATCACCGTCACCACGTCACCGCGCTCTTCGCTGTAACCCACAGCACCGCGAACCAATTGATTCAAGCGATCCAACTCTTCTTGTGTGTAGGGAATGGTCGTCAAGGGTGCTGCCCCATCGGCTGGCTTTTCAACCTTCATACCCGCTGGTATGGGTCGCTCGTTGATCAACACGCCCACACCGATCTTTTGAATCGTGCCCATGGCTGTTTTGGTATGGCGAACCGAGCGGTCCAACTCATAGTTCTTGGTGCTTCTGGCAATGGTTTGAATACCCTTTTCCGTCACACCCTTGGTGATATCGGCTGTCGTGTCCGGCGTTGCTGCAGGATTTTGCGGTGGATTGGGCGGCGTGTTGGTCAGTGAGCCTGGAATGCCAATAGCGTCTTTGAACGTTGCGCGGTCTTCCACGTACAACTCAGAACGTGTTTTAGGACCCTTGTCGCGTTGGTCAAAATCTTCGGTGGTGATTTCTTGTTGATTGAAATCCATGGACATGCTGACCTGGGCAGACACATTGACCTCGCCCACGATAGGGGCCAACAACTGAATCAAACGGGTTCTGTAGAGGTCTTCCATCTGCTGCTTTTGCTGCAATTGCGCAGAGGTCAAACCCAGAGGTTGCTCAGTGAGCATTTCATTCATCAAGCTGCCAAAGTTATCGATCACGGACACATTTTCAGGTGCCAGGTAAGGAACACTCGATGCGACCAACTGGATGATGGCACTGACGTTGGCAGAGGACACGGTTCTGCCAGGCGCTCTTGTGATGACCACGGAAGCTTTGGTTGGCACTCTGTCTCTCACAAACACACTTTGCTTAGGAGCGGCCAAATGCACACGCGCGTTTTTGATGCCAGCGATTTGAGAAATGCTTCTGGCCAACTCTTGCTCCATGGCGTTGTTGTAGCGAACTTGCTCCATGAACTGTGAGGTGGTCATGGCGGGCATGTCTTTCAAACCATCAATGCCCTGCACTTCTGTTCTTGGTAAGCCCTTTGAAGCGATCAACATACGAGCCTCTTGGTACTTGCTCTCAGGCACCATGATTTGACCACTCGTCATGTCCAGCTCAGGCTTGAATTCAGCCGTTTTTAAGGCTTCCATGGCCACTTGCTTGTCGGCGTCTGACAGCATCATGGTCAAAGGCTTCATGGGTGTGGCCTTCATGTTCATCGAGGCCAAGCCAAAAGCGGCCAAGACAAACATGATCACAAACAGAGGGAGTAATTTTTTGACTGTCGGCTGCCTGATCATGTCCTTGACCATGCCCATGGGATCGGTGAGCATTTGATTGCCCACGGCCCTGGCCAAATCACCTGGCTTTAAGAGACTTGATCCAGGCGGTGCTGTGGGTCCTGGTAAAACAGGAGACGGTCCACTCAATTGTGCTTGAGCGGGATCGGTCATCGATGTGTTCATTGTTGCGCTTGCTGTTGCCATGATGTGTGTACTCTTTCAGCTTTAAACCGGCATGTTCATGATTTCTTCATAGGCCTTGACCACTTTGTTTCTCACTTGGAGAGTGGCTTCGAAGGACAAAGAGGCCTTTTGCATACTGAGAACCACGTCCGTTAAAGGAACATCTTCTCCTCTTTGATAAGCTTCTCCCAATCTGTCGGCTTTGACATCCGCCTCATTGACCTTGTCGATCATGGTCTTGACCGATTCAATGAAATTGGGCGTCTTGGCTGTGTTGACCCTTGTCAACTCACTTTGTGAAGTCAAGACTTTTGAAAATGCGGATTCACCCACATTCACATTGGAGCTGACACCTTTGGCTTGTGTTTGATATTGACGTATCGTCTCAAGCATCGATTGGATACTGGAGGCTGAGGTGGCATCAATCATGTTGGACTCCTTAGGGAAGGTGATATTTATTCGGCCAATGACACACTCATGCCACGCTCACGCAACTGCGCGAGCTTGTAGCGAAGGGTGCGCGGACTGATGCCAAGTTTCTCGGCTGCTTCCGTTCGACTCTGGGTCGACTGAAGGACGGCTAAAATGGCTTGATGTTCACTGGATTTCACAGCATGGGCCAAATTGATGGGTTCCGCTGAAGGGGACGATGCAAGTGGTAGGCTGACACTTTGGTTGGTCGGCATGGCAGCGTTGCTGGCCAATGAAGGGCTCTCCATTGAGAAACTCATGCTGCTGTCTTGTCCATAGGGCCCAGCAAGCATCGCTGAAGATCCTGTACATCCATGAAAGTCAACATGGCTGATGCCATTGGCGCCATGGGTGGAAGAGGAGATCCCTTTAAAAAAGTCTCTCATTTCAGCTTGGAGTTGATCAGCTTGGGTTTGACTTGATATGCGATCAGCACCCGTCAAAAAGTCGTTGATTTGTCCATCCTCTGACAAAAGAGGCGCATCGGGATTCATCATCAGGTCATGGCTTAGGGCTTCATCGAACATCAAATGGCCCATGGAAATGGTTTTGCCTGAACAAAGAACCACGGCGCGTTGGACCACGTTTTCTAATTCCCTGACGTTACCAGGCCATGGGTAGGTCTCAAGCGCCATTTGGGCATCTTCGGTCAAGGTGTAGGGCACTTGGTCTTTGGCATGTCTAGCAAAGGACTGCATGACCAAGGGAATGATGTCGCCAGGTCTTTGTGCCAAAGGCAAAATCTTCAATTTGAACGTGCTGATGCGAAAGTACAAGTCTTCCCTGAATTCACGCTCCACAATGGCTTTCTTCAGGTCTTTGTTGGTGGCAGCTACGATGCGGATGTCTAAATCAATGCTGCTCTCGCTTCCCAAACGGTTTAATTTCTTTTCCTGCAAGACACGAAGGAGTTTGGCTTGAAGTTGAATGGGCATTTCACCAATTTCATCTAAAAACACGGTGCCGCCTTGAGCTTGCTCGAACAAGCCTTTGAATTCTTTTTGAGCACCGGTAAAAGCGCCCTTTTCATGACCAAACAGCATGTCTTCAATCAAATGCTCTGGCATGGCTGCACAGTTCATGGCAACAAAGGGGCCTTTGGCTCTAGGAGAGGACTCATGAATGACTTTGGCCAAGACCTCTTTGCCGGCACCCGTGGGGCCCACCAAGAGCGCCGCCACATCGGTCTGTGCAACTCTTTGAGCCAAGGCGAGCAAATGCTGGCTGATGGGGTCGACAAACACATAGCTCTTCATCTTGGCATCTGTGGCCGTCAAGCCTTTGACAGCCTCTCTCCAAGCCTTGGGGTCCCATTCATCACTGGGCAACACGTGAAATGCACCTAGGCGCATGGCGTCGACCACGACATTCATGCGCCGTCTCTCGACTCGGCACAAAACAGGAACGTTGTGACCCAATTGATTCACAAGGGTCAACACTTCTTGAAGCAACTCTGAGCTCTCTACCAAACGGATGATGAGCACGTGGGCCTTTTTAAGAGCCGCGTTGAGTTCTCCCAAGGTGTTGACCATGGACACGCTGATATCAGCCAACTCCAATTGCGCACGCTCGGTCGCGTCAATGGGCTTGAACGGGTCAAGCCAAACGGCATGGGTATGATTAACGGATGAAGGATTCACTTTGATCAGCCTTGTAATGAGGTAAGACTGATTAGCAAAGCGTGTGCCAGGCTAAATATTAGAACTTATATTTAATTTAAAGATATAAATATAATACTTTTTTACTATTAATTTAGGCCTTGTCGGATAATTGACAGCGGACCCAAGGGCTTAGACCAACCAACTTCGGGTTCCAACAGGGTTCAATGAGCGCGCCTCAGAACCGGCTTGGATGGGCGTGACGCTCACGCCTGGCTTTTGATGGTGCTGATCTGTCGCTGCTTTGTTTTTAGGGTAATAGCATTGACATGCTTGTCCATCAGCCTTGAACACCTCACTTGAGGGCAAAGATTTGGATTTGAAACCCATCAAACGACAACTGTAAGGGCGTTGAACATCCCAACTGATTGCAAAGTGTTCGCACTGCCAACAGTTTGGAAGTATGTGATCCAGAGGTGAATTGAGTGAATGGTTCATGATCAGCGACGCCCCCTTTTATCAAAAGAAATCGAACACCTTTCAAAACATCAGATCAAGCAATGTCTCTTTCAAGCGGCCTTTAAGCTTGCAGCAATTTCAACACCGACTGTTGTGAGGTGTTGGCTTGAGCCAAGACCGCAGTCGCAGCTTGTTGCATGATGGACGTCTTGGCCAACTGTGTACTCGCAGACGCATAATCTGCGTCGGTGATCGCACTTTGTGAGGTGGTCATGTTCATTGACGCGTTGGTCAAGTTGCTCACCACATGGTCCAGTCGGTTCATCACTGCACCCATTGTCGCACGATTGGCGTTGACTTGGTTCAACACAGAATCCAACTTGGCCAACACATCATTTGCACCTGCTTTGGATCCAATGAAGCTGCGCGTCATGGGAATGCCATTGATGATGGGGTTACCGTTGGGATCTTGTTGCCCGAGTCTTCCAGCATAAACACCATCTGGCGCGTTGGCCACAGGGGTCAACACTGGAGAGGCGATCGTAGCACCACTGGCAGAAGAGAATTGCAAGTTACCATTCAACACCGTGACCGACAGATCCATGTTCCCATTTTGAGAATTGATCTGATTTTGAATGTCAGCCGCCAAGTCGTTGACGGTTTTGCCCGTGCTGGTCAAGTTAATGCTTTTGGTCACACCCCCTAAAGAAATACTGAAATTTCCAAAAGGGTTGGATTTGGGGATGCCTGGGCCCATTGAGACACCAATCAAGGTTTGTGGACCTTTGGGCGCGTTGACAATCGTTCCAGGAGCCAGGGGATCCAAATTGACGTCCCAAGTGATTTGACCTGTGATGGGACCATTGGCACCAAAGTCAGCCAAATCAATGGTCACGGTTTGCTGTGAGTTCGCTCCCACTTGGAAAGCCAAACGCCCGGTTCTAGGTGGACTCATTTTGGCAGTGGCAGCATTGACTTCTCCACCATAACTACCTTCTTGGAATCCAAGTGTGGTGAAATTGCTGATGCTTGGGTTGTATCCGTTGCTGCCAGGTGTCACTTGGATGGGTTTCGCAGATTTTAAAGTCACGCCACCATAAAGTGTGTTGGCGGATGCATAAGTTGCACCTGCTCCAACCGCGCCTTTCATACCTGCAGGATCTCCTCCAGCTACACCCAAGCCAAACATCGAAGCTGTTAAAGCGACACCACCGTTAGGTACCGTTGTATCGTACCAAACAGAGACGTTTCTGCCATCTTCAGACGTCAGGGTAATTCCACCACTCACATTCAAGGCGGCCAACACCCCTGTGCTTCCCACTTGAGGATTGATTGCATTTTTAACGGCATTCAAACGGTCGGTGGAATTGGTTGACGACAAGTCAACATAAAGCCCTTGACCGTTGATGAATAGATTAGCTGTTTTGGTTGGATCTGCAGCTCTTGTATTGACCACATCCAAAACCGATCCCGTGATCACCACAGGATTGGCGGAAGCAGACACGCCTGTTTGCTGCGTGCTTGCATTGATCGCAGCAGCAATCGCAATACCAGAGGCTTGCTTAGAACTGCTCACCGTTTGTGTGTTGCTGAATGCATCATCTGCAGCCAACGAAGCACGAATGGCAATGCCATTCAAGATCAGATCATTTGCACCCAAAGATTTGATGTCGGTGGCATGCGTGAAGGTGACTGTAGAAGCATTTGTCAGTGCCGATGTCACGGGCAAGCCCAAGGTCACCACACCATTGTTAATAGCTTTGACCGTCTCTCCAACTGGAAAGCCAGGTCCAGAAACCAGATCCCCAACGCTAATGCCAGTGAGGCTTGTGGGCGTAAACGTGTTGGCACCGAGTGCAACTGCGCCATTTGGGGTGGTTGTCGAGAATGGAACAACCGTGGCTCTTGGAGCCGTGCTCAAAGCAGAATTGATTTGGCTGGTGTAGTTGGCAATCTGAAGACCCGCATTGTTGATGTTACCTTGGCTGGTCGTGCCCACTGTCACTGGCATATTAACGGCACTCTCTAAAGAATAGGTTCCAGCTTGGATACCTTGCTTTAGACCTGTATTGGCAGAGAAAGCAGTGATCGCTCCAGCAGTATTGTCAGCCGTGTTGAAAGAAATTTGAATGTTTCGACCATCATCTGCAATCAAACTCACACCTTGTGTGTCGCTGTTGGTGTCAGTGGCTTTGACGCCAGTGTACTGCGTGATGAAATTGATCGCTTTGACCACGGCCGCTCTGGACTCACGTGGATTGTTCGGAACCGAGGTGATCACAGGACTTGTATATCCGTTGATTGAAACTGTGCCTGAAACTGCAGCGCTACCCAAAGTCATTGAGGCGCCAGCCATCAAGTTGGGATTGACGACAGCAGAAACGCCCGTTTGAGGAGACACCAAATTGATGGCGGCGGCTTTCGCAATGGCACTACCCGCAGCATTGAAGACCTCTGACTTCGTGTCTGTATTGGCAAAAGACGCCCCGACGTTGACCCCATTGATCACCAAGTCATTGGCTGTCAAAGGGTTCAAAGTTGGAAAATTAGAGCTCAATGTTATGGTGTCACTAGAAAAATTGACAGCATTTCCACCCGCTAATTGTTGCGCAATCAAAATCGTTCCAGTGGTCGCCGTGAACACATTGGGCCACGCAACTGTAGCTGTATTGATGGTGATCACGCCCCCAGCGGCCGTGAATGGCGTGACTGCCGCTCCTGCTGGATTGGTCAATAAATTGAGAACCGTACCATCGGGCTTGGTGAAGGTCGCGGTTGAAACAGTTGTACCAGCGGCATCTGTGCTGAGGGTCAATTGACCGGCAATACCGAAGGTTTTAGAACTTGCAGTCCCTGCAGTGACAGTCATGGCACCCACACTGTTGTTGGTGGTTTCCAATCCATTCTTGTATGTTCCGGCAGCAAAAGGCGGACTGGACTGATAATTGATATCAGAGACAGTTTTATAAACAGGCTTGATCCCGACTCGCTCACCAGCAGAGCCATTTAGTATGGGAAATCCATTCCATTCCGTGTTGTTTGAAATTTGAACAATCTGTTTTTTCAGCTGTTGAAATTCCAAATCCAAATAACTTCTTTGCGAGTCACTGTTGGTATCGTTGGCTGCTTGAACGGCCAACTCACGCATGCGTTGCAGCATGTCAGTGATCTCGTTGGTGGCACCCTCAGCGGTTTGAATCAGGTTGATCGCATCCCCTGAGTTCCTGACCGCTTGGTTCAGACCACGGATCTGACTGGTCATTCGAGTTGAAATAGCCGCACCCGCAGCATCGTCTCTGGCAGAGTTGATCCTCTTGCCCGTGGACAGTTGCTGCATGGCTATTGTCGAATTTCTGTCATTCGTTGCCAGTGCCATTTGCGAGTAAATCGCTTTTACGTTCGTGTTGATTACAGCCATTTTAAAATCTCCTGACCATCGTGGTCGAATTGGTTTGAGTTAGTTAAGCAAACGTTGTGCCAAGTTTTATAAAAATTGATTTCAATATAAAATTGAGTAATTTTCTTCATGATCGGCAATTTTTGTTGCATGATTTGGCAATGTTTTGCCGTTTGCCGTTTACTCAATCTTTCAGGTTAATGAGCAGACTCAGAAACCATCATCGCATCAGAAAATCCTTCTAAATCAAGGCTTTCCGCGATCAGTTCTGCGTGGTCTGGGTACAAAGACAAACCTTCATTCACCATGGAATAGGCTTGAGCGGGGTCCAAATTACATCTCAATGCACGCACAAGCATGACGTATGTAAAAGGTTGTGTGTTTTCGCCCTGGAGAGTCTTGAGCTCTGTCAATAATTCAACGCCCATGGACCAATCTTGCTTCATGATGGCTAAAAGCCCTGTGATGGCCAAGATATCTTCTGAATGGGGGTAAAGACTCAGGCCCGCATCACCCAATGCGTTGGCCAGATCAATTTGCTCGGTCGCCACCAAAGTCTGAATAGACTCACGGATTTCTGTAGGCGTGAAACGCTTAAAGCTAATGGGGTTCAATAAACTGCCAGTTGCAGCTTGGTTCATCAATTCTTGAATGAGAGACATGTGTTCGCTCCTAAAGTGTCAAAAGGCCGTTTTGTGCACTGTGCAAAAAATCGGATGATCACTTAAAGCAAAACCAATGCCAAGAAATATTAACTAATTTATATTCAAAAAAACCTAAAATATCGGCAAAGAAACGAAAAAGCCACCAAGTGTGACCTTGGTGGCTGAAAGGAAAACCTAACGAATTAGATTATTTCAACAATGCCAGTACGTTTTGAGCGGACTGATTGGCTTGCGCTAACATGGCTGTCGCAGCTTGAGAGATGATCTGTGACTTGGCCAAGTTCGTAGTCTCTGTAGAGTAATCGGTGTCCAAAATACGGCTTCTAGAAGCTGTGATGTTGGTGTTCATCGTTGTCAAGTTGCTCACAACGCTGTCCAAACGGTTCAAATATGAACCAGCCTTGGATTGGTTTAAAGAAACGGTCTTCAATGCAGCATCGATTGCGGCGATAGCATTTTGAGAGCCAGCGGCTGTTGACACGTCAACTGCAGCGATTTTCAAACCATTGTCAGCACCGCCAAATGTACCCACTTGAAAGCCCAACTTCAACAAGTTAGCGTCACCAGTAGTTCCACTTTGTACAGTAAATTGCTTGTCTGACTGGAGAGAAACACGACCGTACGTGGTAAGCGCACCAGCTGCAGTTGCTGCAGCACCAATTGAAGCACCGGTCAAACCAATGGACGATGCTGTACCTGTAGTTGTTCCAATTGAAATATTACGGCCATCAGCTGCAGTGTAAGTAATACCCGTTCCGTTGTCACTAGCTACAACACCAGTTTGACCAGAATATTGATTGATCAAATTGGCCATATCCGCTCTTGTGCTGGTAGAAGTCAAGGTACTGCCAATGGTGATGCCATTTAAATAAATCTGTGTGGTTGCAACAGCGCCAGTAAAGCTAGTTCCGACAATCGTATTTGGTTGGGCAACTGCCTTAACACCTGTCAATGATGTCATCTTGTTGATGGCTGCGGCGATTGCAATTGCGCTGTCTTTCTTAGTTGAGGAAGCAGCTGATGTATCAGAAGACAAATCGTCCGTGCTCAATGCTGGGCCAATGGCTACGCCATTCAACTTCATCGCACCGCCATCTAGCATACCAACGGTAAGAGCCGTCGGCGCAGTAGCTGCAACAGATCCAGTTCTTTGAGCAGAAACAACTTGAGCAACGTTTGCTTGATATGTTCCAGCTGTCAAATCAGCATTTGCAATCGTACCACCCACCTTGCTATCCAATACGATTGGTCGATTTGATGGGTCCGACAATTGGAATGTGCCTACATAAGTCGCAGCAGCAGCTAAACCAGTTGAAGCTGTGGTCAAAATCGTTGCGCCCGCACCACCAAGTACAGTCGTGATATTTCTTCCGTCTTTTGCAATTAACTGAATGCCGTGCACATCTTCACCCGTGTCTACCGCAGTAACACCAGTTTGAGCAGAAATGTTATTGATGGCTGTTGCAATCAAAGTTCTGGTGACGCTTGCATCACCAGTTGTCGTAACACTGGCTGTAGCGATACCATTGATCGTAATGGTACCTACATTACTTGCTGCGGCAGTCATAGCACTACCTGCAACTGATGTTCCAGTTACAGTGGCTGTAACGCCTGTTTGACTGCTCACACCGTTAATTGCTGCAGCTTTAGAAATAGCACTGTAAGCATTACCTGTTGAGGAAAGGTTATCAGATGCATCTAAAGAGGGACCTACCTGTACACCATTGATTGTGAGATCACCATAGGCCATTGCAGTCGTGCTCTTACCAATTGAAGTCAAAGAAGATCTTGCACCCAAGCCAATGTCTTTGGTCTTTGCAGAATCAAAGCTCATGCTCATTATTTGACCTTGATCTACACCAATTTGAAGATCAACTTTACCTGCAGTACCATCCATCAATTTGATGTCGTTAAAGTTGGTAGTAGAAGCAATTTGATCGATCTGAGTTTTCAGTTGTGAAACCTCAGCCTGAATAGCCGTTCTGTTGTCTGCAGAGTTACTTGCGTTGGCAGATTGAACTGCGAGTTCACGCATGCGTTGCAAAATATCAGTCACGTTACCCAAGGCACCATCGGCTGTTTGTGCCATTGAAATACCGTCATTGGCATTGCGTGTAGCAACAGCCAAACCACGAACTTGTGAAGTCATGCGGTTGGTGATGGCCAGGCCAGCAGCGTCGTCTTTTGCACTGTTGATGCGCAAACCAGTTGACAAGCGTTGCATTGCTGTAGATTGTGCCTTGTCAGCGTTAAAAGCTGAAGTTGTAGCACTCAAAGCCTTGAGGTTGGTGTTGATAACTGACATTGATGTTCTCCTAAAAAAATTACATCACTGATTGATAAAACAGAAAACGAAATTGATTCCCTGATAGCTGATGATTCGACTACTTGAAATAAAACTTTAAAAAAAACTTGATGAATCTCAAAATAAATATTTATTTACACAATGGCATTGTGAAATAAACCCTTTAATTGCTGCATGTTGTGTGCAACGCTGACCACAGCTGCATTGGGCAATTGACGAATCATTTCACCCGTAGAGTCATTGATCACAGTGACGATGGGGCCGTTCAAAGCGCTGTCCATCTGAAAACTGATGCCTCGTCCGCCGTCTTTGAGTGTTTGATTGAGTTGAGAGATGGCCTGCTCCAAGTTTTGGCGCATTTGTTCAGCATCAATTTTGATATCCACCTGGGGTCTTACGTGC
>CAIMNS010000029.1 GCA_903842945.1 uncultured Burkholderiales bacterium
CCCCTTGGTTCGTAGCCAAGTACTCTATCCAACTGAGCTACAGCCGCACTTGGCATGCATTGTAGCACGCAGATAAGAAATTGGGCAAAAATCTAAATCTACTCAGAACTGGTTAAACCGCTTTCAGATTTAGCCTTGTACTGAGAACTTCAAAGTCACCTACTCAATAAAAGTCATGAAGATACGTAAAAGATGAGGCCAAGATAAATTTCCAATTAAAAGCATCAATTTTCTTCAACTCACTTGGTTTCAATAACTCACTTTGCTGACCGTAAGGATAGACAATTGAAACATACCCTGTAAGGTGAATCTTAGACTTTTTCGGTTAGAGAAATTGGCTCATGATCAACAGAGAAAAGTTTTTATAATAGGCATAATGATAAGTGGACACTGCTTTCAAAAAAGCTAGGCGTCTCCAATTCCCAATCGCCTTTGATCTAGGAGGGATCATTTGATGCTGGCGCAGCCCCTTGAAAGCGTAACTTGAAGATCAAAACAATAAGCCTCATTCGACTGTTTCATCATCCAACAAATAAATGATTGCTTTTATATCTCATCAAATGAAGTGACTGACTTACACTGACCATCACCCAAGCTACCCTATTTTTTATTCACTCAAATTCCTTTCTTTATTTATTGATTTATTTAGGGTGAATTAGACTAACTTTAATTTAAGCATGGATATCAAACCCATAGAACCCTCTCAACCTCAAAGTCTACTCGGCCCAGTTGGAGCAGTGGCACTGATTGTTGGCATTGTTATAGGCGCAGGTATATTTAAAACACCATCAATGGTGGCAAGCATTTCTGGCGATGTGGGTTGGATCCTCGTCATCTGGATAGTTGGCGCAATGGTTTCGATCCTTGGCGCCCTGTGTTATGCCGAGCTTTGTACAGCTTACCCTCATGTTGGAGGGGACTATCATTTTATTCATGGTGCTTTTGGTCGACGCACTTCTTTTTTGTACGCATGGTCAAGAGCAGTGATTATCAATCCAGGCTCTATCGCTTTGCTATCTTTTGTTTTTGGAGATTATTTTACAAAATTTTGGCCTCTTGGAGAGCATTCAAATGCCGTGTGGGCATGTGCTATTGTGGTCATTCTTACGCTTGTTAATATTTATGGCTTAAAAACCTCAGCTCGCGTACAAATGCTGTTAACAATCTTCGAAATCCTTGGCCTGATCATAGTCATCACAGCAGGTTTTGCATCTCCAGTAGCCAGCACTTTGCCGCCTAGTCTGTATTTTAGCGTCCATCCCTCATGGCCAGACCTGGGCCTAGGTTTGGTATTCGTCTTACTTACCTTTGGTGGCTGGAATGAATCCGCATATGTTTCCGCTGAGCTCAAAGGCGGTAGCGGAACAATGGTACGTGTTATTTTGATAAGCATGGGCATACTCACAGCGATATACTTGTTGGTCAATGTGGCATTGCTTTATGGCTTAGGACTTGGCGGATTATCAAATACAAGAACCGCTGCATCTGATATTGTTGGCATTTCTTTTGGCGCTTGGGCACAAAAGGTCTTGGCATTATTTATTGCCATTGCTGCGCTAACTAGCATCAATGCGACCATGGTTGTTGGTGCACGTTCCAGTTTTGCAATGGCTCGAGATTGGTTAACACTTAGCCCATTGGGTCACTGGAAAAGCGAAAGAGGAAGTCCAACTCGTGCTTATTTGCTACAAACCTTGATCAGCCTAGGATTGATTGTGCTGGGTACACAAGAGGCTGATGGCTTTACCGCCATGGTTGAATTCACCGCTCCAGTCTTTTGGGGGTTTCTTTGCTTGGTTGGTTTGTCTTTGTTTTTGCTTCGTAAACGCGATCCACATAGGGCGAGGCCCTTTAAGGTGCCACTCTACCCCATCACGCCAGCTTTATTTAGTATCGCCTGCGCTTACCTCACTTACTCCAGCTTAGGTTATGCAATCAGCCAAAATGCAATTCACATATCTTTGTTTTTATTATTGAGCGGCTTATTGGCACTTTTCTTACTTGAAATGAAAGAGAATAGAAATAACAAAAAAGATGTTTCGGGATTTTCAAAAAAATAATTTACCAACTGCTCATGCATAACGATCACTTCAAGCGCCTGGCTTCAAAAGAATTTTCTTGCTCTAAAAACTTCTGAATACCTTGCATTTGATTGTCTTTAACTTTTAATGAAATACTGACCAGGCCAAGACTTGAAACTTGATAGAAAAAGCTAAACTGATCTGCATTTAACTGAGGGCTCAGCAAAGGCTGCGTCACACCATCAATCGTTATAGTCCCACCAATTTTCTGAAAAATTTGATCAACATCAACCTTAAAGCGTTGTTTGGTCTCTAGATTTAAAAATTCCCATTGGCCAGCAATTTTGGCTGGAATGGTCCATAAATAGGCAACGTCATTGTAAGTTTTGATGGTTTGATCAGGATACCAATCACTCATATCAAAATAATGAGAAACTATTCTAGTTCCTGGCTTCATATTCAAAAGCTTGGGCCTGAGCTCAAGATTCAATTCAGGTAGCAAGTACATAAAGACAACCGTTGCATTGCTAAAGTCCTCTTTAAATATATCTCCAGTAATGATGGTCACTTTATTTTTTACATTCTCCTGAATAACTTTCGACCTGGCATAGTCAGCCAATTTGGGATTGAATTCAATTCCTATCGATTGCGCATTGAATCGCTTGGCTGCTGTAATAGGGACGATACCATCGCCTGAACCCAGGTCATATAAAACGTCTTTGCCTGTAACATTGGCCATATCAAGCATTTTATCTACAAGCTCTTGGGTTGTAGCAATCCACATCACATCTTTACCCGCCTGCCCTCTGACAGGTTTATATTCAGATGCATTTTTATTTACATCAATGGTTGAGCACCCTTGAGAAATAAAAAATATGCAACAACTAAAAATATAAATAAAAAATCTTTTTGTGAGTGTCATTTGTTGAAATCAATTGAATTTTGATCACCAAGTTTAAATGAATATTGGCCAGAGATAAAAAAATAGGTGAAAATCCTTAACAAGTCAAAATAACGACCTTTTTTGTCCAGCAACGTCAGAAAGATCCCCAGGGAAACTTAAGACAAGTCCATTTGAAAGGCGCTAGGATCCAATCATGATCAACAGAAAAAATGGACTTCTCATTGGCACCCTTGTTGGTTGTGCGGTGTTGTTGGTCTTTGGCAGTGACTTTCTCAATGTGAACCTGCCACCCCATCCGTCTAAGCATGACGCAAGCCTGAGCTCAGGACTTAGCACGGACCCAGCTTCGAACTTGCCAAAGACCTCAGAAGTCATGCAAAACGAAACAGCAGCCCCACCAAACTCAATTCAAAAAGACCCCTTCAAAGCCTTTCTCGAAGGCAAGGCAACATCAACTCCACTCGCACCGAGTTCACAAAACGCTTTCGTTCCAGGCACTGACCCCTTCAAGGCGAAGCTTGAGGAGCAAAAGAACGCTCCTCACTCAGCAGTTTCTCCATTTAAAAACTAAATCGTGTCTCGAGTTCACTGACCCTTTGTGAAGGAGTGAAGTGAGGGTGATCGGTCGGAGACTTTAAGGCTGCGCTGTCGATACTCATGATGTGTTGCTGAATCAAGACTGCTGCACTGACTTAAAAAACAGCATGCTCACCTCTGTCGGGGACATCTTGGCCCTTCACCCACTTCTCATAAGATTCAAATAGCGTATGCGTGCCATGCGAAGGCGTGAGCTGCGCATCATAGCGATTCGTCAATGCATCCCACACCAGCATGGACTCGGTTGCGTAATAGCGTCCTATTCGGGCGAGTTCTGCTTTATCCGCAAGGGCTGGAACGAGCTGGCCAAGCCCATTCAATACACCAACGATGACATCCAATAAACCCACAGGAACGCTTTTGAAACGCGGTTCTTTTCCCAACAGTTGAAATAGGCACTCTCCTTGCTGACGTGGGGTAATAGCAGGACCTGGTCCACCAATGGGCAAGATTTGGTCATGCCGACTGGGTTCGTCCAAGCAGCCTACAATGAAATCCGCCAGATCTGCATCACTGATCGGCATGCAAGCCGTGAGCTTGCCATCTCCAAAAATTAAAAATGGCTTTCCTTTTTTAACCCTTTCCAATTGGCCTGACAAAGATTTAAAGAAGGCCGTTGGACGTACGATGGAATAGGTCAATCCTG
This sequence comes from uncultured Burkholderiales bacterium, assembly GCA_903842945.1. Taxonomy (GTDB): domain Bacteria; phylum Pseudomonadota; class Gammaproteobacteria; order Burkholderiales; family Burkholderiaceae_C; genus Limnohabitans. Next base: position 4,169 of record CAIMNS010000029.1, read on the forward strand.
ACTTCATCAAAGCCTCCTCAAAAGCCAGCTTGGCGCGTTGAAAGGCGAGCAATGGTTTTTGTACACAAATCGCCGAAAGCAAAATAAAGTGTTTGACACCAGCAGCATGCGCAGCTTCAAGTGCATGCAGATGGGCCTGGTGATCCACGAGCCAAGCATCTCGCGGGCTACCCGTTCTTGAAGCCATGCACGAAATCACTGCATCAAAAGACTCATGGGCAAAACCATCGCGCACCATGGACCAACGATCACTTGGGTCACCATAGCGAAGCGTGGCCCCATGGAGGTCAGAGGCCATGCGTTCTTTTGCATGGTCTACACTTTCACCTTTTCGCGATCGAACAAAACAAACAAGATCATGCCCACGATCCATCAGCGCGCGGGCCGTGGCCAAGCCGATCGTACCCGTTGCACCTAACAAGAGGACACGCGCTCGTGGGCTATTTGTCAGCTGCGAAGCGCTAAGCAAAGGGTCCATTGAGTTCAACGGTCGCAGCGTTTAAGAAACCAGCTGCTGTCACCCACACCAAATAAGGCAGCAACATCAGACTTGAAATTTTAGACAAACGCCACAGGCCCATGATCAGCAGCAACACCGAGAACCACAAAAAATAGACCTCTGTCATGGCCCAATCAGGGCGATGCAGATGAAAGTACAACCAACTCCAAAGAATATTTAAACATCCATTGGCGGCAAATAAAAGTGCGATTCGAACCTTGTGCGCCCTACTGTTTGAAACTTTCCATACATACCAGCCACTAACAGCGCACAAGGTAAAAATGATCGACCAAATGATGCCAAAGGCTGAGTCTGGTGGTTTCCAATCCGGCTGCTTTAAAGCTTGGTACCAAGGTCCAAGATCTGTGAATGAAGCGCCTATGGATGAAACCAAAATACTACAAGCAAACGCTATCGCCAATCCAATCCATCGATTTGCAACGATCATGTCTTGACCATACCAAAAAGGTGCCCTAGATCTTTGAAAAAGATTCGTACATGCGCCATCGGTTTTTTTCTCACAAGAACTTTGTTCATGTACGACTCAAATGTGAGTTGCTGCACATCTTTGTCCTCGCAGATCGTGACGAATTTTTCACGCCGGCGGTCGTTTTGGTACCAGAAATACTGCATGATGCCCAGCACCCAAAAAACTGTGCCATGCTGCCTCATGAATGTTTTGCGGGCTTTCTTGAGGCAAGACACTTTACCGGTTTTTAAGGCCTCTTCAACCGCATCAGCGGCCATTCGACCGCATGCCATTGCATAGTAAATGCCTTCCCCAGAAGCGGGCGCCACAACGCCTGCTGCGTCCCCTGCCAAGACCACATCTTTGCCGTTGTCCCAATGGGGTAGCGGCTTCATCGGTATGGGTGCGCCCTCTCGACGAAGTGTCTCTGCCTTTTGCAAGCCTGCAGTCTCTCGCAGCCTTGTCACAGCTCCTCGCAGTGAAAAGCCTTTATCTGCGCTGCCCGTGCCCACACTCATGGTGTCACCATGCGGGAAAACCCAGCCGTAAAAATCTGGCGACAAAGCGCCGCGATAGTAGACGTCACAGCGGTCCGCATCGTAACCGGGTTGTTGCTTGGGTGCCCTGACGATCTCGTGATATGCAAACACATATTTGGTGCGCTCAGCGCCTTTGATGGTTTGGCGAGCCACCTCTGACTTGGCTCCATCTGCACCCACCACAAAACGCGCTCGAATGCTCTTGGTTTCTGGAGGCGCAAAAAAGCTCGGTGTGTGGGATGGCGATTGGACTTCGATATGAATGCGTGCAACACCGTCGTCGTCTCGGGTGAGCTTTTCAAAAGAGCCTTTCAGGCGTTGAGCGCCATGAGAGCGAGCTCTTTCGCGCAACCACTCATCAAACTCATCTCGGTTGACCATACCAACGAAACCGTTTTCAATGGGAATATCGACTTTGTTGTCTTTGGGTGAAATCATTCTGGCACAACGCGCTTTAGCGACCAACAAATGGTCTGGGATTTCAAAATCTTTGATCAAACGAGGCGGTATAGCACCTCCACATGGCTTGGTTCGTCCTTGACGGTCCAACAACAAGACACGCCATCCACGGCTGGCCAGATCATCTGCTGCAGTAGCGCCAGAGGGGCCACCACCAATCACGACAACATCATAGGTTTCAGTACTCATGGCTTAAATCCTTTCTAAATCCAACGTCCAAAGAAACGTGGTGCTCCTTTGAACTTTTAAGGTCATATCGACCCACCCAAATGGCACAAAGTGCCGAGATGACAAACATGGCAGCCTCAAAGCCAAACACACTGGCATATGCTGTGCCTTGTGCGCCCATCAGATGATGTGCCAAATCACTTGCTGCAGTGCCAAGCAGGCCGCCCAGACCAAAGGCCATTGCCTGAGAAGCGCCCCAAAGGCCCATCCTTGTTCCAGCGTGATGCTCGCCCCCCGAGGTGGCCAAGCGCATCATGGTGGCAATGGCTGCAATAGAAAAACTGCCATTGGCAACACCCAGCAAAAAAACATTGGGCTCCAGGGGCCAAGGCGGACCATATGCTGCTGCCAAGCACAAGCCCAACATGGCCACGCCAGACACCAAACACCCTCCCAGCATCCAACTTTGAATCGACCCCATTCGTCCCGCCACACGACCGCTTCCAGCCAAGGCAACGGCCAACATGCCACACAAAACAGCACTGTGGTGCAAACCTGAAAGCTGTGTGGTCTGACCAGGCGTGAGGCCAAACAAAGCACCTGCAAAAGGCTCCAAAATCAAGTCTTGAGAGCTGTAGGCCAGCATCGATATAAAAACAAACACCGTGAAAGCCTTGGCTTGTGGTTCTGACCAAACCATCTGGACGGTTTTCTTAAAACCCAGTTGATGAATCGTTTGAGTCGCTTGAGTCGCTTGCCTCGCTTGAGGCCCCTGGGTCACCTCATGAGCATTCGATAAGCGGTCCGCTTCTGCATCATGGGTCTCTGCCTGACCTTCTAAGTTCCAAAGACACATCAAGGTGAGAAGCACCACCAACACGCTCAGACCGGCACTGATATCAAGCAACCTCTGTGGCGAATAAGGGTCTAACAACTTGCCCACGGTGATGGCGGTGACAGCAAATCCAAGGATCATCATCATCCACACCACGGTCGCTCCTGGTGCTCGTCGAGATTCAACCAAACGCTTTGACATCAACACCAACAACGAGGTCCCACAGGCACTCACACCCAAGCCAATCAGCATGAACGCAAAGATCGACAAGACAATGCCCTTGCTCAGATCCTGCCCCATCCAAACCGTTGCAAGGCTTGCCAAAAAACCTCCAATCGCTAAAACAGTCATACCTCCCATCATCCATGGTGTGCAACGCCTGCCTTGATCAGCGCCAAACCCCATACGTGGTCGCACCATTTGAACGAGGTAATGAAAACCCACCAAAAACCCAGGAAGCAAAGCGGGCAACGCCAACTCGACCACCATGATGCGGTTGAGCGTAGAGGTGGTGAGCACCACCACCGCACCCATACAAGCTTGGATCAAGCCCAATCGCGCAATTTGCCACCAAGTGAAGTGAGCTAATATGTTCATGGCACCAACTCCTGAAGCTCCCTCAATGACCAAGCACTCACCATCATGCCGCTCACAAACAAGGGCACACCAAAAGCACTGACACTCAAAGCTTTATCTACTGGGTTTTGTACAAATCGCAGCATCAAAGGCAGTTGGCACATGCTCAGCAGCAGCACAGCAAGTGCGCCATTGGGTGAACCCCAATCCAACAACAAGGCCGCCACAAGCCATTGCGCGAGCAACATGAATCCGCAAGCGGTCCAAGCTGCCTTGGTCACCCCCAATTGAACGGGCAAAGAGCGCACGCCCATCTGCGCATCTCCCGCTACCGCTTTAAAGTCGTTCAATGTCATGATGCCATGAGCCCCAAAGCTGTAAAGCAAGGCCAACACCAACGTGTTGTGAGAGGGCATCTCGCCGCCCAGCATGACAGCCGCCCCAGTCACCCAAGCCAAACCCTCATAACTCAGAGCACACGCAGTGTTGCCCCACCACCCATTGTTTTTCAAACGAATTGGAGGTGTGCTGTAAGCCCATGAAAAGAACAAACCTAGACCTGTAGCAGCAAAGCCCCAGAGCCCAAGTGGCCAAGCCCAAAGCAAAGACAAGAGGGTCCACAGCACAGCAATGTAAAACCCCCAAAGGCCCGGCATTCTGCCCGAGGGAATAGGTCGATGGGGCTCATTGATGGCATCGACGTGACGATCAAACCAATCGTTGACCGCCTGGCTACTGGCACACACCAAGGGGCCCGCCAACAAAACACCCCAAACGATCAGCAGCCCATTGTCGGCAAGTGGCATGCCTGAGGAAACAACGCCACAGGAAAATGCCCACATTGGAGGAAACCAAGTGATGGGCTTTAAAAGCTCAGCGACGGTAGAAAGATCAGGGCGGCTCATGTGAAAATTTTGTTCAACCAACAAAACACTTGCATTGTGGCTTGAGGACTGACATCCATCTGCGCGCTAAAAGCACCTTGAGTTTTTCGCCAACCCATGGGCACCTTGAGGCACTTGAGACAGTCGGTCCAAACAGCCATTCAAACCACCCTTCTTAAGGGAACCGTGCTCAAGGAGGACGATGGCCAAACTTCTTCAATTCGTCGTTGTATGCCCGTTTGCGTCAGTCCATATTGCTGCATCAACAAGCCAGGGTCGCCGTGCTCTGTGAACTCGTCTTCAAAGCCCATGACCAAGACCTGATTTGAGATGCCCATGTCTTGCAAGGCCTCCAGCACCGCTGAACCGGCACCGCCAACGCGCGTTCCATCTTCTAGGGTGACCAAGCGATGGTGGGACTGAGCAATCTCTTTGAGGGTTTGCAAATCAAGCGGCTTGGCCCAGCGCATGTTCACCACCGTTGCATTCAACGATGGCGCGACTTTGAGGGCTTCATAAAGCAAGGGACCAAAGCACAAAATTGCAAGGTCTGCACCCTCTCGAACGACTTGAGCTTTACCAATTGGCAAGGGCGTTGATTCTTTTTGCACTGGAACTCCAACACCCGCACCCCTGGGGTATCGAACGGTGACCGCATGGTCTTGCAAAAAGGCCGTGTTGAGCAATTGGCGGCACTCGTTTTCATCTGCGGGGCAGGCCACGCTCATTTGGGGTATGCACCTCACAAACGCAATGTCAAACATGCCTGCATGCGTAGGTCCATCGGCTCCAACCAGCCCAGCTCTGTCCAGCGCAAACACAACGGGCAAGTTTTGCAAAGCCACATCGTGTATCAGTTGGTCATAAGCTCTTTGTAAGAAGGTTGAATAAATAGCCACCACGGGCTTGAGACCCTCACAGGCCAATCCAGCCGCAAAAGTGACCGCATGTTGCTCAGCGATTCCCACATCAAAGTAACGATTGGGAAAGCGTTGACTGAACTCGACCATGCCTGAGCCCTCACGCATGGCTGGTGTAATACCCACCAAGCGCGGATCTTTTTCAGCAGCATCGCACAACCATTGACCAAAGACTTGTGTGAACGTGGCCTTTGTACTGGGTGCACTGACCAAGCCAACCGAAGGGTTGAATTTGCCAGGACCGTGGTAAGTGATGGGATCGATCTCGGCTCTTTCATAGCCCTTACCTTTGCGAGTCACGACATGTAAAAACTGAGGTCCCTTCGCTTTAGAAATTTTTTCAAGCGCATCAACCAATCCGTTCAGATCATGTCCGTCTATGGGCCCCACATAGGTAAAACCGAGTTTTTCAAAGATGGTGTTGGATTGAAGGAGGGTTTGCGTTTGTTGTTCAATGTGCCGAGCCAAGGCAAACAAAGGGGGAGCGTTGCGAAGCACCTCTCCGCCTAATTTTTTAGCCTGAGCATAAAAACGCCCTGACATCAACTCTGCTAAATAGTGGTTCAAAGCACCGACGGGTGGGCTGATGGACATGTCGTTGTCATTCAAGACAACCAACACATCGCACTGGCTTGTGCCTGCGTTGTTCAAGGCCTCATAAGCCATACCCGCGGTCAAAGCGCCATCCCCAATGATGGCAACTGCTTTGCGCTGGCTTCCCGTCAATTGGGACGCCATCGCCATGCCCAAAGCCGCAGAAATACTGGTGGAAGAATGTGCAGTGCCAAATGCATCATAGATGCTTTCCTCGCGACGCGGAAAGCCACTCAACCCCCCCTTTTGCCGAATGCTGCCCATGCGGGAGTTTCTTCCGGTCAAGATCTTGTGCGCATAAGTTTGGTGGCCGACATCCCAAACAAGTCGATCATGCGGTGTATTGAAAACATAATGAAGGGCAATGGTCAATTCAACCGTGCCCAAATTGGAACTGAAGTGCCCGCCGGTTTGAGAAACTGTTTCGATCAAACGCTCACGCAGTTCATGGGCCAGGCTTTGAAGACTTTCACGCGACAGCTGCCTCAAATGAGAGGGCGATTGAATCCGTTCCAATAAGGCGTCCATGGTGTTGTGATGAAAGGGTTGACGAAGCTTTAATTTAACGTGTTTAAAAAAAACGTCAAGTTAAATTGACACTTTATGGCCTATTTTTAGTTACAACACGCACATAACTATCGTTTCCCCTAGGTCATAAGACCTCTAAATTGCACTTTACACACAAAATTTACGCTTCCCATGAGCAAAAAACCTTTTAGAAACCTATGAATGTAAATTTAACTTGACAGTTGGCTGGCACTTTTGGATGATGGGCATTTGTGCATTCAGTGGAACAATAGAAATCAGTTATGGCAATTACGTTTCCTTTCGCAGCTATCGTGGGTCAAGAAGAGATGACTTTGGCGATTCAAGTGGTCGCCATAGACCCCACGGTCGGCGGCGTTTTGGTGTTGGGCGACAGGGGCACAGGCAAATCAACGGCAGTCAGGGCTTTGGCCGACTTGCTACCCCCCATTCAAGTGGTCAAGGGATGCCCTTATAGCTGCGACCCCACAAAACCCGCCCAGGCCTGTGCCGTGTGTCAGCCTCAAAAGAAATCGAATGCTGCTCAATCGCTCAAGTTGCCAACCGAACGCAGGCCTGTGAATGTGGTGGACTTGCCTTTGGGGGCCACAGAAGACCGCATTGTGGGTGCACTCGACCTAGAAAAGGCACTGTCTCAAGGCATCAAGGAGTTTTCCCCCGGCCTCTTGGCCCAAGCACACCGTGGTTTTTTGTACATCGACGAAGTGAATTTGCTGGACGACCATTTGGTCGACCTGTTGATTGACGTTGCCGCTTCTGGAGAAAATCTGGTCGAACGAGAGGGATTGAGCATTCGACATCCTGCTCGTTTTGTTTTGGTGGGAAGCGGTAACCCGGAAGAAGGAGAGCTGCGACCGCAACTGCTGGACCGTTTTGGCTTATCGGTACAAGTCAAAACGCCTCAAGATCTGGCACTTCGCGTGGAAGTCATCAAGCGAAGAGACGCCTTTGACAAAGACCCCTCCGCCTACCAAGCTCATTGGCAAAGCGAGAGCGAAAAACTTCAAAAACGTATTGTCAAAGCTCGTAAACTGCTGGAATCGGTGGAGGTCGACGATGACATGCTGACCTTGTGTGCAAGGCTATGCCTTCAACTTGGCACCGATGGCTTGCGCGCAGAATTGACGCTGTTGCGGGCCACCCGCGCCTTGGCAGCGATGCTTGGCCACAAGAAGGTCAAGCCCGAACACCTCAAAACCATTGCGCCCTTGGCCCTTCGTCATCGCTTGAGACGCAACCCACTGGACGACACCGATTCTGGTGAGCGCGTCAACAGATGCCTACAAGATATTTTGACCCCTTGAGTCCATTGCATGGCCCATGACTTGAAAGGACTTGAGACTTGGAACGATGCCATGACATCGTTGCAACTGCTGCAAATTGATCCTCACAGTTTTGGTGGCATTTGGCTACGTGCTCCGTTTGGACCTGTGCGCGAACGCTGGCTGGGACAGCTTTCTACAACAGGTCTGAACACCGTCAAATTACCAGGCACCATCGATGTAGAAAGGTTGTTGGGTGGCATTGATTTATCGCGCACGCTTCAATCCGGGCGCTTGTACATGCAATCAGGTTTGCTGCAACAAGCAGACCAAGGCTTGGTCTGCATCAGCATGGCAGAACGTTTTCCAATCGCCTTGATAGCACCCATGACCCAGGCCATGGACACTCAATCATTGCCTGCTTTGAACAACTCAACACACTCGGGCTGCTCAAGCCGTACTCAATTTGGCGTGATCGCGTTGGACGAATCCATGCACGATGATCCACCCATCAGCCAAGCGCTTCAAGAGCGTTTGGGCTTGTGGTTTGACTTGCAAGAGCTTGCCCCATCAGATGTCTTAGAAGTCGCACTGGATACCCCCCATGAAGACCTCAGCTTGGAGGCGGTGAGCATTCAGATTGCACCAGATGTCTTGGCTCGGATGAAACAAGCCTTGCCCCATGTCCAATGGAGTGATGATCAAGCTTTGGCCGTTTGTAGCACGGCACTGGAATTGGGCATTGACTCTTTGCGCACCCCGACCTTGGCACTGCGTGTGGCTTGCTGTCACGCCGCTTTGCATCTAAGACGCCACATCAATGACGAAGACTTGGCCTTTGCAGCGCGGCGCGTATTGGCGCCTCGCGCCACCCAGTTGCCGGCAGATGCAAACCAGGAGTCGGATCTGCAACCGCAAGACAGTTCAATGCCTGCATCAAAAACAGAGTCGCCCGAGCTTTCAGAACCCAGGACAGATGGGCAAGATGCGAGGTCGGAAGATGCATCGCCTGAAGATGCATCTCCTGAAGATGCTTCCTCTAGAGATGCATCTCAGACCAACCCAAGTTCGCAAACGCAGGACTCTTTAACACCCGATTCTTCTGAGCGCCTAGAAGAAATGATGATTGCCGCTGCAGGGGCCAGTCTGCCACCGCATGTCTTGGATGGTTTACTGACCCAACCAGGTCGCAACACAGGCAACACCTCTGGCAGATCTGGGCAATTTCGATCGGGCATGCAACGCGGAAGACCTTTGCCTCCCAGACCAGGACGCCCAGGCGGTCACGCCCGTTTGCACATCTTGTCCACCCTAAGAGCTGCAGCACCGCAACAGCGCTTGAGAGGTGCTGCTCAACAAGGACGCATTGCCATTCGGGCAGAGGACTTTCATGTTCACCGGTACCAACAACACAGTGCCAGCTGTCTGATCTTGGCGCTCGATGCATCTGGCTCAGCAGCCCTGCAACGCTTGGCTGAGGCCAAAGGAGCGGTAGAGCTTTTGCTTCAACAGTCCTACGCGCGAAGAGACAGCGTATGCATTGTGGCCTTCAAAGGCGCGAAAGCCCAACTGTTGCTTCCCATGACGCGTTCATTGGTTCGCGCAAAGCGAGCCATGACGGGACTGCCAGGCGGCGGCGGAACGCCTTTGGCGCTGGCCTTGAAAATGACTTGTGACCAAGCCACTCAGCTTCAGCGTCAAGGGGTCACACCCATTTTGGTGGTCCTCAGCGACGGCCGCGCCAACGTGAACCTTCAAGGCTTGGGAGGACGTGCACAAGCACAAGCAGATGCTCAGCAATGGGCGGCGCAATGGAGACAGACTGGCCATCGAAGTTTGTGGATCGATACTTCCCTTCAACCCGATGCACAAGCACAAAACTTGGCTCACACCATGGGCGCAAGTTATATGCCGATGCCTCAAGTTCAAGCACAACGCATGGCCCATGCTATGGACAACTTGCGGCGACGCAGCGATTAGCCCCGTTAAAAAACAAAGTCTCTGGCTTTATTTTTCTTGTCTGGCACGCGCCAATGTTCTGTCTCGCTCTCTAGGTCCAAAGCTCGAAGCCAAGGACCCCTCGGAGGCCAAACCTTCGAGGTAAGAGCGCTCAATGTCAGGGGCAGCTTTGACAAGCTCGCGCTCAGCAAATGGCAAATGGAGCAAAGCTCTGAGGCCAAACAACACCTTGACCCAAGCAGGCAAAAAAACTCTTCGCTCGCGCTTAGCAATGGCTCGTACCAACACCCCTGCAGCTTCTTGTGCAGAAGTTTCCTTGTTCAACCAACTTGGCATCGTCGATCTCAATCGAACAAACCCCGGATGCAAAGCGCCCTCAGCAACCAGGGGGGTCGTGATCCAACTTGCATGCACCACGCCTACATCAACCCGATGTGCTGCAAGCTCTAAGCGCAGCACATTGGCCAAGGCTTCAACGGCAGACTTGCTAGCAGCATAGGCAGACATTGCGGGAGGATGGGCAAAGGAAGAGACCGACGCATTGATCAACACATAACCTCGGCTCTGCATCAAAGCGGGTAGCGAAGATCGCACCGTGTTGAAAACACCAAAAATGTTCACCTCTACGCAACGGGTCCAAGCTTGCGTGTCCACATAGGCCACCGGCCCAAAAGCCGCTACCCCCGCATTGGCAAACACCACATCAAGGCGCTTGTGCACCGACAGAGTTTGAGCCACCACGTCAAGCATACCGTCAAGTTGGGTCACGTCAGTGACAAAAGACAAGGTCTCTTCACCGCATTGCTGAGCCATCCGTGCAAGGGGCTCTTCATCGCAGTCCACCAACACAGGCACACCACCCTTGCGTACAACTTCCAAGGCCGTTGCAGCTCCAATTCCTGAGGCGGCACCTGTGATCAAAACCACCAAGCCCTTGAGCGGCAACTCTTGGGCTTTGTTCGAGCGTGCCCACATCACCATTGGACGCAGCTCAAAGGCCCTTGGTGACCATCAAATACACAATCGGCAATGGAAGCAGCGTAGCAAATGCGCCTGCAATTTGCCAGATTCGTGAAAGTCGCCAATAGTCTTCACACACCGTATCGGAGTTGCGCAACAAAGAACGCTGCTTGAGTTGAATGGGGACCAACACCAACAACCAAATCAACCCTGAAAAACCTAGCAAGCCATAGGACCATTGAATCCAAGGATGTCCGTCCCCACCCCCAAAGTTCTCCGCCATACCATGCCCCGTCCAAACAACCCCCAAAGAGCCCAGCAGAGTAAAAACACCGTCTGTGATCAACACCATGCGATTGCTGAATTGAATGATGGCATGGTTTCGCGTGCGCTCAGCTTGCAAAGCCCATATACCACTCACGATCACATTGCCTAAAAATAAGCAAGCACAAATCAAGTGGATCAACTTCAAATTAGCCCCCATCTGGTCCTCTTTTGATGAGAGCTGGTTGAGGTTGCGAGGAAGCATTCATGGCTTGGACTCGTGCAGCTTCTCTTTGTTGGCGCGTGATCTCTCGAGCGCGGCGCAAATCGCGAAACTGCCAAACAACAAAACAAACGCCGGCCACAAGCAAAACCAGTACTTCAACAGCTTTCAGCATTTCAGGTGTTGACGGTTGACTCTTTTGCGCTCTTCCAAGCGACCCAACAAATCCACCATCCATTCCACGCGCTCATCAAAGCTGCGCGATGGAAGTGTCCATGGCCCTTGGCTGGCCAATGGATGACGATCCCTGCTGACAATGTCAACCAAATACTCAATGGCTGGCACAGGACTTAAGGGCACCGAGGGACAAGTGGGCACCCTTAAAGCGACGGCGGTAGCTCGGGCAATCAAGGCCAATTTACGCGCTTTGGAGACCACGGTACGCTTGTCGACTGAATTCAATCCATCACGCTCGAGCTGTCGACCAATTTCAGCGTAGACCAGTCGCGCAGCTTGAATAGCTGGGCGACAGTCCCAAGATAACTCAGCCAAACCGAATTCACCGCGACGATAAAGTGCATCTGCACGCAACAACAAACGCTGTGTAAACCCTGCAATCCGTGAATCAAAGACTGGATGGGTGAGCCAATCATCCGCATCCATGCCAATTTCTCGAAACCATGCTCGAGGAATATACAGACGACCATTTCGCGCATCTTCACCAATGTCTCTGGCAATGTTGGTCAGTTGCATGGCAACACCAAGTTCACAGGCTCGCGCAATGGCGGTGTCTGTTGATGCGCCCATGATGAGAGACATCATGGCGCCGACGGCGCCAGCAACGCGAGCGCCGTATGCCTCAACGTCCGCCAGTGTTTCATAACGACGACCCTGCGAATCCCAGAGGAATCCATCCAACAAGGCCTCCAGCAAACCACATGGAATACCGTAGCGATGAACAACCACCGTCAATGCCCGATCAGCATCTATCGGTGCTGGACGCCCGGCATAGATGGCACTCAAGCGGGACTTGAGGTCTTTCATGGCTTGATCTTGGTCTTCACCCGTGTCGATGGCATCGTCAGCCAAACGACAAAAAGCATACAGCGCAATAGCAGGTGCACGGACGCGAACAGGCAAGAGTTTAGATGCGGCAAAAAACGACTTTGAACCCCCTCGCATCAACTCCGTACAAGCCTCTAAGTCATAAGACAAGGTCTCGTGAGGAGCACTGGAAAGAGGAGATGGGGTTTCAGTTAGACCAAACGAAAGACTTGACATCGGGTACCACCTTTTCTAACATTTTTGCGGACATCAAAACGCTGGGAACCCCTGCGCCAGGTTGGCTGCTGGCACCCACCATAAAAAGTCCATCAACATCTTGACTTCTGTTGTGTGGTCTGAACCACGCGCTTTGAACCAAAATCGGCTCTAAACCAAAACCTGCACCTTTGTAAGACCATAAACGATCCTGAAAATCTTGCGGTGTGGTGAGCTTGGATGACACGACATGCTGCTTCAAATCGGGCAGAACGCTTTCTTGCAAGACCGTTTCAATGGCAACACGGTATTGCTCTTGGACTGCAGCCCAATCCGTCTCACTGCTGAGGTTGGGGACAACCGATAAAGCATAAAAACTGTCGCACCCCTCTGGCGCCAAAGAAGGGTCGGTGGCGGTGGGTCGATACAAGTACAGGCTGAAATCTTTGGACAAGGTGTGGTTTTTAAAAATATCTTGCAACAACCCCTTGTAGCGTGGCCCTAAAACCATCATGTGGTGGGGCACATCTTTGTACTGTCGGTTGGTTCCAAAATACCAAACAAACAAACCTGAGGAGTATTTACCTCTGGCAATTTTTTGATCGGTCCAATGCTTGCGGTGCTCTGGTGCCACAAGATGACGGTAGGTCCACGCGGCATCGCCATTGCTCACCACAATATCGGCTCCTAAGAATTCTCCATTCTCAAGTTCGACACCTTGTGCTCGGCCATCCTTGACTCGAATTTTTGTCACGGCTGCGTTGTAACGAATAGGCACCTGGCGCTCTTCCAGTAATTTGACCAATTCCGTCACGATCGCCCCTGTGCCACCCATGGCTGAGTGAACGCCCCAACGCCTCTCCAAGGCATGAATCAAGGAGTAGACACAAGTCACAGAGTAGGGGTTACCGCCAATGAGCAGCGGATGAAAGCTCATGACAATCCGTAACTTGGGATGCTTGATGTGTTTGGCCACCAAGCTGTAAATGGATCGCCAAGCCTTCATTCGCACTAAGTTAGGCATGGCTTTGATCACGTCCAGGATCGTTTCAAAGGGCACCATGCCCAACTCAACAAACCCGAGTTGAAAGCATTTTTCAGATGCTTTCATCAAATCCTTGAACCCTTGAATATCATCGGGGCTGAATTTGGCGATTTGTTCAAGCATCATCGCATCGTCATTGCTGTAATCAAAGTGCGTACCATCATCAAAGCGAATACGATAAAACGGAGACATCAAGCGCAGATCCACATGATTTTTCATATCACGTCCACACAAGGTGAAAAGCTCTTCAATCAAATGGGGCAAGGTGATGATGGTGGGACCTGCATCAAAGGTAAAGCCATCTTGCTTGTGCACGTAAGCGCGCCCACCTGGCCCATCTAACTTCTCTAGCACTTGCACCCGATAGCCTTTGACGCTCAAACGAATGGCGGCAGCCAAGCCACCGAAACCCGTCCCAATCACAATGGCTCTTGGTACTTTTGGATGGGTGAATGCGACATTTGGCATCGAGTCTGTCTGACCCGTGCGCCCCAAACCACCGAGGCCCATAAAGTTCATCGATTTATTAATGTTTGTCATGTCAATCCAAATGTGTGTTAAGCCTTGTAGGGGCATAGGCATCAAAGACAATGTCAACCTTCGATTTTTGCTGTTTTTGAATAGCCCAACGCCACAAAGCGGTGGTGTCTAGGGGAAGCACCAACATCAAGTGTTCCAAAATAGCCAAGGCCAACATGGTGCCAACCAAAACAGATCCAACAACTTGGGAGGGCGTCACCATTGGATGGCTCGCATAGCTCACCAGCAACCACAAGCCAACGCTAGCAGACACAACAGCGAATGGGAAAAAGGCATTCATCCGACGGCGCTTAAAAAAGCTTTCTAAATAAGCCAGATGCGTTGGTAAAAATTCCTCACTCAAATTGCGTACACCAAAGAAAAGATTCAACTTGGCACTCGTGCGCATGACCCACAACACCAAATAAGTGCCAGTGCCCACTTGGTTAGGAGCATCCCAAGTGATCACAATGATGGCCAAGCCCACCAAAAGAATAGCTGTTTCATGCCAAACCACAGCATTGAAAGAAGCCACGAATCTGGGCCATCCTTGTGTGCTTTCAAGAATGGCTGTTTTTTGGGGCCCCGTGATCCAACCCGTGAGGAAACTGAGCTCATTCCAACCCCAAGCCAAAAGGGCACAGGTGAACGCACAGTAAGCTCCAGAAACGCCTGTTTGATGGGCTGTATGCGACAAGCCAACCAAGGCACCCACACCCAGCATGGATGAAATGAACAAGCTTAAAGTGATGGTGGTTTGTGACATTCGGTTCAAGACAATCACAATGCCAGTGCTGAACCACCAGATGAAAATTGCAAACCCCAAGGCAACTAAGGTGTCGATCATACTAAGCTCTCTGTGACGGTTGGCTACACATTTACCAAGCTGGAACGATGCGAACAGGGTGAGACAACTCTTGTTGCTTCACGGGAAGAAAATACAAACGAACAAAGGTGATTGCGCCCGACAAGGCCCAACGCCCACGCTGCAACAAACCCATCAATCCTCCCCTGGCTTTGGCCATGTCCATTTGTGTTTGCACAAAGTACAGGTGGGCCAAACCTTGCTGAAAGGCTGGGTGATCTATGTCCAAACTGACAGGAAACACTTGTTTGGTGATCTCATTGGTGATGCGGAAAACTTCGTAGTCATAAGCGCTCGACTCAAACCCCATTTCGTGGTGCAACATTGGGCGACAGTGGTCTCGAACATACATGGTGGCGTACACCGCCAACAAGAAAAAGCGAATCCAATAAACATTCCCGCCTCGGAGCAAATGCGGGTTTGCACGCATGATCAATGCAAATGACTCACCGTGGCGGAACTCATCGTTGCACCAACGTTCAAACCAGCGAAAGATCGGGTGAAAACGCTTGTCGGGATTTTTCTCCAAATGCCGAAAAATGGTGATGTAACGGGCGTATCCAATTTTTTCTGACAAATAAGTTGCATAAAAAATATATTTAGGCTTGAAGTAGGTGTAGGCCTTGGTTCGCTTTAAGTCTCCAAGATCGATGCCCAATCCAAAATCTTTGAGCGACTGGTTGATAAAGCTGGCATGGCGAGATTCATCACGCGCCATGTACCGCATCAATTGCTTGATATCTGGATTTTCAACATTTTTATAGATCTCGTTGTACAAAATACAGCCAGAAAACTCTGATGTCAAAGAGGAGATCAAAAACTCTAAAAACTCCTGCCGCATTTCTGGGCTGACTTGAGAGAAACGTTCCGCCACTTCGACAGCAAACTGTTCGTCGCGTTGAAAATGGTCATGGTTGTTGTCACCTTCGTATTCAGCCATCATCTTGTCCCACTCGGCGCGCATGGAGGAGACATCGAGTTGGTCCATGGCAACAAAATCTGTGGTGTAAAACCGTGGACTGAGCATGGAGCTGTCCAGGGCTTTTTTGGATGCTTTTTCAGCGCTGTCAATGGCTAAAGGGGTTTGCATGTCACGGTGCTCCAAATTTTTAAAAAATTCAATCTTCTGCTTTATTCAGGTCGCATCGCCAAAAACCTTGCAAATTCAGCCGTATTGGTCGGGCCAAAGGACTCCAAGTCCACCCGTTGCCCGGTGCTAGGGTCAAACAAGGTCACTCGGCCATCCACATGGGCAATCAAGTCAAAAGGTGAAGCAGACCCAATTCCCCGGGAAAATCTTTCTCGCGCCAAAGCTCTAAGTGCGCCTCTTACAAAACCTTGCTCTCCGTGCAATACAGTCAATGTTTCACCCGTGACGCCGTCTGCTACGCGCACACCACCATCTTGATGATCCTGAAAAACAAGTGAACGTTGAAGGGTGACTGCTGCTGCCCTTTGGTCTGGTCCATTGCCCGTCAAACGGATGAGGCCCACAGATACAAGTGAAAAGGCCAAAATGCCTGCAGCGCAATAAAGCACCCACTGAGGAAAATGATCAGGTGCAGATTTCCTTGCGAAGGTGGATGTGTGCGTGAGACTCATGTCAAACTCACTTGCAAGTTGTTGGCCTGAGGCTTGCTACTTTGAGCTGCGGGTTTCGCATGGGCGACAAGTCCTGTAGCTTGCGTCCAAGCGTCACGCAATTTCACACAAACGTCTTGCACATCTGCAATCGCACGCATGGTGGGTTCTGGCTTACTGATTCTCCAAGGCCTGACACTGGGCCATAAATGAATCCAAGCAATACGGTCTGAGCCTTGCAGACCCATGGTGATGTCACCAAAGTCTTTATCCAAGAGTCGAACATCGGAAGTCGCGATTTGCTTGAGTGGCAAATTAAACGTCACAGTGAGCACAATACCTAAGCGCATGACCACCCGCTTGTTCGTGATGGTGTAGACCGTGGTTCGCGAGGTCATATAAGCCAACATCCAAACAGAGGCAAGACCGACCAAGGCCAGTGGAGCAATCCATTTGATGGCTTGAAGCACAGCATGGAGACCTGCGCCAGACTCCAAGGCTGGCCAAGCACATGCACCGATCAGAAAGAGGAAATACACCATCAATTTTTTGATATGAAAGGCTGAAGAGGCCAATGCACCGACATCTGGTGAGCCTTGCCAAACGATGAACTCATCTGAAGGTAATCTTTCAGGCAAGCCAAACTGGGGTTCAAACTCGTGTTCGTGACCAAGATTTTCGATAGGCATTTTTATTCCTCAGCAGATATTCATGCAACAACATTGATGACGACATGGTCCATTAAATCAGCGGCTCACTTCGCTTTATATCGGCATAGAAAGTCCCACCGCCGTAATAAGCACTGATTTTTTCTTCCTCAAGTTTGGTGACCTGATCCGGATTTTTAAGTCCAGGAACACCAGAAAAATGGCGTGCATAAATAGCATGCACTTCAACTTGGTTTCTGCGAATCAGTGAAAACGTGACTGGTAATAACACCGAGCGGCCATCGGTCACTTCAACTTCCAAATAACGAAACATCATCTCAGCCGAATCAATCCAAATGTCTTTGACCCTACCGCCTTGCTTGCCGTCGCCAGCCATCACTGGCAATCCACGTGGATCCACATCTTGAGGTGCGACCGAGAACGCCTTGGCAACTCGCAAGGGCTGAATAAGTGGCTCCCCATGCGTGGTCAACTCCGGAACATCTTCACGATTGGCGTAAGCTCCAGCACCGACAGCTGCGGTCATGGCGTCCCCCCTGGGTTCAATGGGCGAACCAGAACTTGAATTTGATGCAACAGCGCTGTATGCCGGCTCTTTGCGCTTGAGGTCAGGCACTGTCACACTTCTTCCGCTTTCAAGCAGAAAAGTTTTAGGCGCTGGGATTGGAAACCCTTTGACGATGACACGTCCACTGCTACCAGATTCCATGGGGTAACCCTCGCGATGGTTTTCCATCACCAGATACCAAATGAGGCCTGCGAAAAATAACCAAAATACATAGAGCAGTATTTGTGCTAGATCTATATATCCAGTAATGTTACCAA
>CAIMNS010000030.1 GCA_903842945.1 uncultured Burkholderiales bacterium
CGGTAAGAAATACAATCCTACAATTGCGCGGCATCAACACCTATGACGACTTCTTGTTGCGCCATCGCAATGCCATGATTCAAAACAATCCCGCCTAGGACATGGGCGCTTGTTCATGGGGGTTTCTTGTTGGTTCAAGGCGTTGACCAACACCTCTTGCAACGCATAACTCAGAATAGAAAATGAAGAAAGCACTGTTAAGTTGCGACAAGCTGATGAAGAGCTATTCAGGCAAGCAAGTGGTCAAAGGCTTGTCGTTTGAGATCTATCCCGGTGAGTGTCTCGGACTGATTGGCCCCAATGGGGCCGGCAAAACAACTGCTCTCAAAATGTGCTTGGGATTGGTAGAGCCTGATGCAGGACGCATCATCGCTTTTGATCAAGAGATGCCCAAAGATGCCATGAGCATCAAATCGCACATCGGCGTTGTGAGTCAATTTGATACCCTGGACCCGGACTTCACCTGTGCAGAAAATTTACTCGTGTATGGTCGATATTTTGGTCTGAAGAAGGGTTACTTGAAAGACAAAATCCCTCAGTTGCTGGAGTTTGCAGCCTTGAGCAACAAAGCCCACGAGAGACCCGGTGCTTTGTCAGGTGGGATGAAGAGGCGTTTGAGTTTGGCCCGGGCTTTGGTCAACGACCCAGCGCTTTTGTTGCTCGATGAGCCCACGACAGGCTTGGATCCACAAGCCCGACATGTGATGTGGGAAAGGTTGCAAGATTTGGTGCGAACGGGTAAATCCATCCTCTTGACCACCCATTTCATGGACGAGGCCGAGAGATTGTGCGATCGATTGATCGTCATGGATCGTGGTGAAAAGATTGCACAGGGGTCACCCAAGGCGTTGATCGCTGAACATTTAGAGCGCATGGTGGTCGAGGTTTATGGTCTGTTTGACAAAGAGCTCGTTCTCAAAGAGCTCTCCCCCCTGGCTCAAAGAGTTGAAGAAAGTGGCGAGACCTTGTTTTTCTATACCCATGACGCCACGGCGCTGAACATGGCCTTGAGCAAGACGCCTGAGATTCGCAGCTTTCACCGCCCATCCAATTTAGAGGATTTGTTTTTGAAATTGACCGGACGACAAATCCGAGAGGGGGCATGATGCGTTGGTGGCCAGTCTTTTTGAGAAACATGTTGGTTTGGCGAAAGTTGGCCATCCCAAGTTTGGTGGGTAACATTGCAGAACCTTTGATGTGGTTGATTGCCTTTGGATACGGCATTGGATCATTGGTGGGTCAAGTTGAAGTTTTAGGACAACAAGTGCCTTACCTGTTGTTTTTAGCCAGTGGATCGATTTGCATGAGCGCCATGAATGCGGCAAGTTTTGAGGCGCTTTACTCCGCTTATTCAAGAATGAGCGTTCAAAAGACCTGGGACGGCATCTTGAATGCCCCTGTCGGTCTGGCAGATATTTTGTTGGCAGAGATGCTTTGGGCCGCCTTCAAGTCCATCTTCAGTGTCACTGCGATCTTGGGCGTGATGGTTTTTTTGGGCATTTTGCACAGTCCCAAAATTTGGTTGGCCTGGCCCATTTTGTTGCTGGTTGGCGTGACGTTCAGTTCAATTGCGCTGATTTTCAATGCATTGGCCAAGGGGTATGATTTTTTCACGTATTACTTCACCTTGTTTCTAACCCCGATGACTTTTCTGAGCGGCGTGTTCTTTCCCCGGGAGCAATTGCCCGAGTGGCTTCAAAAGGGGGCGGCTTTTTTGCCCTTGAGCCAAGCGGTTGATTTGATCCGGCCTTTGTTCTTGGACCGTTGGCCAGAGCATGTCATCGAGCATTTGCTTTTCCTTTTCTTGATCGCTTGTGTGGCGTATCTCAGTGCACTTCACTTGACGAAAATCAGATTTCAGAAAGCTTGACGTGCCATTGAGCTTGATCAAATCCTTGACCTTGGAGCTCAAACTGAGCCACTACGTGATGGTCATGGGATGGTCGGGTTTGTATTTTTGTGCCACCAAGCTCGAACACATGCACCCGGGCTGGCCAGCCCTGTCTGAGCTCATCGCATGGGTGGATGTCCTTGTTTTTTTGGCGCTGAGTGTGGGTGTTTTGTCAAGGCTTGCGCTCTCGCCCCAGAGCCTTGTCCAAGAGTTGCGCCAGCCTGTGGCCTTGTGCGGTGCTGCTGCCATGGCGGTCGGGATGATTTTGCTCTCGAGTGTTTTGCTGGGCCTGGCCCAGTCTGGTGTGCAGCAAGGGCCAGCGGGGCTGATGGGCGAGGGTTTGATGGCTGCGAGTGAGGTGATATGGTGTTGGGGCGCCGTCATCGAGTTGGCCCTCTCCCTTTGGGTGATGGTGGTGTATGCAAGGCTCTTTTTATACAAACAAAACAGTTGGATCCACATCACGCCAGTGATGTTCATTCCAGCGGTTGGCAATGTCTTGGTCGTCTTGTCAGGCGTGGCGTTGGGACATGAAACATGGAGCCTGGCGCAGTTTGTCTTTGGCCTGACGTTGTGGCCGGTGGTGTGTGTCTTGCTCGTGCAACGGCTCAGCGCCATTGGCCCCTTGCCTTTGGGCGCCTTGCCCAGTTGGTGCATTGGACTGTCGCCGCCATGCGTGATTGGTTTGGCCTTGGTGGTTTTTAAAGCACCACTCGTTTGGGCCTGGGTGTTTTGGGCATTGGGCTCGGGTGTGCTGGGCGCGTTGATCCCCGTTCTTTGGCCCATGCGCCATCAGCCGTATGCAGCCAGTTTTTGGGCCTTTAGTTTTCCCTTGGCGGCTTGGGTCAGCTTGAGCTTGACGCTTCTGAGCAGCTTGACTTTGAGCTCCAGCCCAACAGGTGCCGATCAAGCCTTCGCCCGGGATGCCTTGGACCTTGTGGGCATTGCTTTGACCACGGCCATGGTCATTTTGTTGTGCTATCTCAGCGCAAAAGCATGGGGTCAAGCCAGGCGCTTTTTAAGAACGGCGTTGGCCCAAGCTTAAGTTGCCGTGGGCACGTGCTTGTTGGGACACATGTCTTTGAGGCAATGCGCGTAAAGGCTCAGGGCGTGGTCGGCCAAGGCAAAGCCTTTGAGGGTCGCGATGCTGCGTTGTCGACTTTCAATTTCTAGGTCGTGAAACTCTTCGACTTGACCGCAGTCCAGACAGACCAAGTGGTCGTGGTGCTCACCTTCATCGAGTTCATAGACAGATTTGCCGCTTTCAAAGTGCGAGCGCTTTAAAATGCCAGCCTGTTCAAATTGGGTCAAGACGCGGTAAACGGTGGCCAAGCCAACGTCGATGTTTTCTTGCAGGGCGAGTTTGTACACGTCCTCTGCTGTCATGTGCCTGCGGTCGCCTCGTTGAAAGAGCGCCAAAATCTTAAGGCGTGGCAGTGTTGCCTTTAATCCAGTGGTATGAAGATCTTTTGCGATAGGCATGGACTGGAGAGGTAGATTAAGTGAAGGGGGGCCTTGAAAAGCCCTGAAATGGGGCTCAGGTGTCGCTACAATGACTCTATCATAGCTTCATGCCAAAGTATTTTTATGAAAAGTCAGTGCCAATTTCATCCGCAGGTCAAACTTTTGGTTGGGCCGACGCCCATGAGGGCGGTTGCTGCGTTCAATCTAGCGCTGTTGTGTTGCTTGATCGTTTCTTTGAGTTCATGTGCGTGGATTGACCGGCCCTTGGGTTATGTGGCCAGATCCATCAATCCCTACCGTTTTGAGCTGATTCAAGGCAATGTGATCACCAAAGAGCAAGTGGAGGTGCTCAGGCCAGGCATGAGCAAAAACCAGGTCAAGGAGGTGCTGGGCACGCCCTTGATCACCAGCCTTTTTCATGAAGAGAGGTGGGATTACGCTTTTACGGTCAGAAGATCTGGGCAAGAGCTTCAAAAGAAAAAACTCGCGGTCTTTTTTGACAAAGAGCAAATGCTTCGATGGGAGTCTGACCCCTTGCCCACGGAGGCTGAATTCGCAGCCACCATCGATATCCGTAGACCATCTTTAAACAAAGTGCCCTCTCTACAGGCAACGCCTGAGCAGCTTGCTCGCTTTAAAGCTGTCCCATCGGCTGAGCCCAATGGGACGGGCACCTTGGGTCTTGAGCGCGCAGCGGTTCGCTCAAACTATCCTCCACTTGAGCCCAATTGAGTGCTGGCGTGGACACGTTATTTCTGAAAGAGACAGAGCAAATGACAATCAAAACCAAAGTAGGCGTGGTCGGTGCCAGTGGTCGAATGGGTCAAATGTTGATTCTTGCCCTCGCACAATCTGAGCATTGTGTTTTGGCGGGTGCCGTGGATTTGAGTGGATCTGCCTTGCTAGGCTTTGATGCGGGGCAATTGCATGGCATGGTCACGGGCGTGAAAGTCACCAGTGACTTGAGCCAAGGCTTGGAGGATGTGCAAGTTCTGATTGACTTTACGCGCCCTCAAGGCACGATGGAGCACTTGAAGTTTTGTCTAGCTCATGGCATTCAAATGGTGATTGGAACCACGGGCTTTAGTGAAGAAGAAACAAGCCGTATACAAGAGGCGGCGAAACAGATCGCTATTTTGATGGCGCCTAACATGAGCGTTGGGGTGAATGTGACTTTGAAGTTGTTGGCCTTGGCTGCTCATGCGCTCAACGAAGGATATGACATCGAGGTCATCGAAGCCCATCATCGGCACAAAGTCGATGCACCTTCTGGGACGGCCTTGAAGATGGGCGAAGTTCTTGCCCAGGCTTTGGGGCGAGATTTAAAGACCCATGGTGTGTTTGCTAGGCAAGGGCACACGGGGGAGAGAGACCCCTTGAGCATTGGTTTTTCAACCATTCGTGGTGGTGATATTGTGGGCGACCACACGGTTCTCTTTGCTGGTACAGGTGAGCGCATTGAGATCACGCACAAGTCATCCTCAAGAAGCACTTACGCCCAAGGTAGCCTCAGGGCGGTGCGATTTTTAGCCCAACAAAAGACGGGCTTGTTTGATATGTTTGATGTCTTAGGACTCAATTGACAAGATGGCGCGATAAAAGTGATGCAAGAAAAATTCAACCCCACGGAGATTGAAAGAGCGGTTCAATCCGCATGGGCTGCTGCGGATGCGTTTAAAGTGTTCGAAGATGCGAGTCGTGAAAAATACTATGCCTGCTCAATGCTGCCCTATCCCAGCGGTAAGCTTCATATGGGGCACGTGCGAAATTACACCATCAACGACATGCTCACGCGTCATTTGCGCATGAAGGGATTCAACGTGTTGATGCCCATGGGTTGGGATGCTTTTGGTTTGCCCGCAGAAAATGCGGCTTTGAAGAACAAAGTGTCGCCCGCCAAGTGGACATTTGAAAACATTGCTTACATGAAAACCCAAATGAAGTCGATGGGCTTGGCCATCGACTGGTCTAGGGAGATTGCAACGTGTGAGCCAGCCTATTACAAATGGAACCAGTGGTTGTTTCTAAAAATGCTGGAAAAGGGCATTGCATACCGAAAAACACAGGTGGTGAATTGGGATCCAGTTGATAAAACGGTTTTGGCCAATGAGCAAGTGATTGATGGCCGTGGCTGGAGAACGGGTGCCTTGGTCGAAAAACGAGAAATTCCTGGCTACTATTTGAAGATCACCGACTATGCACAAGAACTTTTGGAGTTCGTGCAAACTGAGAAGTTACCTGGTTGGCCCGAACGCGTCAAGCTCATGCAAGAGAATTGGATCGGTAAGAGCGAAGGCGTGCGTTTTGCCTTTCAGCATGACATCAAGGGCCAAGACGGGCTGCCCATCGACCAGGGTCTGATGTATGTTTTTACCACCCGTGCAGACACCATCATGGGCGTGACCTTTTGTGCGGTTGCACCCGAGCATCCCTTGGCTGCCCATGCCGCAGCGCAAAACCCTGAATTGAAAGCCTTCATCGAGGCTTGCCAAAAAGGGGGAACGACGGAGGCAGAAATGGCCGTCAAAGAAAAGGAAGGCATGGACACGGGATTGAGGGTTCGTCATCCTTTGACGGGCGAGCCGGTGAGCGTTTGGGTGGGCAACTATGTCTTGATGAGTTATGGAGATGGTGCGGTCATGGGTGTGCCGGCCCATGACGAAAGAGATTTTGCCTTTGCCTTGAAGTACCACTTGCCCATCAAGCAAGTGGTCCAGGTGCCCAATTCCCAATGCACGGTGGAGCATTTCAGTGACCGTGTGTGGAGCGATGATTACGCTCAAAAAGGCGCGGGTGTTGCTGTCAATTCTGGAGCTTATGACGGTCTTCGGTTCAAGGATTGTGTGCAAAGGGTTGCGCAAGATTTGGCCACGCTTGGCTTAGGAGCGTTAAAAACCACTTGGCGGTTGCGGGATTGGGGTATTTCTAGGCAACGCTATTGGGGAACACCGATACCGATGATCCATTGCCCTGAGCATGGGGCTGTTCCCGTGCCTGAAAAAGACCTGCCTGTGGTGTTGCCCTTGGACTGTATTCCGGATGGCTCAGGCAACCCTTTGCATCACCATGAAAAATTTCATGAAGGTGTGGTGTGTCCAGTGTGTGGCGTGCCAGCACGCCGCGAGACGGACACGATGGACACGTTTGTAGACTCTTCTTGGTACTTCATGCGTTACTGTGACTCCAAGAACGATCAGCACATGGTGAGTGAGGGGGCCAAGTACTGGATGCCCATGGACCAATACATTGGCGGTATTGAGCACGCCATTTTGCATCTGTTGTACGCACGTTTCTGGACCAAAGTCATGCGCGACTTGGACTTGCTAGAGGTCGATGAGCCTTTTACAAAATTACTGACCCAAGGCATGGTGCTCAACCACATTTACTCTAAAAAAACCCCTCAAGGAGGCGTGGAGTATTTTTGGCCTTCGGATGTTGAAAACATCACCGACGAGACGGGTCGTGTCAGCACGGCGACCTTGACCAAAGATTTTGGGGGTTTCCTTAAGGGCACGGTGGTCAACTACGAAGGTGTGGGCACCATGAGCAAGAGCAAGAACAACGGCGTCGACCCGCAAGCCTTGATCGAACGCTATGGCGCAGACACGGCTCGCTTGTACACCATGTTCACCGCACCCCCAGAGGCCACCCTCGAGTGGAATGACACGGCGGTGGAGGGGAGCTTTCGCTTTTTACGGCGGCTTTGGCAGTTCGCTTTTCAGCACCGTTCCTTGTTCACCCCGCAAACGATCGCCTTGGCGCTTGACCCAGAGGGCCTCACGCAGCTAGAACCTTCATCAAGCGCCAAGGTCATGCGGCGAGAAATTTACCAAGTCTTGAAGCAAGCCAATTTTGATTATGAGCGCATGCAATACAACACGGTGGTGTCCGCGGTGATGAAAATGCTCAATTTGCTGGAATCTCAAGATCCCGCGGCTTGGCCAGACAAGGAGCGTTCAATTTTTTGCGAAGGCATGGGTATTTTGTTGCGTGTTTTGAACCCCGTTTGTCCTCATATTTCTGAGGCCCTGTGGAAAGACTTGGGTTTTGGAGATGAGTTTGGAGCGATGTTGGATGTCAAGTGGCCACAGGTGCATGAAGCCGCACTGGTTCAAAATGAGATTGAATTGGTGTTGCAAATCAATGGGAAATTAAGAGGCGCCTTGAAAGTTTCTGCCCAAGCGTCAGAGGAGGAGATCAAAGCCCTGGCCTTGGCTCATGAGGCCACGCAAAGGTTGTTGCTGGCAGCACAACAGCAAGCGCCAAAGAAAGTC
>CAIMNS010000031.1 GCA_903842945.1 uncultured Burkholderiales bacterium
AGCGGCTTCTTTGGTCGCCAATGCGTGTGTGTGTTGCACCGGTTTACCAGGCCTGTCTCAAGCCTTGGAGGACCTGTTTTGGGCAAGGCTTGAGAGGCGTGTTCATAAATTTCCACTCCTGATCATCGAGACCACGGGCCTGGCGATGCCGGGTCCAATTTTAGAAACCCTTGCACAAAATTCACTTCTTATGGAGCGCTATGAATGGGCGGGCACCCTGACTTGCGTGAGCGCCAATGCTTACCAAGCGGTCATGCACGATTTCAAAGAAGCGCAAGATCAATTGACCCAAGCCGATGTTTGCATTCTCACCAAAACCGATTTGCTGGATGAGTCGGGTCGTGAATTGGCCAGGATGCACGTGCAAGAATTCTTCGCCCACCACGACTTGACGACGCCACTGTTGTCATCCCAACTTGCAAGCTTAAGTGCACACGATGTGCTACAAGCCTTGGCCTCTATCAAAGAAAGCTCTTTGCGAAAAGCCAACGACAAGGATCCTCTCTCGACCAGCCAAGAGACCCAATCGTCCCTTCATCTAAGGGCGTCCTGCGAAGACGACCATCAGCATGACTTGCAAGAAGTCCATGCTCATGACCATGAGCACAGCCACCACCATCACGCGCAAACCCACTTTTGGCCCATGGCCGAGCATCTTGCCTTGGAGCACTCACTCCTTCAAGTGCAAGCGTTAAAGAAAGCCCTTGGCTCAGATTTGCTCAGAGTCAAAGGAATGATCCTCTCTCGTGAAGGTGCCCATTTGATCCAGATGTCACCCTTTGACACCCAGGCCACGGTGTCATCCTATGAAGCCCCTCAAGACATGAGGAACAAGAACGCGACCCAACCGCCATGGGGTCTGACCCTCATCGTCAACAGTCACATGCATGCGCAACGTAGACAAGCAATGGGGGATCTTTTGGGCTTCTTGCCATAGCGCCTTGTGCTCCAAGGAGGCGCTGCTGATCCGTCCCCCATCAGATCCAAGGGTTGATGGTCATGTGGATCGCATCTTCTGCACCCTTTCCAACCAAGGTGTTGAGCGCAAATTCTGTTTGCTCCAATCCAAATTGATGGGTGCTCATGGCTTGTACATGGTGGCGATTTTGTGCAATCAATTGAAGGGCCATTTCAACCGATTCAAAACTGTGTCCTCGCATGCCTTTGACGGTCAAGAACCTTGCAATGATCATGTCACTGTCAAAGGATGGCACCTTGGAACTCTTGAGCCCGCCCAAAATAACACGCCCTCTTTTTCTTGCAAGCTGCAAGGCACTCACCACCGACTCGGTGCCACCGGACGCGCAATCGATGACCAAATCGGCCATCAAACCGCCCGTTAAGTCGGCCACCGTTTCAAGCAAATCGTCCTCTCCAATGACCACCGTATGATGTGCACCCAAGTGCTTGGCCATCGCCAAGCGCTTGAGATCGGTCGGATTGGACAAGCCCGTGACAATGATTTTCTCAGCACCCGCTTCCCTGGCCGCAATCACGCAGGACAAGCCTTGTTGGCCCGGCCCTTGAATCACCACACATTGACCAGGTCCTATGCCCCCTTGCAGGTAGGTCCACTCAATGCCATTGGACATGGGCAAGGCAAGTGCTGCATACTTTGGATCCAAACCATCTGGCACCCGATGAAACACCGTGTTGATATCCAGTTCCATGTATTGGCTGTAGCCGCCCCATAGGCCTGAACCCACGTTCAAACCCGTGGCACCGTAGCGATGCCCACCCAGGCGCCAATCGGTGGCGTTGCACAAACGAAAATCTCCATCTCGACAAAAATGGCAGTGTCCACAAGGCAAATACTCCTCAAG
>CAIMNS010000032.1 GCA_903842945.1 uncultured Burkholderiales bacterium
TTCCTCTGTGCTGCAACAAAGCATTGAAAGGCACAATCAAAAGTGCACAAACCAAACCTATGAGGGCCATGAGAAAGGAAGCCATCCCTACCTCGTCCACCACGGTCATTGCAATCATCAACAAACCAATCATAATGCCCAATTTTGTCAACTTTATGGCACCTGATACATGGATGGTCGACGCCGCGATCACAGCCCCTATGACCATCCCAATGGCTCCACTGATTTGAAAATAGGAGGCCTGTGATAATGTAAGCCCTAGCACTTCTTGAGCCCAAGACAAGACCAACAACTGCATGGTGGCGCCCACGCCCCAAAACAAGGTGGTGACACAAAGAGACACCCGTCCTGAAGCATCTCTCCAAAACAAATACAAGCTTCGCTGAAATTCCATTAAAAGATCTGAACTTGAATGTTGGTCTTTAGGCTTTAGAAATCCACTGATGGGCAAATAAAGTGTCAAAACACTTGCAAACGCCAACAGCATCAACAACACAGAAATTGACAGTTGTAAGCTGCTGTGCATGAGGAAGAGGTCCGCCATTTTGAGGGAAACTGAGCTACCCCTCACGAAATCACTGACCAAATAACCACCCACCAAGAAACCAACTATAGAAGCCAAAACAGTGCTGACTTCAAGCCAGGCATTTGCTTTCACCAACTTGCTCATGTCCACCATCTCTGTGGCCAGCCCATATTTAGCAGGTGAATAAACGGCCGCACCAAGACCGGCAATCAGCAAGCAAATAAAGGGATGTACGTTAAAGAGCAAGAACAAGCAAGCAACTATTTTTAAAATCGTCGCGCCTAGCATCACTCGTCGCTTAGGACTGATATCGGAGATGTGTCCAACAAAGGGCGCAAATAAAACATAGGCGACCGTAAAAACAACTTTTAAGATGGGAATCCACCAATTAGGAAATGATTGTTCCTGTAACTGCGCAATCACCACGATGAGCAGCGCATTGTCGGCGATGCCAACAATGAACTGGGTGATCAACAGGATAAAAAAATAATGGTTCAAATGATGTGTTTTCTCTTTGAAGTCAAAGAGAACTAGAACACATCAACATGACAAGTCAATGACCAATAAATGACAAATTCTTGTTTATCTTGTCGCCATTGAAGGGATCACCAGCGAGCTCAAGTGTTGTATTGATTGGCTTGAAAGGCCACGTCAAAGACCTTGGATTTACCAACATAAAAGCGATCAATTCTCCACTCCTTAAGCAAGGAGAGAGCAAGATCAAACTCTTGCTGATCTAGTTTGTACAAGTCTTGCAGGGGATTGCTGTCCTCAGACTCCAGCATCAAAATCAATTGGGTATAAATTTTGGACTGCATCGCCGAAGGATTATCTTTGATGATGTTTTTTAACTTCTTGACTGCTCGCATTTTTTCCCTTTCAAAAAGTGCTGCTCAATCGACGCATGGATTTGGGATTGATACAGTTGAACGACTTTAACATGGTTCATGCTGACTTCTCAAAATAAACCATGTTTGTCACTGCTTTCCCAAGCGCTAGAGGATCAAACTTCATGTCACACTTAAATTTCAACTTCAAGCCATGCGTATTTACTTCGCTTTTTTGTAATTGTTCATTCCTTCAAGCACTTCTGCACGGGCCGCATCTGGTCCGTCCCAACCAATGATTTTGACCCATTTTCCTATTTCCAAATCTTTGTAATGCTCAAAAAAGTGGGCGATGGTTTTAAGCCGCAATGGATTCAAATCCTCTGGCTTTTGCCACTGTGTGTAAATGGATAAAATTTTGTCTGTTGGCACCGCCAAGACTTTGCCGTCCAGGCCAGCCTCGTCTTCCATTTTCAAAATACCAATGGGCCGACACGTGACGACCACGCCAGGGATCAATGGCACTGGCGTGATCACCAACACATCGACAGGGTCGCCATCCCCGCTGATGGTCTGCGGTACATAACCGTAATTGGTCGGATAGTGCATCGAGGTGCTCATGAAGCGATCCACAAAAATGGCTCCCGTTTCCTTGTCCACTTCATACTTCACAGGATCCGCATTCATGGGGATCTCGATGATGACATTAAAGAAGTTGGGAGCCTCTTTGCCTGGGGTGACGTTATCTAAAGACATGTTTCTTCGTTTCTCGATTAAAATTAAACTCAGTATTAACCCTATTTTAGGCCTTTCTTAGGGCAAATCTCACTGAGTGCGCTTCTATATATCACTTACATTTGCCTTTGGATCTGGCTTTTGTTTGATTTTTCGAGCATTTTAAACTCGTCGCTCAAACGACCGCTTGATTCAATTGTCTTTGTTTGACCTGAGCTTTCATTGAGCAAGGGATTCAACAAAAAATATGAAAAAAACAAAGGAGAACTTATGTCAGCCAATTCAGCGCTGCTTTTCGCGCTAGCTTGTGGGATCGTTGCCGTTATTTACGGCTTTTGGGCCCGGTCATCAATTTTGGCCATGGACCCGGGAAATGCTCGGATGCAAGAAATTGCAGCTGCCATCGAACAAGGTGCAGCCGCTTATCTGGCTCGTCAATACAGAACCATTGCCATGGTCGGTGTCACCCTAGCGATCTTGATTGGGCTCTTTTTAAGCACCACCACTGCCCTGGGCTTTGTGGTGGGAGCAGTGCTGTCTGGCGCATGTGGCTTCATTGGCATGAACGTGTCTGTCAAAGCCAATGTCAGGACAGCGCAGGCCGCCACAGGGGGCATTGGCCCAGCTCTAGATGTTGCGTTCAAAGGAGGCGCTGTCACCGGCATGCTGGTGGTTGGTTTGGGCTTGTTGGGGGTTGGAGGCTTTTTTTGGTTTTTGGTGGGCAGCGGTGAGCTGACTGCAAACCAACATCTCGCCGACCTTCTCGATCCACTGATTGGCTTGGCCTTTGGTTCTTCCCTCATCTCCATTTTTGCAAGACTGGGTGGTGGTATTTTCACCAAAGGCGCTGATGTGGGCGCTGACTTGGTCGGCAAGGTCGAAGCGGGCATCCCCGAGGACGACCCAAGAAATCCCGCGGTGATCGCGGACAACGTGGGAGACAATGTGGGCGATTGCGCAGGCATGGCAGCCGATCTCTTTGAAACTTACGCCGTCACCCTGATTGCCACCATGCTCTTGGGTGCCTTGGTCGTGACCTCTGCACCTGTCCAAGCGGCTCTGTACCCCTTGGTCTTGGGTGGCGTGTCCATCATCGCCTCGATCATTGGTTGCTTTTTCGTCAAAGCTTCTCCAGGCATGAAAAACGTCATGCCCGCTCTTTACAAGGGTTTGATTGTGGCGGGCGTTTTAAGCTTGGTCGCCTTCGCTTTTGTCACTTGGAACATGATGCCTGACGATGCCATCAAAGCCAGCGGCTCTCGCATGGCCTTGTTTGGCTCTTGCGCAGTGGGTCTGTTGCTGACAGCCGCCTTGGTATGGATCACCGAGTATTACACGGGAACCGACTATCCACCGGTCAAACATGTTGCACAAGCGTCTACAACGGGCCACGCCACCAACATCATTGCTGGCATTGGCGTGTCGATGAAATCAACGGCCTACCCTGTCTTGTCGGTTTGCTTGGCCATTTTGGCTGCTCACGCCATGGCGGGTCTTTACGGCGTGGCCGTTGCAGCAACAGCCATGCTCAGCATGGCCGGCATCATCGTGGCCCTGGATGCCTACGGTCCCATCACCGACAACGCGGGTGGCATTGCAGAGATGGCGGAATTGCCCTCTAGCGTTCGCGATGTCACAGACCCCTTGGATGCAGTGGGTAACACCACCAAGGCGGTGACCAAGGGTTACGCCATTGGATCAGCCGGTCTTGCTGCTTTGGTGCTCTTTGCCGACTACACCCACAAGCTTGAAAATGTGGGCCAAGACATCACCTTTGACCTCTCAGACCCCTTGGTGATCGTTGGCCTCTTCATTGGCGGCATGATTCCTTACCTCTTTGGAGCCATGGCCATGGAGGCCGTCGGTCGTTCTGCCAGTGCTGTGGTCGAAGAGGTGCGCAGACAATTCAGGGAGATCAAAGGCATCATGGAAGGCACGGCCAAGCCCGACTACGGTCGTGCAGTCGACATGCTCACCACAGCGGCCATCAAAGAAATGATGATCCCCTCTTTGTTGCCCGTGGTTGTACCCATCTTGGTGGGCTTGATCTTGGGTCCAAAAGCCTTGGGTGGCCTGCTCATGGGCACCATCGTCACAGGCTTGTTTGTTGCCATTTCCATGTGCACGGGGGGAGGCGCTTGGGACAATGCCAAAAAATACATCGAAGACGGTCACCACGGCGGCAAGGGCAGCGATGCACACAAAGCAGCGGTGACAGGTGACACGGTCGGCGACCCCTACAAGGACACGGCAGGTCCTGCCGTGAATCCCTTGATCAAAATCATCAACATTGTGGCGCTTTTGCTGGTGCCTTTGTTGCCCATCACTCACGCACCAACGGCAGGAGGGGCACCGATGAGCTCGCCTGCAGCAGTCGTGGCACCAGCTGCTTCCGATGCTGTGGCAAGTCCTGTAGCCATCCCTGCAGCGCCAGCCTCAAACGCTCCTGCTGCGAAATAAAGCAAGGGCTATCAACAGGTGGGTCAAGAGGGAGCTCCATAGGAGCTCCCTTTTTTATCCAACTCACCTACCCGGACACAGCTTGGAGACCCTTGGGCCAGTAGGCCTGATGCAAGACCCACCAGAACACCCATTAATGGTGCAAAATACACCTGTATGTCTCAACGAATCATTCCACTGCATGACGAACGCTCAAGCTCGAGCGAACTGGCTTTGCCACAAGAGGCCTTCAAGGCGAGCGGACGCCTGAGCGACCTGCGCCACAGGCCTTTGCACGATTTGCGCATCAGCGTCACAGATCGTTGCAACTTTCGCTGCCAATACTGCATGCCCAAAGAGGTCTTTGACAACCAATACAAATACCTGCCTCATGCTGATTTGCTGAGCTTTGAGGAGATTGCGCGTTTATCGCAACTGTTTGTCAACCATGGGGTGAAGAAACTGCGCCTGACCGGTGGTGAGCCCTTGCTGAGAAAAAACATTGAAGTTTTGATTGCTCAATTGGCAGCGATCAAAACACCCAACGATTCACCTTTGGACCTCACACTCACCACCAATGGTTCATTGCTCAAGCAAAAAGCTCAGACGCTTAAAGATGCCGGCTTGCAACGCATCACCGTGAGCCTTGACGCCATGAGCGACGACGTCTTCAAAGTCATGAACGATGTGGACTACCCCGTCGCGGATGTCTTGGCAGGCATTCAACGTGCTCAAGAGGTGGGCCTGGGACGAGATGCCATGGGGCATTTTAGTGGTCTCAAAATCAACATGGTCGTCAAAAAAGGCACGAACGACCAAGAGATTCTCCCCATGATCAGGCACTTCTATGGCAAGGGCATGTCTTTGAGGTTCATTGAGTTCATGGACGTGGGTTCGACCAATGGGTGGCAAATGAAAGACGTCTTGCCTTCTCATGAATTGATGGAACGTGTTGCCAAGGAGTTTGATGTGCAAGCCCTTGACTCCCAGTCAAAAGGTGAAACCGCCAAACGCTATGGCTTTAAAAATCAAAGCGGCCAAATCGATCCCGCCCTTGGAGAAATTGGCTTGATCAGCAGCGTCACTCAAGCCTTTTGCGCGGACTGTAACCGCGCCAGACTCTCCACAGAAGGCAAGTTGTTTTTATGTCTCTTTGCAAGCACGGGCTACGATCTCAAAAGCTTGCTACGCAACCATGCAAGTGACGAGGACATCACCTCAGCGATTGGACACATTTGGAGTGCTCGAGACGACCGCTATTCAGAAACCAGGTCTGAAGTCCATGGCAAGCCTGATGCAGGCCAGCCCATTCAAGTCCTCAAACGTGTCGAGATGAGCTATATCGGAGGCTAGCTTGATGGCCAACAAGGAGCTCATCCAAGACAAAGACATCAGCGCCATTGTTTTGTGTGGTGGCCAAGGTTCTCGAATGGGCGGTCTTGACAAAGGCCTTCAACACTTTCGCGGCCAAAGCTTGGCTCAAGGCATTGTGAATCAACTGCGGCCTCAGGTCTCTCGAGTGATGATCAATGCGAATCGAAATTTGGCCACCTACCAATCGTTTTGCGATGAGGTCTGGCCAGACCCTGAGGGTGAGTCAAAGGGTCCCTTGGCAGGTTTTTTGGTGGGCCTCATGCATTGTCCTAGCGCCTACTTGATGACCGTTCCTTGCGACACCCCCCTGTTACCCAACGATTTGTGTCTTCGCCTCAAA
>CAIMNS010000033.1 GCA_903842945.1 uncultured Burkholderiales bacterium
TGGACGCCTTCAACACCTCCACGGTCACGGGCTCAGGTGCTGCAGCTTCTGCAGGTGGGGTGCTGGCCTTTTTGCTGTCCCCAGGAGACTTTGCAGGGGCCCCGGAGGTCGCGCTGGTTTTGGCCTTCGTCTTGTCTTTGCTGGTGTCTTTACCGGTGTCTTTGGCGTCCACCTTCAGCTCAGGCGCCCCGTCAGGAAAGGCGGTTTTGAAGTGGCCTTCCAAGCGAAGGGCCAAAGGATACTGCTGCCCAGTGGGCTTGACCCCTTTGGCCAGTTTTTCACCTTGCTCCATGGCCACGGTGTTGTCCACCATCTCCGCATAGGTCGAACTCTTGATCAAAATGTCTTGCTTCAAACCCTCGGTGGGTTGGCCCGTGAAGGCCCCAGAGAAGGCAAACAAGGTGTCTCCCAATTGAGCGGTTGCGATGTCGGAGGCGCTGTAGGCGCTGTCGTTCAAGGTGAGCAGGGTGGGAAGGCCGCGGTTGCCTTGGCCCGTCATGTACTGCATGTCGGCAATCATCTTGCCGCTCTCAAGCTTCACACCCCAAGCCTTGGTCAAGCGCTCCAAATCGGACGCGGTGCCACCAGGCTGCATGCCTTGCTGTGAGGGCACCAAATCGAAATAAGCATAGGAGTCCAGGAGCGCGATCACCTTGCCGCCACGCAAAATGAACTGGTCGATGGCAAACTCTGTGCTCTCAGAAAGCCCTTTGGGGTGCACCACCAGCAAGACTTTCAGGTCGTCATCGATCTGTTTGACGTCGGTTGAGATGCGCTGCACATCAAAATCACGTTCAAGTTCGGAGACAAAGGTCTGTTTCGGTGAGGGTGGCATGCCCATCATGGCAAACCCCGGACTGCCAAAGACAGGCATGGAGCTCAAAATACCAATTTTGGGTTTCTTCGCGTTGGCCGAACGGGTGATGGCTCGCACAATGTCGTATTCCAGCAAGCGTTCACGCTGCATGACGATGGTGGACATGGTGGACTTTTGCTCACCGCGTTTGACCGCGAGACCAAAATAAAAGCGATCTCCGCCCGTCAAACTTTGTGCTTGCACGCCGTCCAAGACGGCGGCATCTTCAGCATCTGAGTCGGGCTGGGGGTCGAGCTTTTCGATCACGAGCTTGCCCTTGGACGCGGCCTTGAATTCGGTCAACAAATCTTCAACGCGTCTGGCGTAGCCCTTCAAAGGCAAGGGCATGCTGTCATCGCTTTGAGAGAGGTAAAAGCGAACGGTGACGGGTGCGTCCAAATTCTTTAAAATTTCTTTGGTGCCATCCGACAAGGTGTAGACCCGTCCTTGCGTCAAGTCCACTCTGTAGAACTCAAGACCGGCGAGCCAATTGACGAAGAACAAGACGACCACGGACAAGACGATCGCCATCCAGGTGGGGGTTGTTTTATTAGACATGTATTTCATCCTCAACGCGAGCGTGCGTTCTTAACGGCAATGTGGTTCAGGTACAGTGAAAAAACCATCACCGACACAAAGTAAATCAAGTCTCTTGAATCCAAGATGCCCCTTTGAAAACCATCAAAGTGAGACAAGACCGAGAAATTGGCGATGCCTTCAATGGATTGCGGCTCTAACCAGCGAGCCATCAAGTCGGTCACCGGAGAAAACCCAATCAGGTTCAAAAGCAAACACACCAAGACCGATAAAATGAAAGCGATCACTTGGTTTTTGGTGAGTGCAGAGGTCAAGCACACGATCGACAAATAGGTGCCAGCCAGAAGGAAGCAGCCCACATAGCCCGCCAAAATGGCGCCGTTGTCGGGTGAGCCCAAGATGTTGACGGTGATGACCATGGGAAAACTCAGAGCAATGGCCAGCATCAAGAACATCCATGAAGCGATGAATTTGCCCAAGACCGCTTGCACGGGGGTGATGGGCAGGGTCAGCAAAAACTCAATGGTGCCCA
>CAIMNS010000034.1 GCA_903842945.1 uncultured Burkholderiales bacterium
CTACCTGAATGGAGATCAAGCATTCCGCTTAGATGAAACTATCTATCGAATTGAAGTAGTTCGAGGTGGACCTTCATCTATCTTGTACAGCAACGCTCCTGCTGGAGCAATCAACTTTCGTACGCGTGAAATCGGAGATAAACCAGCTGGAACTATCAAGCAAACCATTGGTGATTATGGTTTGTCCAGAACAGATTTTTGGTTTTCTTCACCGTTGTCGGAGGGTTGGTCAGCCAGTCTAGGTGGTTTTTTCCGAACCAGCGATGGTGTTCGCAATCCCGGTTTTGGTCCCGAACATGGCGGTCAACTTAGATTGCGTTTGGTGAAAGAAATTGATCAAGGAAAAATCACCATTGATGCCAAGAAATTAGACGATACAGTGCCACTTTATTTAGGCATTCCAATGCGGACCTACCCAGATGGCTCTATCAAGGCAATCCCAGGTTTCGATAGCAATTTTGGGACAATTGCTGGACCGCAAACAAAAGACGTTGTGCTGAGAATGGCCGATGGAAAAATATACAACTTTGACAACGGTGAAGGTACTCACATCAACCGTGATCAATTCAACTTTAAGTTTGAAAAGAACTTGGATGGCGGCTGGCGTGTAGACAACTCTCTGCGTTACTCAAACACAGATACGACTCGCAATGGCGTATTTCCCAATGCACTCTACAGTGTTTCAACATTCATAGCAGCTAACGTGGCTAACTTAAGCCGAGTTCCTGGTGCAACGAATTTAGGCCTTGAGTTGGTTAACCAACCAGGAACAAAATACGTCGATCCAAATGGCTTGATGGTGGTGGGAGGTCTGCGTGGCCTAACTTTGCCAGTTAAAGAAATTGTTAACGACTTGCGTTTTAGTCGTCAATTTGAGATTGCAGGTCAAAAACATGACATCACTGCCGGGTACTACATTGCTAATTTTGAGCAAGATTACAGTCGTTACTCAGCAACAGTATTGTTAGGCGCACAAAGTCAGGCACCTATGCTCGACTTGGTTGGCTATGACGCAACTGGTAAAAAATTGGGTGTCGTGACGGACAAAGGCATTTACCGATACGGCTATGAATGGGCAAACGCCAAAGGTAAGTCTGAAACACAAGCCGTCTATCTGCTAGATGAATGGCAGTTAAACGACAAAACTCGTCTGGATGCTGGTGTACGTTATGAAAAAGTTAATGTATCAGGTACCACAGAACAATCAAAACTTGTTAACTTAGGTACTTACGCCACCTCAAGTATTTTGACTGGCAATGGCGTGTTCGATTCCTACGATAAAACTTTTGATAAGACTGGCTACACGCTTGGTGCAAACTATCAATTTGAGAAAAATTCAGGCATGTTTGGTCGCTGGACACAAGCATTCCGTATGCCTAATTTGAGTTCATTTATTACCAGCCCCACCGCTACTCCTATTACGCAGACAATGGATCTGGCAGAAGTTGGTTATAAATTCCGTGGAAACAACTTTGATTTGTATTCAACACTGTTTTACACAAAGTACAACAATGTGGCTTACACCAATTATGTATTCTCTTTAAACAATTCCACATCGACCGCTCAAACGGGCTATGCCAACACCAAAACCACTGGTCTTGAATTGGAAGGTAAAGCGTACTTTACGGATTGGTCAGACCTTGGATTTACAGCCACTGTACAAGATCCACAATACGACAATTTAATCTATACCGACAGAGTTAACAACTTGCCAGTTGTTCGTAACTTTAAGGGTAATCAATTGATTCGAGTGCCTAAAGTTAGCTATCGCTTGGTTCCTGGCTTGAATTTGCTAGAGGGCAAGTTGCGTCTCCAATTGGCTTATGAGTTTCAAGACGCACGTTTCGTTGATGCAGCCAACTCAGTTCGTTTACCTAGTTACACACTTTTGAATTTGTCTGGTCGCTACCAGATTGACAAGCAGACATCGGTGTTTGCTTATATTGACAATGTCACAAACTCGCAAGGTTTAACAGAAGGTAACCCTCGCGCAGGCGAAATTCAAAGTGCAGATGCATTGGCAAATACATTTGTTGCTCGCCCACTGCTTGGTCGCACAGTTCGACTTGCTCTCAAATATGATTTCTAATCTGAACTAACTGTCAAGCATCTGACCTTCATAGTCAGAAGTGTGTAAACCGATGGGGCCTGTTCATGAACATGGCCCCATTTTTTTGGATGTATTAATGAGCCGTTTAATTTTTTTAATCGTATGTAGTTGGATTGGCATAGCACATGCAAATTTACCTGACGTAATTCTGAATGGCAGTCTTCAGGGTAATGATCATCAAAGCTATGTGCAAGTGCCATTTACAGTGCCAGATCAAACGCAGCGGATTACCATTGATTTTTCTTACACTGGAAAACAAGATCGAAGCGTGATTGACTTGGGTCTTATTGGGCCAGATGGCAAAGTATTGGGTTGGAGCGGCGGCAATAAATCTTCATTCACCATCAGTGCTTTGGATGCTACACCTTCCTACTCACCGACGCCCATCTCCCCTGGAAACTGGAAGCTACTTTTGGGTGTGCCAAATATGCGTGCTAATGCTCAAGCCGATTACAAAGCTGAAATATACTTTTCTAAATCATTGTCAGCGAATGATGAACCCCACATATTGAACAAACCGATGGTCAATAAACCAGGGTGGTATAGAGGAGACTTACACTCGCATACTGCACACAGTGATGGTAGTTGTCAGCGATTAGACAATTCAGAAAAAGTACCTTGTCCTGTATTCGTAACGGCAATGGCTGCTGCAAAGCGAGGTCTAGACTTTATGGCAATCACAGACCATAACACTGTCTCTCAAGCAAATTCTGTCCGAGAAATTCAGCCTTACTTTAATCCTTTGCTTTTAATGGTTGCACGTGAAGTAACTACTTTCTTCGGTCATGCCAATGTATTTGGAACTCGTTCTGACTTGAACTTTCAAATTGATCATACTGAAAAAAGTTGGAATCGAATATTGAGTGAAGTTGAATCTCAGAAAGCATTAATTTCAATTAATCACCCTGTTCGACCCAGTGGAGAACTGTGCATGGGATGTGGATGGAATACTTTGTCTAACATGGAAAAAGTGCATGCCATTGAAGTGGTCAACGGCGGCGATGTAGATACCGCTTTTTCTGGTGTTCCATTTTGGCATGAGCAATTAAATAAGGGCTATCGAATCACTGCTATTTCGGGAAGTGATAACCATCGTCCTGACCTATATGACCAAAATACTTTCGGTTCTATTGGGGTGCCAATTACCGTGGTGTATGCCAGTGCATTATCAGAAAAAGAAATTACAAACGGAATTCGACAAGGTAATGTGTTTATCGATGTTACAGGCTCCAAAAATCAAATGATGGAATTCAGTGCAACTAATTCATTTAAAGACATTGCCTCGATGGGCCAAACTTTAAAGGTGGCTCCTAATACTGAGGTTACATTGAAAGTGGCAGTAAAAAATGCTGCACACACTTATGTGCATTGGTGGTTAGATGGCAATAGCGTACCAATGGGCTTTCGCAGCAACATCGACTCCACTGACCAAACTATTGAAATTAAACAAAAATTTGACGGCAAACCTCATTGGATTAGATTGGACGTAAAGGATGAAAATGGAAAAACTTTATTAATAGGCAACCCAATTTACATTCGTTAGAATTCAGAGAGGTCTTTTGCTTAAGTTTGTAAAACCTTGAACTTAATAGCGCCTTGACCTGAAGTCGAAGGCTGTATGATCGTTTATACGAGCTCAATAAAATCAACAGGAATTAACTTTAACTGGTATTGAGAACATACCAGTGAGCTGATTTAACAGATCAGTGAATGTCCTTTAAAAGGACAACACCAACCACTAACTGTCGTGTTAAACGACACCGAATGACCACGAGAAGTCACGAGCACGGTAGCCCCGCAGAAACCAAACCTGCGACAGGCTATTCATACGCATAGTTTGTCCTTTTAAAGGACAGCAAGATTCTAATCAGTTGGCTTGTTATCAGCTTTATTGATAAAAAATACCCATAAGCAACGACGGTTCGTCAAGCCATTTTTTCAGAATTTAATTCAAACTGTCCGTTGTGATCGGATCAAGCATTTCGCCGTGCATAAGCGCCAAGGGC
>CAIMNS010000035.1 GCA_903842945.1 uncultured Burkholderiales bacterium
CACCCCATAGATTTCTAGGAGTCTGACCCATGAATTTAAAATCAAAAGCCTCGTTCACTTACTTGGCCATTTTGTTATTTTCCACCATCACACACTTGGCATTTGCTCAAAACTACCCCAGCAAGCCCGTCACGTTGATTGTTCCATTTGCAGCTGGGGGCCCAACAGACATCGTGGCCCGATCCCTGGGTGCGACCATGACCAAGATCATGGGTCAAACCGTTTTGGTCGATAACAAGCTAGGGGCAGGCGGCACACTTGCAGCTTCATTTGTGGCCAATGCCCATCCCGATGGATACACCCTTTTGATCCACCACAACGGCATGTCCACGGCACCCGCTTTGTACCGCAAACTGTCCTTCAACCCCATGACAGATTTTGAGTACATTGGTCAAGTGGTTGATGTCCCCATGACTTTGATCGCAAGAAAAGACATCCCAGCCAAAAATCTGCCAGAACTGATCGCCTACATCAAACAAAACTCAAGCAAGATCAACTTGGCCAATGCGGGGCTGGGTGCTGTCTCTCACCTTTGTGGCATGTTGTTTCAAAAGGCCATTGGCGTGGAGTTGACCACTGTGCCTTTTTCAGGAACTGCACCCGCCTTGAATGCCCTACTTGCAGGTCAAGTCGACATCCTTTGCGATCAAACCACACAAACCACCCAACACATCAAAGCCGGAACAGTGAAAATGTTTGGCGTCACCACCAAGGAAAGAATCAAGGCTCTGCCAGACTCCCCAACGCTCAGTGAAGGTGGCTTAAAAGATTTTGAAGTCATCGTGTGGCACGGCGTGTATGCCCCCAAAGGAACACCTCAAGCCGTTTTGGAAAAAATTGGAAACACGCTTCGAAGTGCCACCAAAGATCCCAGTTTTATGGCAAGAATGGCAGACTTGGGTGCCGAGTCTGTGACAGATGCCAAACAAACGCCCGAAGGACTTAAATCTTGGCTTCAAGCTGAGATCAACAAGTGGGGCCCCGTCATCAAGTCCGCTGGCGTTTATTCAGATTGACATTGCAAAAGACTTGGCGCTTGCTATGATCGATCACCTTGATCACATCGTATTGACCACACAAGATGAGGTCAAGTGCATCGATTTTTATACCCGAGTTTTAGGGATGACATTGGAGCACTTTCAGTCTGGTACGCCGCTGGTTCATCGAAAAGCTTTTAAATTTGGACATCAAAAAATCAATCTGCATGTCAAAGGACATGAGTTCGAGCCCAAAGCGGCTTTTCCTCAACCGGGCGCACTGGACTTGTGTTTCATTGCAAGCATTCCTTTGACACAAGTGATTGAAAAAATCAAATCATCCCCTTGGCCGATCGTCGAGGGACCAGTTCAAAAGACTGGCGCCACTGGGCCATTGATGTCCGTGTATTTGCGTGATCCCGATCAAAATTTAATCGAAATCAGTGAATTGATCCAAGCGTAAAAGGATGTCTTAGGGCTTCCAGCCTGGGGGCCTGAAGACATAGCCAAAAAACTCTTTGAAGGATCTTGAATCCCTCAGGTCTAAAAACAAAGCTTTCCACTCGAAAAATTGAACAACGAGAGGGTTCTTGCTTAAAAGAGGCTCAGTCAAGCCGTATTGGATCGATATGGCTTGATCTTCGGCCTTGTACGTTCCAAACAAGCGATCAAAAACAATCAAGACGCCTCCATAATTGGCATCGATGTATTCCTCATTGGAGGCATGATGGATTCTGTGTGCACTTGGGGTGTTGAGAACATACTCTAAAAAGCCCAACTTGGGAATCCAAGTGACGTGCAACCAAAATTGATACAGCAGATTTAGAGTCACTACTTCATAAACCACATTGGGAGACAATCCCAAGAAAACCAGTGGCAGAAAAAACAAAAGAGTCCCCATCTGTTTGCCAAACATGCCCAGCCTGTAAGCGGCTGAAAGATTCAACTCATTGGAGGAATGGTGAACGGCATGGTTACACCAAAACCACCGAACACGGTGACTAGCTCGGTGCATCCAGTAGTAACAGAAATCTTGCAAAAAAAACAGCGCCAACAAAGACAGCCACCCGTCCATAACAAGGAGATTTAACTTGTGACTTTCCGCCCAATAAAGAACAGGTGCAGCAAGCGTTAAAGGCAAGAAATACTGAACCAACAATCTGCCAAACAAATCGCTCAAGGACACCAGCATGGAAGACCAATCAAACTTCGATTGGACATGA
This sequence comes from uncultured Burkholderiales bacterium, assembly GCA_903842945.1. Taxonomy (GTDB): domain Bacteria; phylum Pseudomonadota; class Gammaproteobacteria; order Burkholderiales; family Burkholderiaceae_C; genus Limnohabitans. The sequence goes on from CAIMNS010000035.1 coordinate 2,201, forward strand.
AAATAAATGGCTTCAATGACAGAGCAGACCAATACAAGTGGCAAAAAATACTGCAACAAAAAAAATTGGAAATCGGTCATGCCTAAAAACAAAAGGTGTTGTTTCATTATTGATTATACTTAAGACCACTGCACACAAATACCCATACATTCCCTTAATGAAACATATCAATTTTAGAGTATTTGAAGCCAAACATACTTGTGCATATTTTTTAATCTCGCTCCTAGGTCTGCTTAGTGCTTGGACGCAAAAAAGCTTTTCCGAGAGCTTGGACCATGAAGGCACGACATACAAGTTGAGCACAGGCCTCTACAATATCACAGAACCCAAGATGGCGCCTCAAGTGGGTGAAGACGTGAATTTAAGAGCAAGTTCTGCCATGGGCAACGCTTGGCTTGGAATTTATCAAGCCCAAGACAAAACATTCAGTCAAACGCGCATGGGGTGGGACTCTTCTTACGATCTAGGTAGGCTCAGAGTGCAACCCTCCGTCCAAAGTGCTGCTGGAGGTTTTCTGGGTGGGAGTGTAGGCATCGAGACGGGTGAACGTGTTTTTATGGGCGTGGGCCTAGGGCGCACCAATTTAAAAAATTACTTCAATCTGAATTTTGATCCCAACGACGCATGGTCGGCGAGCACAGGATACAGATGGAGTGCCCAAGAATTCATTTCGCTACAAATTGTTCACGACAACCGTGAACATCCTGATCAGCAACATGTGCATTTGGTTTACCGAACACCCTTTTTTGAAAGTGATCGATTTTTGATCGATTTACTTTATAAAAGTGGAAGTGTTGAGAACCAATTCATTCGAAAATACGGTTTGATGACGGGAGTGGACTGGGGCCCATTGGGTCTTCGCTTGGCCTACGATCCAAAAGTCAATTTCAGCAACGCCGACATGAAAAGGCTCATCGTTTCTTACCGATACTAAAAAATACCGGATGTCACCAACGTGATAACGCAGAAAATTGCAATTTTAAAAAATCAAGCCAATGCTAAAATAAAACATCCGCGTTTGTTTAACACTCTTACACATCAAAATGAAACTCTATACATTCAACAAAAATAACGCGAACGATGTTTTGATTTTGGTGTCCGCCACCCTTGTGTTGATCATTTGGACATTCATCAATTTCAGGCTTGATGAAGACAAAGGCTTGATGCTCAACCAGCCCATATCCAATTTAAAAAATATCGCCATCAGCTTCAAAGAGCATTCACAAACCACCATCCGCAATTCAGATGAAGCGCTGCGAATTGTCAAGTTTCATTATGAACAAAAAGGTGCGAGTGACTTTAAACTTCTCAACGAATACTTTGATCAAAATGTGATTGATGTGAATTTCTTCAACCAAGTTGGCATCATCAACGCTGAAGGTGTTTACGAATACTCCAATTTAAAAAGTCACAAAAAGGTTGACCTTTCTGATAGAGAACACTTTAAAATTCACAAGGATATCTATCCTTACGGCCTGTATTTAAGCAAACCCGTTTTAGGCCGCGTCAGCCAAAAGTGGTCCATCCAACTGACCAAACGACTCAACAAGCCCAATGGAGACCTTCTGGGGGTTGCAGTTGTCTCTTTTGATCCCAATTACTTCATTGACTTTCACAAAAAAATTGATCTTGGGCCAGAGGGTTTTACGTCTCTTGTTGGTGCTGACGGTTTTGTTCGAACCCTCAGAGTGGGCAACATCTCCAAGATTGATGGCTCTGTTCCCAAAATCAGTCTCCCAGCCATTGTTGGACAAATGTCATCAGGAACATTTGTGAGTGATGATCTCTTTGACCATTCAAAACGAATTTATGCATTCGAAAAAATCCCTGATCAACCCCTTTATGTCATCGTGGGCATGCTTGAAAAGGATGCCATGTTTGAGTACGATCGTTTGAAAAAATCTTATTTGATGTTTGGATTTTTGATTTCGATGCTGATCATCATCAGCACCCTTTCAGCCTTATCAATGCTCAAAAAAGCCAGGCGACTTAACTTGGAGCTGGTCAGTAGCTCAAATGAAAAAGAGCGCGCACAAGAACATGAATTGGAAATGTCCACGCGTTTGACACAATCTGAAAAAATGGCCGCGCTTGGACAACTCGCCGCTGGCGTGGCTCACGAGATCAACAATCCGATTGCTTTTGTTTCCTCCAATTTAAGCACGCTTAAAAAATATTTTGGCATCTTCAATCAAATCATTGAAGGCTTTTCCAGTGACCCACATTTAAAATCTGAAGGCACATCTCAACTTTTAAAGTCTTCCAACTATGAATTTTTAAAAACAGACGTGGTGTCAATTCTGAGTGAAAGCCAAGAGGGCATTGTTCGAGTTAAAAACATCGTCAACGATTTAAAAAACTTCTCCCGGCTTGAGGAGAGCACGGATTGGATTTTGGCTGATGTGCATAAAGGCATCCAATCGACTTTGAACATTGTTAATTTTGAAGTCAAGTACCATGCTCAAGTTGAATGCCTATTTGGCGACCTTCCCGAAATTTCTTGCATTCCTTCCCAGCTTAACCAAGTTTTTCTCAACTTAATTGTCAACGCGGCGCAAGCCATACCTGATGGTCAATTTGGAAAGATCTTGATCCAAACAGGACTCATGGATGAGTCAATTTGGATAGAAATTTCAGACAATGGCGTTGGTGTTTCCGACGCAACCATGAAAAAAATGTTTGAGCCTTTTTACACCACCAAGAAAGTTGGTGTGGGCACGGGTCTTGGCCTCTCGGTCTCATTGGGCATCGTTCAAAAGCACATGGGCAGCCTTACAGCGAAAAGCACCTTGGGACAAGGCACGACCTTTCGCATTGAATTGCCCATCGCGCAAAACCATCAAATCAAGCCACCCATTGACCTCGCGACAAGCACTTAGGCGACAGGCACTTA
>CAIMNS010000036.1 GCA_903842945.1 uncultured Burkholderiales bacterium
CATCAAGTGATCAAGGGTGCCGGTCACTGGGTGATGTACGAAAAGCCCCAGGCCTTCAACAATGCGGTGTTGGAAATTTTAAGCGACTGAACCTCCATCCATGAAGCGAGCCCTTGACTTAAGACAACAGTGATGTGGACTGTTGTACTATCATGTCTTGACCTAAGCATTCAGCCCCCTTCAAAACGACGCCCCTCACCTATGTTGTACAAATTCAAATCCAAAGCCAGTGGCGACGTGATCATGTTTGAGACGCACGCCAAGGCCTTGTTGGAGATCATGGGCAAAGACCCCTCTGCAAAAGGCATTTTGCTGGTGGCCGATATGCCCAAGGCGCTAGAGGCGCTGGAGGCGGCGCTTAAAAAGCATGGCCATGAAGCGGGTCATGAAGTGAGTCATGAAGAGGGCCACGCTTCATCCGCCAAGCATGGATCCAAAGAGCAGGAGCAGGCGTCGCTTGCGGTGAGTCTTGGACAAAGGGCTGCACCTATGCGGCAAATGATCAAGCAATGCATTCTAGAAGGTCACCCCATCGTGTGGGGTGTTTGATCGATTCAAACATGTCTAGCACGCACCCTTTTGATCGTTTGACGCCCTTTCATGTGGTCGATGCGGTGTGTGCCTTAGGTCTGGAGTTGGATGGTCGCATCACGTCTTTGAGCTCTTACGAAAACCGAGTGTATGCATTGCCTCAAGAGGATCGCCAAGAAACTGTGGTGGCCAAGTTTTACCGACCCACGCGTTGGAGCCATGAGCAAATTCAAGAAGAGCATGCCTTTGCCCTTGAGTTGACCGAGCAGGAGGTGCCCATGGTGGCGCCTCTTCGCTTGTGTGGGACCACTTTGCATCCTTTGACTTTAGGCCAAGAAAGCCCACCGAGCTCTGTGGGGTCGGTGGGGTCTGTGGGTCAAAAGACCGAGGCCCTTGATTTTTGGTTCAGCGTGAGTCCTGCAAGGGGTGGGCGCATACCGGAGTTGGATGACTTTGAGGTCTTGGAGTGGCTCGGGCGTTTCATTGCAAGACTGCATTCGGTAGGTCAGACGAAAGATTTTGTGAGCCGTCCAGAACTCAATGTGCAAAGCCATGGTTGGGGCCCACGGGAGCACATGCTCGATGCATTTGAGATCCACCCAAGCTACCAAAGCGCCTGGGCCAAGATCACGCAAGAGGCTTTGGAGCATGTTGAAAAAGCCTTTCTTGGCGGGTATCAAAAAATCCGTTTGCATGGCGACTGCCATGCAGGCAATATCTTGTGGACACCCTTGGATCAAAAGGGCGTGGGGGGACCGCATTTTGTGGACCTGGACGATGCCCGCATGGGTCCAGCCATACAGGACTTGTGGATGCTCATGGGGGGTGAAAGAGTTGAGCAAACCAGCAGTTTGTCGGCTTTGCTCGAGGGTTATGAAAGTGTGCGGCCCTTTGATCGGCGAGAGTTGTCTTTGATCGAGCCTTTGAGGACACTTAGAATGATTCACTACAGTGCTTGGTTGGCCCAGCGGGTGGGAGATCCGGCTTTTGAGAGACATTTTTCTTGGTTTGCAAGCGAGCAGTATTGGCAAGAGCAATTGGCAGCCCTGCAAGATCAAATCGATAAAATGAACGAGCCCCCTTTGAGGGTTTGAGCCCAGTGGTTCAATGTTTAATCCATCTTCTATGACTACTTTGCCAACGGTGAGACTCAACAAGCGCATGTCGGAGCTAGGTCTTTGCTCAAGAAGAGAGGCGGACGACTGGATTGAGAAGGGTTGGGTGCATGTCAATGGTCGCGTGGCTTTGATGGGCATGCAAGTGAGCGCCGCAGACAACATTGAAGTGATGAAGGAAGCTTCCAAGTTACAAGACACGCGTGTCACGGTGCTCTTGCACAAACCCATGGGTTATGTGAGCGCTCAAGCCGAAGATGGCCACACGCCAGCCATTCAACTGGTTCAGGCCAGAAACCGCTGGTCGCAGGATCTGTCCCCAGTGCGGTTCACGCACGGGCACTTGAGGGGTTTGGCGCCAGCGGGTCGGCTAGATATCGATTCGGTGGGTTTGTTGGTGTTGACGCAAGACGGTCGCATTGCCAAGCAGTTGATTGGCGAAGACTCGCAAATTGAAAAAGAGTATTTGGTGCGGGTGCATTACGGTGAGACGCAGGCCCCTGCGCAACACATGACGCCTCCACGTGCCCTTGAGATGCTGCGCTTTGGTTTGAGCCTGGACGGCAAGCCCTTAAAGCCTGCGCTGGTGCAGTGGCAAAACCCAGATCAACTGCGCTTTGTGCTGTCGGAGGGCAAGAAGCGGCAAATTCGTCGCATGTGTGAGCAAGTGGGCTTGAAGGTGGTGGGCTTAAAACGCATTCGCATGGGGCAGGTGACCCTTGGCCAACTGCCCGTTGGGCAGTGGCGCTACTTGGGTGCCAAAGAGCATTTCTGAGGCGCGAGAGCTTCAAAAGTGAAGGCGGTCTGCCAGTGGGGTGGGACAGGTGTGAGACATGTGTGAGACATGGATGGGGCGCTGCTTGGGGATGGTAAAAAAAGATCCTTGCTGGGCCCTTGAAATGTCTGTATTGGCCCCCAAATTCATGCTGTTTTAGTGAATTTTTAACGTGAAGAGACCCACATGACCAAGCAAACCCATGCCTTTCAGGCAGAAGTCGCCCAACTTCTCCATTTGGTGACCCATTCTTTGTATTCCAACAAAGAAATTTTTCTGCGCGAGTTGATCTCCAACGCCTCAGACGCCTGTGACAAACTCAGGTACGAGGCCTTGAACAACAGCGGCTTGTACGAAGACTCGCCGAATTTGGACATTCGCGTGAGCTTTGACAAGGCCTTGAACACCTTGACCATTGCCGACAACGGCATCGGCATGAGTGAGCAAGAGGCCATCGACCACTTGGGTACGATTGCCAAGAGTGGCACCAAAGACTTCATGTCTCGTTTAGAGGGCGCGCAAAAGGCCGACGCCAAGGAGCAAGGCTCCTTGATCGGTCAATTTGGTGTGGGGTTTTATTCGGGCTATATCGTGGCCGACAAGATCGTGGTCGAGACCCGGCGCGCAGGCCTAAAGCCTTCGCAAGGTGTGCGTTGGAGCAGCCCAGGAACCGGAGAGTTTGAGGTCGAGGCGATTGAAAAGCTGGACCGCGGCACCAAGGTCATTTTGCATTTGAGAGAAGATGCCAAAGAGTATTTGAGCCAATGGAAGCTCAAGTCCATCATTTCTAAATACTCTGACCACATCTCTTTGCCCATTTTGATGTTCAAAGAGGAGTGGAAAGAGGGCGAGAAGGACCAGCCCGGTGAAATGGTCACGACCACCGAACTTGAAACGGTGAACAAGGCCAATGCCTTGTGGGCAAGGGCCAAAAAAGACATCACTGAAGAGGAATACAAAGAGTTTTACAAGGCGATTTCCAGTGACTTTGAAAACCCCTTGACGTGGAGTCACAACCGCGTCGAAGGTGCCACCGAGTACACGCAATTGCTGTACGTGCCGGCCAAAGCCCCCTTTGATTTGTTCAATCGAGACAAGCGAGCAGGTCTGAAGCTCTACGTCAAACGCGTGTTCATCATGGACGACGCCGAGAGTTTGATGCCGATTTATTTGCGCTTTGTCAAAGGGGTGGTGGACTCGGCCGATTTGCCCTTGAATGTGTCCAGAGAGTTGCTCCAAGAAAGCAAGGATGTCAAGGCCATTCGTGAAGGCAACACGCGTCGCGTGTTGTCCATGCTTGAGGATTTGGCCAGCAAGGACGTGGCCATGGATGGGGCCAGCGACGAGGACAAAGCAAAGACGGGGGAGTACACCAAGTTTTATTCGGCTTTCGGTGCGGTTTTGAAAGAGGGGCTTGGAGAGGACTTCAGCAACCAAGAGAAGATCGCCAAATTGCTGCGTTTTTACAGCACCCACGACGCCGACTCGTTGGACAAGCAAGGTGTTTCTTTGGCGCAGTACAAGGCCAGGATGAAAGAGGGGCAAGAGGCCATTTACTACATCACGGCAGATACCTTGGCGGGTGCTAAAAACAGCCCGCAGTTGGAAGTGTTCAAGAAAAAGGGCATTGAAGTGCTGTTGATGACCGACCGGGTCGATGAGTGGGCTTTGAGCTTTTTGACCACCTTTGATGGCACACAGCTTCAAAGTGTCGCCAAAGGAGCGGTTGACTTGGGCAAGTTGCAAGACGAGGATGAGAAAAAGGCCGCTGAAAAAGCACAAGAAACCTTCAAACCCATTTTGGCCAAGCTCAAAGAGGCGCTGAAGGACAAGGCCGAGGACGTTCGGGTCACGACGCGATTGGTGGATTCACCAGCATGTTTGGTGGTCAAGGACCAGGGCATGTCCTTGCAATTGTCCAGAATGCTCAAGCAAGCTGGGCAAGAGGCGCCTGAGGTCAAGCCAGTTTTGGAGGTCAACCCAGAGCATCCCTTGATCAAGAAACTCGATGACGCGCAAGCGGCGATGCATTTCCATGATTTGGCCCACATCGTGTTTGACCAGGCCTTGCTCGCAGAAGGGGGCTTGCCTGAAGATCCCGCTGCTTACGTCAAACGGGTCAACGCCTTATTGGTTTAAACGCTCATGTTTGCGTCTTGGGCGCATGGTTGTTCAAAGGCCACCTGCGGGTGGCCTTTGAACTTGAAGTGTTTTAAAAACCATCCTTCAAACTTGCACGTTTTTTTGATATGCATAGAAAAAAGATATTTTTATACATGTTAAAGGTGATCTGTCTTTAAATCCCACATTTTAATGTGTTGACTGGCATTTAACTGTATATAAATACAGATTATTGATCATGAAAATCCACTGCACCCCCTAAGCAAACCAGTCCATCAGTTCATCCCCTCGCACATCACTTCTCTAACGTCAAGTGGTCAATTTATTCAAAAGAAAAATGTGGCTAATTTTGGGCGTGAATGGAGAACTCGCTTAAACCCCATAATACCAATTTGTGCTACAATGTAGCTCACAAGACATCAAAGGATAACATCATGACTGCAAATGCAGTGGTGCGGGCAAGAATTAACGGGGGCATTAAAGAGGAAGCCACCGCTGTATTGGCAGCTATGGGGCTTACTCCGTCTGATGCCTTTCGCATCATGATGACCAAAGTAGCTA
>CAIMNS010000037.1 GCA_903842945.1 uncultured Burkholderiales bacterium
ATCTTTGGATGCATTGTTTTTAAGAGGACGTTGATGGGATGTGCTCGGCCAAGGTCGCCCCAACGCAGCCAAAGGTTTGACGGAGAGATGCAATGACAGACCCAGTACTCGAGCAAGGACCTGCATCATGGGATTTTTTGGCCTTGGTAGGACCTACTGCAAGTGGAAAAACCAAAGCGGCCATGACCCTGAGTGAGGCTTACAACATTGAACTCATCAGCATGGATTCAGCCCTGGTTTACCGTGGTATGGACATTGGGACGGCCAAGCCCAGTGCTCTAGAACGAGGGAAAGTGCCACATCATTTGATTGACATCCGCGATGCCCACGAACCCTTCAGCGCTGCAGACTTTGCCAAGCAGGCCAAAGACCTCATTGGAGAGATCAAGTCCCGTGGTGCGATACCTGTGGTGGTCGGGGGGACTTTTTTGTATTTCAATGCATTGGTGTATGGTTTGGATGATTTGCCATTGGCTCACCAAGAAACACGGCAGAACATTTTGCAAGAGGCCCAAGACGTGGGTTGGCCCAAAATGCATGAAAAACTGCAACGCATTGACCCCGTCACGGCCAAGCGTTTGGCGCCTCGGGACGCCCAGCGCATTGGCCGAGCATTGGAGGTGTGGATGTTGACGGGTCAAAGCATTTCCTCCTTGCAAACCAAATATGCAGGAGAGCCAAAAGAAGTGCTAGAACCTCTACAAGCCTCTTACCTTTTGTTGTCCTTTGAGCCCACCGACCGAGCCTGGTTGCATGCAAACATTGAACGCAGATTTAGACACATGTTGAGCGAGGGGTTTCTTCAAGAGGTCTGGCCCTTTTACAAAAATCCCAACTTGAATGCATCCCTACCGAGCATGCGTTGCGTGGGTTACCGTCAAGCTTGGGCCTTTTTGCAATCTATGGAGGAGGCCATGGGCTTGGGCTTGGGCTTTCAGACCATCGAGCCAGAGCGCTATTGCGAAATGCCTATCTATGAGCAGTTCGTCAAAGACAGTTTGACCGCCACGCGTCAGTTGGCCAAGCGACAATTGACTTGGCTCAGGTCCATGAAGCACAGGAGGGTGTTCGCTTGTGATGCACAAGATTTTGAAACTCAAGTGCAAGAGTATCTTGGCTTGGCCATAGAGCAGCATCCAGTTTATCAACGTTTAAAAAAATGAAATGGGTTGAAAAGACCCACCATCAAGGGGTGTCCATGAAGACGTCGATCGAAGATCAAATGACACACATGTTGGCCAGGTTTCAAGCCAAAGAGATTGAAACACGTGAATTGCTTACTTGGGCCAAAGCCCTGTCGCAAACTGTGGACAAGCGTTGGCCACCAGAGCAGTTGAGCTCAAAAAAGGCCTATCTCGATGTGTGGTTGGATTTGTTGGACCGCTTGGAGAGCAGCGCTTTGTTCACCGAGGAAAGTTGCTCTTTCTCGCATGCAGACTTGCTAGAGACGATGAACAAGTGGGTACAAAAAGTTGCCAGCATCACTCAAATGTGAGCCTGCATGGACCGTGCAATTGCTGCTTTGACCCAAGCCCCTTAAAGGGTGCTTTTGTAGACCATGTAAATGGCCAGCAGGTACAAAATACTTGCAAAAAAGCGCTTCAAGCGCTTGACGGGCCAAATTTGTGCAGTTCGCGCACCATAGGGAGCGGTCAACACGCTCAAACTGGCGATCACCACCAAGCCTGGGAGCCAGACGTAGCCAAAAGAATGGGCTGGGAGATCAGGGATGGACCAACCCGCGAACATGTAGCCCACTGCATTGGCAGATGCGATGGGAAAGCCAAGGGCCGCGCTGGTGGCAACAGCATTCAAAATCGGGATGTTACAAAAAAGCATGAAAGGCACGCTGATGAATGCACCGCCTGCCCCAACCAATCCAGAAATGAAGCCAATCACCACCCCAACAAGCAGGCCTCCCCATTTGGCGGGGAACTGCCTAGAGGCAGGCGGCTTTTTATCCAAAAACATTTGGGTCGCAGAAAAGGTGATAAAAAGAGCGAAGATGATGCCCAGGTAAGCCCCGTGCAGATAATTAAAAACGCCCAGGCTGGTGATGGCGCTACCAATTAAAAGTCCTGGCGTGAGTTGTTTCACCAAATCCCATTTGACATTGCCTTTGGCATGGTGTGCTCGCACGCTCGAGATGGAGGTGAACACGATGGTGGTCATGGACGTTGCGATGGCCATTTTGACGCACAAGTCTGTGCTCACATTGTGCAAGCCAATGAAGAAGGTGAGAAAAGGCACCATGATCATGCCGCCACCTATGCCCAAGAGGCCAGCTAGAAAGCCCGTGACTAATCCAAGGCAAGCCAAAGCAAAAAGCTCGGGAAGGGGTAGGTCCATCATGAGAGAATTTGAGTGAGTGTCAAAAGATAAGAGGTACAAACGCGGACGTGTTCAAGGACTGGTCATTTGGATTCGAGAGGTTCGGTCGACTTGAAGACGGAGCAACGCATCAAAGGTGTCTGCAAAGTCTCCTAGACCGTCATCCTGAACGAAGGGGTTCAGGTGGGCGAGGTCAGACCAACGTTGGGTTCATCTGACGCGAGATGATCACGCTCATTGGACGATGTTCCAAGCCCTGGCTCTAAGAGCATTGGTTCAAGGAAATATAAAGTCTAAGAGACCTGCAGACCAAGTCATTGTAAAAGACTTGTGCGTCAGAAGATGCTTCAAGGTTAAAATTTTTCAAGCAATCAGAAATACAACATTTTTCATGAACATCACACCTACACCGCCATGGGCCATCGATGCTTTAAAGGCTGCCAACCAAGTCGCCAAAGAAGCCAAGCAAGCGGGGCATCACCCCTTTGGTGCGATCTTGCTGGCGCCTGACAGGCACACAGTTTTGGATCAACAAGGCAACCTTGATACGGTCAACCACGCCGAGTCGACGTTGGCCAAAAGGGCTTTTGCGTCTTTTGATCCCAATTACCTTTGGCTGTGCACCTTGGTGACCACAGTTGAACCCTGTGCCATGTGTTCTGGTACGCAGTATTGGGCCAATATTGGACGATTGGTTTATGGTTTAAGTGAAAGAGCGTTGTTGGATTTGACAGGTAATCATGCTCAAAATCCAACCTTGGATTTACCAAGTCGTGTGGTCTTTGATGCGGGTCAAAAGAAGGTGGAAGTCCTTGGACCGGTTCGAGAAATGCAAGAAGAAATCATCAGTCTTCACTTGGGCTTTTGGAACTCGCCATAAAACCCCCTTGAGGTTTTAAAGCAATTTACCGTCGTCGGCCAAAGCCTCGTCGAGTCTGCTGATCAACTGTTCAAGGTCGGTGATGTTCATTGGGAAGGGAGGGTGGGCCTCTTTGCTCGACTCACCAATGTCAAATGCAATATTGATGGCCGCCAAGACCGCAATACGCTCACGCGCCTTGATCTTGCCCGCATCTCGAATTTTGCACATGGCTGAATCGACGGCGCCCACGGCCTGTTGCAACCTCTCTTCTGCGCCCTCAGGGCATCCGAGTGCATAGCCTTGTCCCATGATCTGGGCTTCAATTTGACTCATTTTGCTTCCTTGATGGGGGCCTCTTCAGGCAAGCGGTCAAGCAGGGCGTCGATGCGATTTCTGGCCGTTTCGAGCCTGGCTTTGAGTTGGTCTCTTTCATGGCTCAGTTGTCCAACTTGTTGGCTGAGCAGTGCGTTGGTGCGCTTGACCTCTTCGTGTCGGAGGATCAAACGTTCAATGCGATCAGTGAGTTGGTCTTGTATGTTAAGAGATGACATTAAGTTATTTTAATGGGCATTGAGGCGATTGTGCTCGATCACAATGGCCCCAAGACCTAAATTTATGGTTTTAAGGCCATTTGAGCCTTTAATTTGTTTTTTCGGGGGGAAACCCCACTAATTGTGAAAGAATAGCGCGCATGTTTCGCATTAGAAAGTCTTTTTTACTCGGGGTGATGCTGGCTTGTCTGGGATCTGGCGCTTGCAAGGTGTCTCAAGCTGCCCGGGTGATCACCGACGACCGAGGCGTGGAGTTGACGCTCAGTTCCCCGGCCAAGCGAATCGTCTCCTTGTATCCGTCGCTCACCGAGAGCGTTTGTCTGCTCAACGCCTGCGATCGATTGGTCGGTGTTGACCGATCCTCCAATTGGCCAGAATGGGTTCAATCCCTGCCTCATTTGGGGGGCATGTGGGACACGTCCATCGAGGATTTGGTTCGACTCAAGCCCGATGTGGTGATCATGTCTTATGCCAATTTGAAATTGACCGCAAGACTGGAAGCCTTGGGCATCGCGGTGTTGATTTTCCAGCCTCAATCAGTTGTGCAAATGAAGCGCACCTTGGCATCCATCTCAAAAATGGTGGAACCCTTTGATGGTGACTTTCAGGCGCAGGACAATGTGCAGACGTTGATTCAACAAATAGATGCAGAACTCTTGCTCATCCAAGCAGACATGCCCCCGTGGGCTCGCGGTAGAAGGGTTTATCTGGAGGTGGGCTCTGAGGGTTATGCGGCATCACAAGGATCTTACATTGGGCAGTTGATGGAGCAACTGGGTGTGGTGAATGTCGTTCCCAAGTCCCTTGGAGATTTCCCAAAGTTGGGCAAGGAGTGGTTGTTGAAACAATCTCCTGAGATGATCGTCTTTGCTTATCCCAGAAACAAATCTTTTAAAAATGCTCCTGGATGGCGGGTTTTGAAGGCGGTGAGCGATGAGCACCTGTGTGTCTTGACTCAGGAGCAATCCGATCGCTTGTTGCGTTTAGGTCCTCGAGTGGCCGCTGGTCTGAAGGCGGTCGTCGAGTGTTTCCACAAGATGAGGCCCTTGTGAGCGGTTTTTTCATTCCTTTGACTTCTACCGTTCAGGGCATGCGTGTGGGTTTGCTGCTATTGGGCGCAGGCTTGATCGTGCTGGGCATGGGCATGGGGACACAAGGTTGGTCATGTTGTGAAGACTTCAAGAGCAACAACCCTTTGATCCTAGAAATTGTCTGGCATTTGAGGCTACCAAGATCTTTGGGTGCATGGTTGAGCGGAGCCTTGTTGGGGCTGGCTGGTATTTTGGCCCAAGGCTTGTTTCGAAATCCTTTGGCGGATCCCTTTTTATTGGGTTCTGCTTCGGGCGCTTCCTTGGGCGTCACCGTTGCCTTGTGCTTGGGCTTGGCTGCTCAGATTTCAGGGGGCACACAAAATGATTTGGCCAGTGGGGTTTTGTCTTACTTTTCGAATGCATTGGAGGGTTTTCATCAACTCACACATTGGCTCTTGAAGGTACTGTTCACGAAGGACGTTCATGCCATAGGTCTAACGATGGGCGTGACCTCGTTGGCATTTTTGGGGGCTTTGCTGGCTGTGCTCTTAACCATTTCGTTGTCCAAAGGGGTGTTGCACACACAAAGGTTGCTTTTAAGTGGGGTGGTGGTGGGTGTCATCTTGGGATCGATCAATCAGTTGATACTCAATCGTTACCCTGAACTCTTGGGCGCCCTACAAAACTTCATGCTGGGCAGTGTGGCCAACATCGATGAGCAGGCCTGTCTGATCATGGCTTTGGTGTTGATGCCGTGTTTTGTGATTGCCATGATGTACAGTCCGCTTTTGGACGGGCTTGGTCTTGGAGAGCACACAGCAAAAAGTTTGGGTTTTGCCGTGAACAAAGAGCGCTGGGTGCTGATTGCCGTTTTGTCTTTTGCCACGGCTTGCTCCGTTGCGCAATCGGGCTTGATCGCTTTTGTAGGGCTTGCCGCACCGCACATGGTCAGACAATTGGTCAAAGCCAATTACAAGGCTTGGATTGAGTTGTCCATGTTGATGGGAGGCGCACTGTTGGTGGCCTCAGATTTGATCGCGCGATGGATGGGCCGATCTCAGGAAATACCCATCGGTATCGTTACCGCTTTGCTGGGGGGTGGTTATTTGCTCCGGCTTTTGTCACGCACCCTTCGATAAGCCACGATGGATCCATTCATCCAATCGGTCAACGATCTTGACAACGGGCAAGATGGTACAGAGAACACCAAGCAGGCTCGGTCCTCGGTTTGTGCTTTGCAATGTTCAGATTTGTCGGTTCATTTGAATGGGCATCACGTCCTCAAAAATGTCCATCTGTGTGCGCACACCGGACAATGGTTGGCGATCGTGGGCCCCAATGGTGCAGGCAAATCCACCTTGCTGAAAGCTTTGGCGGGGCTTGAAAAATTTCAGGGCGTGGTGAAGTTAAAGGACCTACCCCTTGAGCAATGGGTGGCCAAAGAAAAGGCCATAGAAATGACCTGGATGGGGCAAATGGAGCCTTATGTGGATGATTTGAGGGTCTTGGATTTGGTGCAACTGGGACGAATGCCCTTTCAAAAGCCTTGGTCGACATTCACCGCTGAGGACCACAGCGCCATCCAAGAGGCCATGCAGATCACTTGCACATGGGATTTGAGAGAGCGGTTGATGGGAACGTTGTCTGGCGGTCAAGCACAAAGAGTTTTATTGGCCAGGGCCTTTTGTACAAAGAGTGATGTGATTTTGATGGATGAGCCTTTGAGGGCTTTGGATCCACCGTTTCAGTCTTTGTGGATGTCTTGGGTGAGAGAGATGTTGATCAAGGGGGTGACGGTGGTCACCGTCTTGCATGATTTGAACGTTGCCTTGGCAGCGGATCGCATGATCGTGTTGGACCAAGGAGAGGTGTTCCATGAGGGGCCCACAAGCAGCAGGGAATTGCACCGCTCTTTGGAGCGCGTCTTTGAAAAGAGCATTCGAGTGATGGAGCACCTAGAAACGCCGCCCAGCCATGAAAAGCAAAGTTGGTACGTCTTGATTAACACAAGAGACTCAAAGCTTTGAGCGCTTTGCAGTTGCGGGTGTTTTTTTAGGCAAGTTTTTTTCTTTGAAGTCACAGTAAGCCGAGACTTGACAACTTTTGCATTCTGGAGCGCGCGCTTTACAGATGTACCGGCCATGCAAGATCAGCCAATTGTGCGCGTGTTGCATGTAGTTTGCTGGAACACGTTTCAAGAGTTGAAGTTCCACGGCAAGGGGTGTTTTACCCTTGGCCAAGCCCACGCGGTTGCTGACTCTAAAGATATGCGTATCCACTGCCATGGTGGGTTGATCAAACGCAACATTTAAAATGACATTGGCAGTTTTTCGTCCAACCCCAGGCAGTGTCTCTAAGAGTTCTCGCTGATTGGGAACGACACTGTTGTGTTGCTTCACCAAAATCTCACACGTCTGCATCAAGTGCTTCGCCTTGCTCTTGTAGAGACCAATTGTTTTGATGTGCTCCTCGAGCTGCTCGAGACCTAGAGCCAAGATTTTTTCAGGCGTGTTGGCAATTGGAAACAGCACCTTGGTCGCTTTGTTCACCCCCACGTCAGTGGCTTGTGCAGAGAGTAAAACGGCGCACAAAAGTTCAAACACACTGGAGTACTCCAGTTCAGTGCGGGGGTTGGGATTGGCTTGTTTGAGCGTTTCGAAAAAAAGTGTAATAAGATCGCGTTTCATCATTTCAAACCAAAAGTGCTTATAGCCCTTATTTTTACATGCAATTCTCTCATCGCCTTGATCGGGTAGAAACATCTGCCATTCGTGAACTTTTTAAATTGCTTGGACAGCCTGGCATCATCAGTTTCGCTGGCGGCTTTCCTGACAGCGCCATGTTCGATGTCCAAGGCATCAAGGAGGCCAGCGAGAAAGTCTTGAACGACTCGCCAGCTAGTGCATTGCAGTATGGGGCGACGGAGGGTTATCCGGCCTTGAGAGAAGAGTTGGCTCTTTTCATGAAATCCAAGGGCGTTCAAGACATTGATGCGTCTGGTCTGATCGTCACAACGGGCAGTCAGCAGGCCTTGGACTTGGTGGGCAAGACCATGCTGGACGAGGCAGACACGGCCTTGGTTGAAGCGCCAACTTTCTTGGCCACCATACAATGCTTTAGGCTGTATGGTCCGAAGGTTCTGGGCGTGCCTATTGACGAACATGGGGTGAGGGTTGACCTGCTGGAAGAGATGATTCAAACGCACCGCCCCAAGCTGATCTATTTGGTGCCTACATTTGGCAATCCAAGTGGCGCGATGTTGAGTCTTGAGAGGCGCCTGAAGGTGCTTGAATTGGCTGTGAAGTATGAAACTTTGGTGGTCGAGGATGACCCCTATGGCGATTTGTATTTTGACTCAGAGCCTGCGCCAAGCATGTTGTCCTTGGCCCATCGGGTGCCAGGTTCTAGGGAGTGGTTGGTTTATTGTGGAAGTTTAAGCAAGGTTTTGAGTCCAGGACTCAGGGTGGGATGGATGGTGGCACCTCAAGCCATGCTTCAAAGGGCAACCATGTGCAAACAATTCAGTGATGCACACACGTCAACCTTTGCTCAGGCCACCGCTGCTCAATACTTGAAAAGTGGTCGAATGCCCAACACTTTGGCCCATGTGAGAGGGGTCTATGCTGAACGGGCTTTGGCCATGGGGCAGTCCTTGAGAGAGCACTTCGCAGAGAGTTTAGAGTTCAATCAACCCCAAGGGGGTTTGTTCTTTTGGGCAAAATTGACTGGCGCAAAAGGCGGGCTTGCAGATGGTTCAGCGTTTGCAAAGAAGGCCATCGAACAAGGTGTTGCTTTTGTACCTGGTGCGCCCTTCTTTGCCGATCACCCCGATCACAGCACGCTTAGATTGTCTTTTGCAACCTCTGGTAGTGATTTGATCAGACAAGGGATAGAAAGACTGGCAAAAGCATATTTTGAAAATTAATTTTTATTTGAATTTTTGTCAACGACTAAATCGATCAACGCACAAATTTTTTAAAATTTCGCGTTAGCGAGTGCTCACTATTTGCCTACAAAATCTCAGTAAAACCCATAAAAGTTGTCCACAGAAATTGTGGGTAACTCTCCCCTTTGGTTTGAAAAAACCGTGTGTTTAAAGGCTTGCTTCGGCGTGCTTGTTATTTAAACGATTGCCTCCAAATCAAAGTTTTTGAGCTTGATGCGAAAAAATTGTTTCACGTGGCAGCGAGCCCGAGG
>CAIMNS010000038.1 GCA_903842945.1 uncultured Burkholderiales bacterium
CCAATCCCTAGTACACCAATGGGGCTAAAGTCTTTTAGCGTGTCGTAAGGGGCGGGCTTTGTCACAAGTGTGTTGATGATGATGGAGGGAGATACATTCAAAATGGTGTATCCGTCAGGCTGAGCCTTAGCCACTGCAACGGAGCCGATCATGGCATTGGCACCGGGTTTGTTCTCGATGAAAATGTTGAGCACGCCACGCTTGTTGATGACATTCACAACCGAGCGACCAATCACATCAACCGTACCACCTGCCTCAAAAGGTGTCACCAACCTGATGGACTTGATCGGATAAGCAGCTTGAGAAAAGACAACACTTGGAAAAATCAAAAGTACTGAAAAAATCCACTTCATGGACAAAAACATCTGCTCACTCCAAGCGTCAAAAAATTCGACTTTAATTCTGGAATTTTGTAAGTCAATCAGTACTTTTGCCTAGTTCATGCACTCAGAGAAAGAACGCCTACGCATGAATGCGGCGAGCTATCAAAGTCACCTAAAGTCAATAATTAAATGTTTCAATTGCTTGTTCGCTAAAATTTGCTGAATTCTCAACTTTGCTAAAGACTGAATTCAAGAAGTGCATGTGGTCACCTATTTATAATCGCCTTAATAAACCTGATCTTATTGAGATAACATCAAAGTAGTAATTTTGGTTGGACCTGATCAACATAGCATCCAGGAGAAACAATTGTCCATTCAAGTCACAACAAAAAAGATATTGATCCAGTTCAGCGCTGTTATCTTTACCTACATAGCTTCTTTAGCTGTTGTTCATGCACAAATAAATTCTAAAGACCTTCGGACATCAAAAACGATGGCATATGTTGCAGAAGGCGCTTTTGACATGGGCTCCAATACAGGTCCTGATGATGAAAAACCCAAACACTCCGTTTTCGTGAAATCTTTTTTTATGGATATTTTGCCTGTAAGCAATGCTGGTTTTGCACAATTTCTCAACGCCAAAGGCCTACTCAACCAGCAGGGAGAAAGTTTGTATGACCATGACGATGCAGACGCCAGAATCCATCAGCGTGACTCCAAGTGGCAAGCCGATGAGGCTTATGCTCTGCACCCAGTCAACGAAGTGAGTTGGGTGGGTGCGCGCGATTACTGTGCTTGGTTAAAGAAGCGATTACCCACTGAGGCTGAGTGGGAAAAAGCTGCTCGTGGTACGGATGGTCGAAGGTACCCCTGGGGTAATGGTGAACCGAATTCAAAATTAGCTCGTTTTGGCGCCCCGTTCAATTCATCTGCTCCAGTTGATGCCTTTCCAGATGGTGCAAGCCCCTATGGCATGTTGGACATGGCAGGCAATCAATGGGAGTGGGTATCAAGCGCCTACAAGCCCTACCCCTACAATGCTGAAGATGGCAGAGAAAACCAAGCGACCGGACCTGTGCGCTCCACTCGAGGGGGTGGACATGATTCAGATGCCTTGGAAATCACGACCACCCAGCGAGGCAGGTATTTATCCCGTAGCCCCAAAGCTGGGCACCACAACATAGGTTTTCGGTGCGCTAGCACCCATCCCTCTGAATTGTTGAATTGAGGCCCAAGGTCTGGTTTTTCTGAGAAATCAAAAATGGCTTCTGCGCCCTACATTCGAACAGCTTCTAGACTCAGTGAGGTGGTCCACAAGTCGTAGAAAATTTCAAATGGACATTGATGCTTTACTCGAGTTGACCTACCAAGGCTTGGCTTTTCCCTCAGGCAAAAGAGCCCTGTTGTATTCAAAAAAAGTCTTTTTAAAAACTCTATAAAGAGTTGAACCCTTGGATACAAGATCAGCCCTCACTTTTGCCTCTGATCGACTTCATGATACTTTGCGGAATTCCCTTTTCAGACGCTCTGAGTTCATTATATTTATCCACATTCAAGTTTAAAGTCTTAGTGATGCTCACTTTCTGGGCTTTTCCAATTTTGGGTTGAATTCAACAAGCGAATGCACTTTAATTGAGCGTTTTGATCAATTTACCCCATTTTTCTAGATCTTGTTGAATCACATTGGAAAACTCTTTGGGTTTATTGCCAATGACATCAAAACCACTGTTGATGATGAAATTTTTGACTTCACTGGTTTGAAGTGCATTGGCGATGTCATTTTGAATTTTTGAGACCAAGCTAAAGGGCGTTCCAACCGGTGCCAAAATACCATACCAACTCGCCGCCTCAAACCCAGGTAAGCTCTCAGCCACAGTGGGTAAATCTGGAAATGCATTCAGTCTTTTGGGGCTACTGACTGCAATTGCTCTGAGCTTGCCTGTTGCGACATGGGGCTCCAGCGTTGGAACAGCGCCAAACATCAATTGCACGTGACCACCTAAAAGATCCACCACCGCTTGGCTGCTTCCTTTGTAAGGCACGTGATTGATTTGTGTAGCGGTTTCGATCTTGAACAACTCCATCGCCAAGTAAGGTGACGTGCCCGTGCCGCTGGAGCCAAAACTGTATTTACCAGGTTGTGACTTTAACAAGGCAATCAGTTCCTTAACATTTTTAACAGGAAGGCTGGGATGAACCAGCAGTAAATTGGGTGTGGATGCGATGAGGGATACGGGTGAGAAGTCCCTCACTGGATCGTAGCCAAGTTTTCTTTGAAACGGCGTGATGGTGTGTGCATTGGAGACCATGACCAAGGTGTAGCCGTCTGGATTGGATTGAGAGACCATCTCTGTTGCAATGGATCCATCTGCACCTGCCTTGTTCTCGATGACAACGGGTTGGGCCCAAAATTCCGAGAGTTTTTTTGCAACCGATCTTGCCACCGTATCGGTGCCGCCCCCCACAGAAAATCCTACAACCAGTTTGACAGGCTTAGTGGGGTAGCTCTGAGCAAAGCATGAGTGACAAACACACAAGGCCATAACAAAAAAAGCCCTGAGCGAGAAACGGCACGCTATGATCATGAAATCGGTCCTTCAAAATGGTCTTGAGTGATCATATGGGATCTATTTCTAGATACATTAAATACATACCCTAGGTTACCAGTGGTAAATATTCGCTCATAATTCAGCAAGGTTTTTAATGGGATTTTTATGTCAATTTATATGGTTCAGCATTCATTTTCTAAACCCGAATGGCTGCAGGAGTGGAACGATTGGTACGCCAATAATTTAAAAGTGTTCATGACCATACCAGGAATTTATACAGCGCAAAGGTTTCAAGCTCTTGAGGGGTCTCCCCCGCGCTTTATGGCTGTTTATACCGTTGACCCCGATGTCTTTGAGTCGAAGATTTATTTGGACAATGGCGGTGGCGGCAAAGCCAGTGAGCGTTTTAGGCCCGCCTATAGCGTTTGGATCAGAAACTTGTTTGAAGGACTTTTGGAAGTGCCTAAAGTCGCCTTGGATCAATATTTGGTGATCAAAGATGGAGATAACCCCCGTATGCGTGTGAATGATTTGACGCTTGATGTGCTCCAAACCACGGGCTTTCATCAAACGACACCTATGCGTGGAATCAAGGTGATTGTTGAAGACCAGTTAAAGGACATCCCTCAAGAGGAAGGTCTCACAATTTATCGGCCTATCACGGCGCAAATGAAACCCAATTGACCCTTCGTTGACCCTAGAACTTAATGTCTGAAAATCTACAATTCGATGTCATCGTCATCGGTGGTGGTATTGCGGGTTTGGTTGCAGCCAATCAAGCCGTTGATCGAAATCTCAAGACCCTAGTTTTAGAAAAAGGCGAGTCTACAAGCTACCCATGCAACACAAGATTTGCTGGCGGTACCTACCACGCTTGCCTGAGAGATGTCATGACCGAGCCCAAGGTCTTGGCCAAGTTGATGGTTGAGAGTTCGAGTGGTTTTATCAGTCCATTGCACGCACAAGTCATTGCTTTGAATGCCTCCAGAGTCGTTCATTGGCTCGAGTCGATTGGGATGCAATTCGTACAAGTCTCCAACGCCGAACACCATCGTTGGGCCATGGCGCCACAGGGAAGAACACAACCGGGTCTGAGTTGGAAGGGTTTGGCGGGAGACGTTTTATTGCAAACTCTCGCTGAACGCTTCACACAACAAGGCGGGCAAATGATCCAAGGTGCCAAAGCGAGGTCATTGATCAGTCATGAAGGTGCTTGTGTGGGTGTGCATGCGCTTTTAAATAAGGAAGGGCATTCTGTCCAGGCCTCATATCGATCAAAGGGTGTCTTTATTGCAGACGGAGGCTTTCAAAGCAATTTGGACTTGCTTAAAAAGTACATCACACCAAAGCCACAAGATTTAAAACAAAGGGGAGGTGCCACCGGATTTGGAGATGGCTTGACAATGGCCTTGGAGTTGGGTGCTCAAACCATTGGCATGTCTAGTTTTTATGGGCACACGCTGAGTCTTGACGCCATGCACATTGAGCGACTTTGGCCCTATCCTTATTTGGACAGTCTGGTGACTGCGGGTGTGGTGGTCAATGCCAATGGAAAACGATTTGTCGACGAGGGCAGAGGGGGCGTGTATGTAGCCAATCAAATTGCCCATTTGGACGAACCTTTGAGCACAAGTGTGATCTTTGACGACGCCATCTGGAACAAGGCTGGCAAGCAAGGTTTAATACCCGCCAATCCTCACGTCCCGCATGAAGGTGGTACGGTTCATCAAGCGTCAAGCATCGAAGAGCTCGCCAAGGTGTCTGCAATGGATGTGGGTGTTTTGCAAGAGACACTTTGTCAATATAACGAAAGTGTGCAGCGAAATGACTTTGAAAACACCGTTTCTCCAAGTCGAAGTCATTCAAAGCACAGGCCACAAGCCATTTTACAGGCGCCATACTATTCAATTCCGATGTGCGTGGGCATCACATACACGATGGGTGGCTTGGCGGTCACACCAAATTCGCAGGTCATTCATCAAAACGGAGCACCGATCAAGGGACTTTATGCCCTCGGTGCTTCTAGCGGAGGCTTTGAGGGAGGACCCGAAGTGACCTATGTAGGTGGCTTGATCAAAGGGGGGGTGAATGCAATGGTCTCCATTGAACATTTTCACGCAAGCTTGATTTGAATGCCCTCTCATTGAACTCACACACGCCTATTTACAAGAGGGATCCGCTCATGCCCCCATCCACCATGATGGTGCTTCCTGTAATGTAACCAGCTTGCATAGAAGCTAAAAAACCGACCACCCCGCTTAGTTCCTCTTGCGTGCCAATTCGTCCTAGAGGGCTCATTTTTTTCCTGGCCTGCATTTGAGCCTCAGAATAAGCAGCAGCCCCCGTTCGGTGCGAGTTGTCAATCAATGCGGGTGCGACGCAGTTGGCAGTGATGCCTTTTTCACCTATTTCATTGGCCAAGTGTTTGATGTAAGCGGTCATCCCAGCACGAAAAACGGTCGATAAACTGTGATGAGGCATGGGCTGCTTGACGGAAGCTGAGGTGATGGCGATGATGCGCCCCCAGCCTTTATGGAGCATCAGGGGAAGCACGTGATTGCTCAATTGAATAGAACTCCATAACTGATTGTGATAGGCCTCGTGCCAGCGCTCGGATTGAGTTTCTTCAACCGTTCTTCGAAGCGGATTGGGTGGTCTTGGTGTATTCAAAACCAAAATATCTGGCCCATTGAAGGTATCTTTTAAAAACAAGGCCAATTGAGAGACATCGTTTTCATTCAACATATCTCCATTGAATGCGTAGGCCTTGACGCCGTACTTTGCTTCAATTTCACGGGTCAAGTTCTCCAGTTTAGTTTTTGTTCTGGCAAATAAAACAACATTGACCCCTTCTTGTGCCAATGTATATGCAATGGATTTACCAATGCCATTGCTGGACGCTGTGA
Organism: uncultured Burkholderiales bacterium; assembly: GCA_903842945.1. Taxonomy (GTDB): domain Bacteria; phylum Pseudomonadota; class Gammaproteobacteria; order Burkholderiales; family Burkholderiaceae_C; genus Limnohabitans. The sequence continues at coordinate 5,779 of CAIMNS010000038.1, forward strand.
TTAATGCGGTCTTGCCGCTTATGCCTAAATTCATAATCTGCTTTGTAGACCAGTATTTAGTTCATATCAGTTGATTTGATTAAAGGTGTTAAGCGCTCCGAGTCTTTCATCATGAACATGTCAAACTCAGACGGCGCAAGGGTGTTTGTCTTTAAACCCTGCATTTGAAAATTGCTTTTTACATCTGGATCTTCACTGACTTGTTTCATCGTTTTTGCCAAAACTTCAACAATCAATGGAGGAGTTTTGGAGGGCGCGTCCATTCCACACCAAGTTGTCTTGATGCAATCCACACCCAGGCTCCGAGCCGTGGGTGTTACAAAATGCTCACGCAAGTCGCTGTTAGAAGAGATCGCAAGTGCCTTGAGACGTCCATCTTTGACCATGGTTGGCAGGTATGCTGGCGGTGCATACACAGCTTGAATTCGACAGCTTATTTTCTTGCTCACCAACATCACTTCAGTACTTAAAACGTGATTATTTCTGCGTTTTTATACCACTGTCCTTAACTACTTTTGCCCACTTCTCTTCATCTTCGTGAACAAACTTAATAAAATCTTCCGGGCTCATAGCAATTGGATCTAATCCCTGGTTAATTAATTGTGTTTTGACATTAGGCTCAAACATCACCTTGTTCAGAGTAGCATTCAAAATTTTAACGCTAGCTGGACTCATCCCTGCTGGACCGAGCATTCCATACCAAGTGCTCGCAACATATCCAGGAAGCCCTTTTTCAGTGACAGTAGGAACATCAGACACCAAAGAAAAGCGTTTCGCCGATGTGACTGCAAGGGCCTTGGCTTTTCCTGATTTGACGTGCTGCAAAAGTGTCACGATACTACTGATTGAAACTTGGACTTCGTTTGTAAGAAGGGCTGGAACAGCAGCACCTGAACCTTTATAAGGAATTGTTGTCATTTCAATACCAGCCATGCCTTTAAAAAGCTCTGTTTGCAGAAAAGTAGTGCTGGCAGATGATGCGTAATTCAGTACTCCAGGATTTTTCTTTGCATATGCAATCAGCTCTTCCACACTATTGACTGGAACCGATGGATGAACCACTAAAAAGTTGGGTCCGTCCCCAATCATGGCAATTGGCGAAAAGTCTTTCACCGGATCCATCTTGCTTTCAGGATATAAACTTGAATTGATAGAATGACTTCCAGATGCAATCAAAATCGTGTATCCGTCAGGTTCCGCTTGACTTACAAACTTGGTCGCAATCAAACTGTCAGCGCCTGGTTTATTTTCAATAACAATTGGTTGACCAAGAGTTTCAGTCAAACGCCTGCTTAAAATGCGAGCAATCACATCCGTAGACCCTCCGGCTGTAAATCCCACAATAAATCGTATGGGTTTACTTGGGAAAGTAGATTGAGCGTACGCTTGAGTACATAAGTTCAATACGATCGTTGCGACTGCGGCCTTTGCAACCTTAGTTAAAGTTACGCTGACTCTATTTAATTTGTCCATGGACTGTCTCCTTATTTAATTATTAATCCGCTTTAAATTCCACCAATCCGTTTTCTAAAACGGTTATTTTTCTATCTACTGACTCTACATTGAAGTGAAAAAATCCTTCCTTTATTTTCCAAACCCTATAGGTCAGGTGCTCACCAGGGTATGTGGGGGCTGAGAATTTAGTGGCTAGACGCTTAAGTTTACCCACTTCACCGTCAACTAAATTAGACAACATCAAATAAGTCGTTAGTCCGAACAGGCCTAATCCATGAAATATTGGTTTTTCAAATCCCGCAGTCTTTGCGGCCTCAGGATCAATATGTAAGGGATTGGGGTCACCACTTAAGCGAAAAATATAATGTGCACGTGGATCAATCTGCGCGTTCCAAGAGCAGTAGCTCTGGCCCTTATCCATATCGTGCCTATCTAACCTAGGTGGCAAGGGATCGTGCCTACCGTCTTTTTGAGAAAATCCTCCATCTGATCTCAATATTTCAATTCTTTTAGCAATCGCAATGGTCTCCCCCAAATCGTCAACAATTTTTCGTTCCAATGCCACTACAGCACCTTTTGATTGACCTCGATCATGGACGTGTGTAACACGGTTATATCCTTTAACTCGCCCGGACCTTGGGAGCTCTTTAATAAACTCCACATCTTGCTCTGCATGTAAAACAGAAGGCCAATGGACTTTTGTTTCCGCGTTGCGCCACCAAAATCCTGGCGTACAAATCGTTGCCGCCATAGAAGGTAATACTTTTAGGTTCTTTTCATAAAGAAAGTCCAAATCAATCGAGTTGAGAGAACGCGTTCCAACACCACAACCCAATGCATAAAGAATCACCTCTTTGACATCGTAAGAAAAATCAATGACGCCAAAAGGCCAATTTTTAAGAGTCAGGTAATCGATCATTGAACTAATTTACCCATCGTATTTTAATTTCAAGAAATTTTAGGGTGAAAAGATAAAATTTGCTCAAGATAGTTCACGCGAGTCGAATGTAAATAGGGCTCTAATTGACCGAGTACCAAATCCTCTAGTTCGTCAATTGATTTTTTCAATGACTTTGAATTGGTTGCCTCTAACAACATTGCACCATGAAAATACGTATCTGTTTTTCTTAAGAATTTAGAAGTTACATTTTTGACTACATCCCAATTGGTTTTCAAATATTGAGTGGCGACAAGGCCGTTTTTTAAATGAACTTGATTAAGAGCTTGAGAAATATGAGTGACAGTCTCATGCTCTATATCACTTGGAAATGAATGAATAAATGGAACGAGCGCCAAGTGGGTTCCTTCCCCCTGCCCTGTTTCAAAACAAAGAGAAGCAAAAATTTTATAAACATTTTCAAAGCGTGGAATGAAATATCGACTGTTTTCATCAGGGTGACTTTGTAGATCAAGATAAGCGGATGTATGAAATACCTCTGCGCTATTGACTCTATAAATTGCAAAATATTTTGAACCAGTGCCTTGATTGATAAATCGTCTTCCGCTGATATAACCTGGGATTTTTCTAACTCGCTCCACCATATGCTCATTGTTGTACCAACGGTTAAATTCATCCTCTTCGACCTGATCCATATCGGTCCAAATGAAGGTAAAGGCGTTCGCGTTGTTTGACATACTTGAAGACATCACTGTAAGGCCCCGACCATTCCACCATCAACTTGAAGACTGGCGCCCGTGATAAATCCCGCATCCTTTGAACAAAAGAAAGCCACTGCTGCTGCCAACTCCTTGGGACTGCCAAGTCGCTTGAGCGGTAATTGAGTAATGCGCTCACTCATGTCATAAGATCCTGTCAACGCAGGCGTAGCAATGGATGCAGGTAAAACCATATTGACCGTGATGCCATGTTGGGCAAGCTCATTGGCTAAATGCCGCATTAAACCTGCAACGCCTGCTCTGAACACTGTAGACAAAGCGTGATTTTTCATTGGCTGCTTTACTGTGGCCGAGGTCACGGCCACGATTCTTGGATTCACGCGTCCAATCAGCAAGGGGACGATATGTTGAGTGAACATGATTGGCGCCCAAAGTTGTGTTTCATGAGCAGTTTGCCATCGCGTCATGTCAGTCTCCTCCAAGACTGTTTTCATCTTTAATGGCGGACGACCTGTGTTCAATATCAAAATATCAAGTCCGCCAAATTTTTCAAGTAAAAAGCTCTTCAGCTTTAAAAGATCGGCCTCTGACGTCATGTCACCAGAGACAACATGAACTTGAACCTTGTGGGTCGCTTGAAGCTCGCTTGACAAAGCGTTGAGCTTGTCCAAGTTTCTTGAAAAAAGAATGAGCTCACATCCTTCCTCAGCCAATTGATGGCACACTGCAGCGCCTAAACCACCCGAACAGGCCGTCACCAAAGCGACTTTATTACCAATGCCTAAATTCATGCGGATCCCCAGTTTTTTTATATTGACGACATGACCCAAATCTTTTGTGCTTAAGAGTTAACTTGCACATTTGAAGAAAAGGGAAAAAACCAACCGTTCGCAAGTTTGATTAAAAAACTATGATCAATTTCCCTCAAAAACAGGCCTTTGTTTAGAGACAAATGCGTTGTACGCACGCTCATAATCTTTGGTTTGCATACAAATCGCTTGTGCTTGTGCCTCAGCTTCAATTGCATCATCAATGCCCATGCTCCACTCCTGATGAATACATTTTTTGGTCATCGCGTGTGCAAATGTAGGACCACTTGCAATCGAAGCAGCCATTTCGTGGGCTTGGGCAAGTAATTGATCAGAATCACACAGGCGATTAAAAAAGCCCCATCGCTCAGCCTCAGCGCCATCCATTGATCTGCCTGTATACAGCAACTCTGCCGCACGTCCAGCGCCTATAAGTCGGGGCAAAATATTGCAAGCCCCCATGTCAGCACCAGCTAAGCCTACACGCACAAAAAGAAACGCAGTTTTTGAAGCAGCTGTACCAAATCTCAAATCTGAGGCCATTGCCAAAATTGCACCGGCCCCAGCACATACGCCATCAATCGCCGCAACAATGATTTGAGGACAGGCCCTCATCTCTTTGACCAAGTCGCCCGTCATTCGAGTAAATTTCAATAACCCGTCCATGTCATCTTGTTTTTGCATTTCAACCAACGGACCAATGATCTCATGCACATCTCCTCCAGAGCAGAAATTACCACCCGCACCAGTTAAAACAATTGTTTTGATGAAATCACAATAGCGCAAGTTTCTAAACATGTCCCGAAGCTCCGCATAGGACTCCAACGTCAAGGGATTTTTACGCTCTGGACGATTCAAGGTGACAGTTGCGACCTTACCCTCTAATTTCCAGGCAAAGTGCTTGGGTTGAAAATGTTTAAAGTCAACGCCAATGGGGGCAAAACGGTCGGATGTTTTCATATCGATAGGGTCCTTGAGGAAAAAAATAAACTTAAAAAGTACTGAAGGGTTAAATTTGATTAACCCACCATCGTCAAACCACCACTCACGCTCATGACTTGTCCAGTCACGTAAGAGGCTGGTTCACTGGCAAAGTAGGCAACTGCGTGCGCAATATCAGTGGGATCGGCAAAACGCTTCATTGGAATGGCTTTAAGCAAAGCGTCAATGTAATTTTCTGGGTTAGACCTTAACAATTGCGTCTCCGTAGGTCCAGGACAGACACAATTGACATTGATCTTATAGCGTGTCATCTCACGCGCCAAGGATTTACTCAATGCAATCACGCCTCCTTTGGCCGCGGCGTAGACGCTCTCGCCTGAGCTACCTACTCGGCCTGCATCCGAGCTGACATTGACCACACTTCCACCCTTTTCACTTTGAACCATGGGCTCTAAAAAAGCACGCGTAACCCTTATCACACCCATCAAGTTAATGTCGATCAATTTGTCCCACAAGTCTGGTGGGTTTTTCATAAAAGATTGAGATGTAGTCCATCCAGCATTGTTGACCAACACGTTGGGGGCAAGTTGTTGGCTAACCAATTGATCACGCACATGCGCAATTTGGTCGGGATCGCACACGTTCATGGCATAAGAAATTGCAAATCCCTTTTGCTCGTGTATGAGTTGGACCGTTTTGGAGGCGAGATCTGTAGTCATATCCGTTACCACAACTTTGGCACCTAGCTTTGCCAAAGTGATTGCAATGGCTTGACCAATCCCTGATCCAGCCCCCGTCACCAGCGCTATTCTTGAGTTAAGTTGCATGTTATTTCCTTTGTTTGGATCGATTTAAAAAATTTGAAATTAATTGTTGTGTGCCTGCACTTTGTTGCAAGGCGAATGTCTCGTTGATTTCGCACTCAAAGCCAGCCATAGAAGGCGCCAAATCAAGACATTTTTTGATGCTTGACAAAGTCTTTTTGGGTACAGCAATCATTGACAGGCAAAATTCACGGGCAAAGTGCTCACATTCACCCGCTGCCACGACCTCATCGACCAAACCCATCGTTTGGGCAATTTCTGCTGTGATGATTTCACCCGTCATGATGAGGCGTTTTGCAGCTTGACGGCCCAGCAACCGAGTGAGCCGCTGGGTACCCCCAGCTCCAGGCAGCAGTCCAATCTTGCACTCTGGAACACCTAACTTCACGCCAGCCTCAGCCATACGGAAATCACATGCCAGAGCCAATTCAAGCCCTCCCCCCGTAGTAATGCCGCTCAAACAAGCCACGGTAGGAACATCTAGCAATTCAATGGCCCGAAATACATCCTGCATTTTTTGCGCCAAGTCGCGCAATGTTTCAGGTCCATTTGCACTTTGCATGGCACGTCCCATGAACGCAATATCAGCGCCAGCGCAGAAAAACCGCCCCTTGGATGCAAATAGCAAAGCCCTGCATTGATCATCCGATTTCAAGGCGTCAATTTCAAGATGTAAAGCATTCAATGCTTCATCATCAAAGGCGTTGGCGGGCGGTTTGTCGAAATAGAGAGTATAAAGACCCGAAGGATCCTTTTTCAAATCAAACATAAATAGGCAAATTGTAGGAATTTCTGATAGATTGACTATAGTAGATTTACTAATGGAAAAAGTCCAGTTGAACAATAGAATGACTTAAACACAAAGTGCTAAAAATAGCTCTTTTTATTCTATTACCCTAAATAGTCCCTATTGAAGAGAAAAAATCTACCTCTCTTTGTCTCACTGCTTTGGAGCGCCTAAATGAGTTTTTCGCTGACTGAGGATCAATTGGCCATCCAAGACCTTGTAAGGAAAGTGGCTAGAGAAAAGGTCGCACCTCGAGCTCACGACATTGACCGCTTGGCTGAATACCCTCAGGACATGTTTGACCTTCTTAAAGAAATTGGTCTTTTTGCGCTTCCCTTTCCCGCCGAGTACGGGGGTATGTCAAGCTCCTTGAGTGCTTGCCTGGCCATTGAAGAACTTGTTCGTGTTTGTTACAACACGGGGTATTTGTTGGCTGTCCAATGGACCCCTTTTGGTGCGATAGAAGCTGGGGGTACTCAAGCACAAAAAGACAAATACCTCAGAGGCCTCTCCACGGGAGAGATCCGCGGCGCCATTGCCATGACCGAGTCGCAAAGTGGCTCTGATGTGGCTGGCATCAAAACCCATGCAAAACTCGTTGGCGATGGCTATCTTCTCAATGGATCCAAAATTTGGTGCACTGGAGCTTCAATAGCAGACTTCATTTTGGTCGCAGCCAAAGTCAAAGATGACACTCCAAAAGGAAAAATCTGCCTCTTTTTTGTCAATACAGATGTAAAAGGACTCACCATTGGCAAAAAGGAAGACAAAATAGGTGCTCGCGGCATACCATCTTGCCCACTCTTTTTGGATGATGTGTTGGTTCCTGAAACTGCTCTATTGGGCAGCATCGAGCAAGGCTTCAAAATTGTGATGCAAGCCATGAACACAGCACGACCCTTGCATGCAGCACGTGGCGTGGGACTTGCACAGGGTGCAATTGATTTGGCAGCTGACTTTTTGAGCAAACGGCATGCCTTTGGCAAGAAAATAAGCGAGTTTCAAGGCCTAAGATGGATGCTTGCCGACATGCAAATACAAACACAAGCGGCGAGAAGCTTGGTCTACCAAGCGGCAAGCATGGTCGACCAAGGTATCCAGGGCAATGAACTCGCTCCCTTTGCAGCCATGTCGAAATGTTTCGCCACAGACACGGCCATGAAAGTAGCTACCGATGCGGTTCAGCTCTTTGGTGCAGCAGGGATTTCAGCCGACTATCCAATCAACCGTTATATGCGGGATGCAAAGGTCCTTCAAATTATCGAAGGCACGAATCAAATACAGCGCAACATCATCGCCGACAGTCTTTTAGGCCGAGTTCCCAAATAAACCCTTCGCAATCAGGATGAAATTTATCATGCAAACAGTTGGACTAGGCTTTTATTTTGAAGATTTACCCTTAGGCAGACAATTCAAAACTATTGGACGCACCATCACCGAAACAGACATCACAAACTTTTGTAATGCCACGGGCAATACTGAAGTTTTATTTACAAATTTGGTTTTTTTAGCTGAAGAGTCCGACCTCAAAGGTCGCCCTGTTCCCGCACCCCTTACGTACTGCATCTCTGAGGGTTTATTGGTCCAGTCCACCATGCAACATACCGGTTTTGCGTTTTTAAATATGGAGCTTGATGTTCATGCACCTCTTATGGCGGGCGATACCATCCACGTCGAGGTGGAAGTCATTGAGTCTAGGCTAAGTAAAAGTCGGCCTAACCGTGGTTTGGTGAGAACGCGCAACAAGGTCATCAATCAACACGGGGTGACGGTGCTCACTTACACGCCACTTCGAATGATCAAATGCAAATCAGACTCCGTTCATGAGTAAGTTCGAATCCTCAGCCAAATCCGAAAACCCTGTCAGTGGGCCACTTGCAGGCATTAAAGTATTGGACTTAAGCCAATTCATTTTGGGTCCAATTTCAACTCAGATCATGGGCGACATGGGTGCGCAAGTGATCAAGGTAGAGTCTCCAAGTGGGGACATGAACAGGGACATTGGTCCACAACGCCATGAAAAAATGTCAGCTCTTTTTTTGGGCATGAACCGAAACAAGCGCTCAGTGGTGCTAGATCTTAAAAATCCAAAAGCACTCCAAGCGCTGTACAAGATGGTGAAGGACTGCGATGTTTTCATTCATAGCATGCGAAGAAGTGCGACTGAGCGCTTAGGTATTTCCTACAAGGATATCAGCAGTATCAATCCACGCATTGTTTATGCAGCGGGTCAGGGCTACAGCTCCAACGGAACTGACGCGGAACGTCCAGCTTATGATGACGTGATTCAAGGTGAGAGTGGCATTGGCGGCATCAATCACCTCTTTCACGGACAGCCTTATTATTTCCCAATGGCTTTTTGCGATAAGTTTTGTGGTTATGTTCTGGCCTCTTCTGTCGCCATGGCTTTGTACCACCGCGAAAAAACAGGTCAAGGTCAAGAGGTGGAGGTTCCAATGCTTGAAAGCGTCCTCTCCTTTAACTTGATTGAACACCTTTGGACAGCCCAATTCGACAATCCACAAGGTGAATTGGGCTATCAGCGCGCCTTGATGAAAGATCGCAAACCCTTTGCAACACAAGATGGGTATGTATGCCTCATGGCCACCAGCGATGATCAGTGGAAACGACTCTTTGGGGCGCTTGGTCAGCCTGAAATGGCTTCAGATCCACGTTTTGCAAAACTCGTAGACCGCTCCTTGCATTTTCCAGAACTTTATGCGTTTGTGGCCAACAAACTCAAAACGAACACCACCGCCTATTGGAGGGAGGTTTTAGATCGTTCAGATGTCCCCAATGGCAAAGTAAGAATGCTGGCCGATCTACCAACCGATCCGTATCTCAAGGACTCTGGATTTTTTCACCACTACACTCACCCCTTAGCGGGGGATATGGTCACGCCCTCAATTGCCGTCAAATATTCTGCATCTCCTGGCCAAATCCGAACACCCCCGCCGACTTTGGGCGAGCACACATTTGAGGTGTTGCAAGAGTTTGGGTTCAATGACGCTGAAATTCAAGAGATCACAATCATTTAACTATGCGTTTTAACAAAAAGACACCTCCCCTACCTCGCCGTTATGTCATCAAGGCATTGGCTGCTTGCTTGGGTGCGAACTTGTGGAACACGAACTCGGTGTCTTATGCTCAAGGTCAATTTCCCAATAAATCTATCCGCTTGGTGGTCCCTTTTGCACCTGGTGGTTCAACGGATATATTGGGTCGTCGAGTCGCACAACGATTGACCCATTTACTGGGCGTCAGTGTGGTCGTTGACAACCGAGCTGGTGCAGCCGGTGCAATTGGTTGCGCAGAAGTAGCGCAATCCAACCCGGATGGTTACACCTTGCTCATAGGGACAACTGGCACCCATGCCATCAACCCCTTTACCATGAGCAATCCAAGCTACGATGCAATCA